>NZ_JAUTYS010000001.1:0-544030 GCF_041982285.1 Pantoea sp. ANP04 | reverse complement strand
GTGGTGGGTGATGACGGGTTCGAACCGCCGACCCCCTCCTTGTAAGGGAGATGCTCTACCAACTGAGCTAATCACCCCCGCTGTGTGGAGTCGCATTATAGGGATAGTTGATTTTGAGTCAACGCTTTTTAAAACATAAATGTGCGTTCGGTTTATTTTTAAACATCCTGTTGCGCTTTTAGCCAATGTGCTGGTTTTACTGGCAGAAAAGTCCCTTTTCCCGGGACGCAACCGGCGGGCATGCATTGAGGATTCACCGTCAGATGCTAGAATATGCCCACTGTTTTTCGCGTCTAACCTGTTTTTTGTCATCCAGACAAAGAACCCGCGCATCTAAGGCAATACTCAATGAAAATCAAAACACGCTTCGCGCCAAGCCCAACCGGCTATCTGCATGTCGGTGGCGCACGTACCGCACTTTACTCCTGGCTCTTTGCCCGTCACAACCAGGGCGAGTTCGTGCTGCGCATTGAAGATACCGATCTGGAGCGATCCACGCCGGAAGCTATCGAAGCCATCATGGATGGTATGAACTGGCTGAGCCTCGACTGGAATGAAGGCCCTTACTACCAGACTAAACGTTTTGATCGCTATAACGCGGTCATTGATGACATGCTGGAAGCCGGAACCGCTTATAAATGCTACTGCTCTAAAGAACGCCTGGAAGCGCTGCGCGAAGAACAGATGGCGAACAACGAAAAGCCGCGTTATGACGGCCGCTGCCGTGACAGCCATGAACATCATGCTGATGATGAGCCATGCGTGGTGCGTTTCCGCAATCCACAGGAAGGTTCGGTCATCTTTGACGATCAGATTCGTGGACCGATCGAGTTCAGTAACCAGGAACTGGATGATCTGATCATCCGCCGCACCGATGGTTCGCCAACCTATAACTTCTGCGTTGTTGTTGATGACTGGGATATGGGTATCACCCATGTTATTCGTGGTGAAGACCACATCAACAACACACCACGTCAGATCAACATCCTCAAAGCGATTGGCGCGCAGGTTCCGGTCTACGCTCACGTTTCCATGATTCTGGGCGATGATGGCAAAAAACTCTCCAAGCGTCATGGCGCAGTAGGGGTGATGCAGTATCGTGATGACGGCTACCTGCCGGAAGCGCTGCTCAACTACCTGGTTCGTCTGGGCTGGTCACATGGCGATCAGGAAATTTTCAGCGTGGCTGAAATGGCTGAGCTGTTTACGCTGGATGCCGTCAGTAAGTCTGCCAGTGCGTTCAACACTGAGAAACTGCAGTGGCTGAACCACCACTATATCAATACGCTGCCGCCAGAATATGTGGCGACACATCTGCAGTGGCATATTGAAGAGCAGAAAATTGATACCCGCACCGGACCGGAACTGGCGAAGCTGGTGGGTCTGCTGGGCGAGCGTTGCAAAACGCTGAAGGAAATGGCTGCATCCTGCCGCTACTTCTACGAAGACTTCGCAGAGTTCGATGCCGATGCGGCGAAGAAACATCTTCGTCCGGTCGCGCGTCAGCCGCTGGAAGTGGTGCGTGACAAGCTGGCCGCCATCACTGAATGGACGGCTGAAAACGTGCATCAGGCGATTCAGAGCACCGCAGATGAGCTGGAAGTGGGTATGGGTAAAGTCGGCATGCCGCTGCGTGTGGCCGTGACCGGTGCCGGTCAGTCACCGGGTCTGGATGTCACCGTGGAGGCGATTGGCCGCAGCCGCAGCGTGGCCCGTATTGAGCAGGCCCTGGCCTTTATCAGTGAGCGCGAAGCGCAGGCGTAATGAACACAGCCGGAGGCGCTACGCTTCCGGTTTTCTTACTCTTCACCAATTCCCAGTCGCTCCAGCACGCCTTTAATCCCTTCACGTAAGATTAATGCAGTGAGTTGATCCTGTTCATCCTGGCTCATTTGCTGGATGGAACTTAACAATAACGCAGGTAATGAATTCGTTACTGCGCCATAGGTGGCTGTGGGTTCATTAAGGTTGCGGGTGGATTGAATAAAACTTTTTACGCGTTCATCAATATGAATAAGACGTGCCTTGCCGCCCTGAACTCCGGGCTTTGGCGTGGTTGTCCAGTTCTCCCGCTTGATCCACTTATTCACCGTTTGCCGACTGTAACCCGTTTCTGCAGCCAGCTCTTCGGGGGTAAGCCATTCCTTTTTCACGACACTGTCCCTGTTAAATACATTAGCGGTACATATTACAGCAAAAAGTAACGGTGAAAAGTAACGTAGGCTGAAATTGCCTTTTGTCTGATGACAAAAGGCAAAACAGAATTACTGAGGATTACTGGCAGGTTCGGCAGCAGGACGGAATGCCAGGAAATAGGCCAGACCAACGAAGACGGCTCCTCCTACGGCATTGCCCAGGAAGACGGCGACAAAGTTAGGGAAGTACTCTGCCCAGCTCATCTGACCGGCAAAAATAGCGGCCGGAATAATAAACATGTTAGCGACAACGTGCTGGAAGCCAATGGCAACAAACGCCATCACCGGGAACCACATGCCGAAGATTTTGCCAACCATATCTTTACTCGCAAATGCCAGCCACACAGCCAGACACACCAGCCAGTTACAGCCAATGCCTGAAATAAAGGAATGCAGGAAATCGGCATGAACTTTGGCAGAGGCGATAGCCACGGTCTTTTTCAGGTAGTCACCTTCGGTCATGCCCAGCATATGGCCAAAGAACCATGCAACAGCCACGCTGCCGATAAAGTTCGCCAGGGTCACCCAGAACCAGTTACGCGCTACGCTCATAAAGCTGATGCGGCGGGCGAACCAGGCCACGGGTAACGTCATCATATTGCCGGTCAGCAGCTCGCCACCCGCCAGCACGGTCATAATGATACCTACAGGGAAGACTGCGGCACCTAACAGGCCACCGAAAGAGCCCCATTCAGCGGGCAGGGAGTTAATGACGTGAAGATCTAACAGGAAGCCGGTCGCAATAAATGCACCCGCCATAAAGCCAAGAATCAGAAGGATGCTGACAGGCGCACGACTTTTAGCCACGCCAGACTGGATCGCCAGTTGTGCGATTTCTTTAGGTGTATGCAGCGACATAGTATCTCAATAGTTTTTTTATGATTAATGGGACGATAACGCCTGGTGGACGCGCGGCGCGCGGGAGAGGGTCCCGGTGGCCACTAAATTAGCGGGCTAAGTTTTGCATGCGAAAAAGACGAAGACAAGAAAATTCCTATAACATATTTAACCGTGAATTAACCTGATGGCAGCGGGTATAACAGTTAAAAAACGGTACTGCATGACCAGACATGATTTTTATCTGTAGCATGCTGCTGAAACTTCGCAGGTTGCCGCCTTTTTCAGCGATCAAACAGAGAATGTCATTTTGCCGTTGACACCCTGGAGGCGGTTTCATATTATGCCGTCCGTCGCTTAACGCGACAGTTTTTCGGTTCGGGGCTATAGCTCAGCTGGGAGAGCGCCTGCATGGCATGCAGGAGGTCAGCGGTTCGATCCCGCTTAGCTCCACCAAACTTTTTCCCAAAAGTTTGGCACTGAAAAACGATTCCAGATGTGGGGGTATAGCTCAGCTGGGAGAGCGCTTGCATGGCATGCAAGAGGTCAGCGGTTCGATCCCGCTTATCTCCACCATTTTCTGACAACGTCGATGTCATTGTTGTCAAAATCCTTTCTGATTTATCTTTCATTCGCCTTTCTGCGAATCTAACGCTATTGCTTTGCAAATCAGCTGCTGCGCACGCTTAACGCGTACATACCCGGCAAGCGCCGCCGCGTTCTGCACGGATAACGCTGTGCTGCGCCTCGTGCGCGCTTTACATGCAGAATCTGAGTGTATTGTATAAGGCAGACGTCGCCTGAAGAGGTATTCAGCGGGAAGAAAAGCAGGGATGGCGAAAAACGAAAAGGGCGAGACAGGCTCGCCCTTAAATGTTCAGCACTGCACTCAGAACGCCAGAACCAGACCGGCGATAGCGGCGGAGAGCACGCTGACCAGCGTAGAGCCGTACAGCAGCTTCAGGCCAAAGCGGGAAACCACGTTGCCCTGTTCTTCGTTCAGGCCTTTAATCGCACCGGCCACGATGCCGATGGAAGAGAAGTTGGCGAACGACACCAGGAACACGGAAAGAATACCTTCTGAAGTGGGTGACAACTGGCCTGCAATTTTCTGCAGATCCATCATGGCAACAAATTCATTCGATACCAGCTTGGTCGCCATAATACTGCCGACCTGCAACGCCTCACCCGACGGCACACCCATCACCCAGGCAAACGGATAGAAGACATAGCCAAGCACGCCCTGGAAGCTGATGCCGAAGATCAGATCAAACAGCGCATTCAGACCTGAAATCAGCGCGATAAAACCAATCAGCATCGCGGCAACGATAATCGCGACCTTAAAACCGGCCAGGATATATTCGCCCAGCATCTCGAAGAAGCTCTGACCTTTATGCAGATCCTGCAACTGCAGATCGTCTTCGTTCTCAACGCGGTAAGGGTTGATCAATGACAGCACGATAAAGGTGCTGAACATGTTGAGCACGAGTGCGGCGACCACATACTTTGGCTGCAGCATGGTCATGTAGGCACCGACAATAGACATCGAAACGGTCGACATCGCCGTCGCGGCCATGGTGTACATGCGGCGCTGTGACATCTTGCCCAGGATATCTTTATAGGCAATGAAGTTTTCTGACTGTCCCAGTATCAGAGAACTCACGGCGTTGAAAGATTCCAGTTTTCCCATGCCATTGACTTTCGACAGCACAGTACCGATACCGCGAATAACCCACGGCAGGATACGGAAATGCTGCAGAATACCGATCAGCGCAGAGATAAAGACGATTGGACACAATACGTTGAGGAAGAAGAACGCCAGGCCTTTGTCATTCATGTTACCGAAGACAAAGTTTGTGCCCTGGGCCGCATACTTCAGCAGATGATCAAAGAAGCCGGCGAAGCCTTTGACGAAACCCAGTCCCGCTTCTGAGTTCAGGAAGAACCAGGCGAGCACAATTTCAATCACCAGTAGCTGTATAATGTAGCGAATGCGAATGCTTTTACGATCGTGACTCACCAGCAAGGAGAGTATCCCGACCACCACCAGTGCTAAAAGAAATTGCAAAATATGGGACATAGTTGCTCCAAATTTGAGGAGGGTTGTATTTTGTTGCGTATTCTATGTAACGCGTTACTTAAAAACGAGATCTGAACCACATTATAAGTATTCGCTATCGCTATATTTTCCAGAAAAGTTCCAGAGATCACGCCCTGTTTAAAAATCGTTCAACCCAGATAACCACATAATTATTGTCTGAATTTTACACAGAGCGTAAAGTGACACCGTTGCTCACATTTTTAGCACTCTCTTCCTTTACTGTAATGTATAGCAATGGCTATACTTTATAGCAGCATCTATTACACCGATAACAATAAACGAATTTCACTTGCACATGCTAACCCCTAAGCTGCCGGGGCAGGCAAATGTTCAGACAGGGTACCGGATATGCTTGAGAGTCGTACCGCCGAGCGCGCTGCTCGCGGAGTCAGAAAAGTCAAACTCGCACTGCTGGGGCCCGCCTTTATTGCCGCTATTGGCTATATCGATCCGGGCAACTTTGCGACCAACATTCAGGCAGGCGCTGCTTACGGCTACAAATTGCTGTGGGTGGTGGTGTGGGCCAATATCATGGCCATGCTGATTCAGCTCATGTCTGCCAAGCTGGGTATCGCCACCGGCAAAAATCTTGCCGAACACATCCGCGATCGCTTTCCCCGGCCTGCCGTCTGGTTTTACTGGGTGCAGGCGGAAATTATCGCGATGGCCACCGATCTGGCGGAGTTTATCGGTGCTGCACTGGGGTTCAAACTGCTGCTCGGCATTTCATTGATGCAGGGCGCGGTGCTGACGGGCATCGCCACCTTCCTGATACTGATGTTACAGAGTCGCGGACAGAAGCCGCTGGAGCTGGTGATTGGTGGACTGCTGTTGTTTGTGGCGGCCGCCTATATTGTCGAACTTTTCTTCTCCCAGCCCAATATTAAAGAGCTGGTGGTCGGCATGGCGCTGCCCGCGTTACCGACGTCGGATGCCGTATTCCTGGCAGCAGGTGTGCTTGGGGCGACCATCATGCCGCATGTGATTTATCTGCACTCTGCGCTGACGCAGGGCAAAAGTGAGGACAGCAAAGGTCAGCGTTACTCCTCAACTAAACTGGATGTGGCGATTGCCATGACCATTGCCGGATTTGTAAACCTGGCGATGATGGCAACTGCGGCAGCGGCGTTTCATTTTAGTGGTCACAGTAAAATCGCAGAGCTTGACCAAGCCTATCTGACGCTGCAACCGCTGTTAGGTCAGGCTGCCGCAACCGTATTTGGTCTGAGCCTGGTGGCTGCGGGACTCTCCTCAACAGTGGTCGGTACGCTGGCGGGGCAGGTGGTAATGCAGGGCTTCATCCGTTTCCACATTCCACTTTGGGTGCGTCGAACTGTCACCATGCTGCCCTCGTTTATTGTCATCTGGGCAGGCTGGGATCCGACACGGGTTCTGGTGATGAGTCAGGTGCTGTTGAGCTTTGGTATCGCGCTGGCGCTGATTCCGCTGCTCTCCTTTACCGGCAACCGCGAGCTGATGGGCGATGATATGGTGAACTCGCGTCTGATGCAGAACACCGGGCGACTGATCGTGCTGCTGGTGATTGCGCTCAATCTTTACCTGCTGGTAGGTGAAGCGCTGGGACTGTAGGGATTTCTGGAAACAAAAAACGCCCGGCATAGCCGGGCGTTTTTTGTTAGTGACGATCGTGGCCATGCGGACCGGGTCCACCGGGTCCGTGGGGCCCAAAACCACGCGGGCCAGGACCTGGACCACGACGGTCATGATGATCCCAGTCGCGATCGCGGCGATACTGATGATCCCAGCGGCGCTCGCGGGCGCGTTCCTGCCAGCGGCGTTCACGCTCCCACTGCTGCTGACGACGCCACTCTTCGTGTCGCCACCAGCGGCGTTCGTTGTAGGTATAGCGGTCATTCCACCAGCGGGGTTCACGCCAGCGACCGCCATCCCAGTAATTACCACGATTATCGCGATCGCCCAGATTCAGGGTGACGCCAGGGGCCAGAGAAATAGAGGCACTGGAGGCCTCGGCTGTGTGATAGGCCAGCGGCGAAAACAGCGCCAGCAGGGCAGCAAAAATTAGAGCTCTTTTCATTATATTCTCCTCATCAACAGGCTGATGCTGTTGCGGCGCAGTGATTATGCCTGCGTATTACTGTTGTTACCGCATCATTGTGTCGGAAAATTGTGAGGAAATTGGGGAGAGAAGGGGGATTGAGATTATTCTGGTGAAAAAAAACGCCCGACCTGCGCCGGGCGGTGAATGCTTACATCAGAGCCGCGTCAATGGCCGCTAATTCGGTGTCGCTGAACTGACGAAGGGCGAGCATGGCCACCGCGTCATCAATCTGCGCCGTTTTACTGGCCCCAATCAGCACTGACGTGACGCGATCATCGCGCAATACCCACGCCAGCGCCATCTGCGCCAGTTTCTGCTCACGTTGCTGTGCGATGACATTCAGCCTGCGGACTTTTTCCATCTTCTCTTCGGTCAGCTGGCTTTCGCTCAGGAATTTGCTGCCGCTGGCCGCACGCGAATCTTCCGGAATGCCCTGCAGATAGCGATCGGTGAGCACACCGCCTGCCAGGGGAGAGAAAGCGATACAGCCAACGCCCGCATCGCCCAGCGTCTGAATCAATCCCTGCTCAGGGGTACGTTCAAACATCGAATAACGCGGCTGGTGAATCAGGCAGGGGGTGCCGAGATCGCGCAGGATAGCAATCGCCTGGGCAGCCCGTTCAGCCGGATAGTTAGAAAGAGCTACGTAAAGCGCTTTGCCCTGGCGTACCACATGATCGAGCGCGCGCATCGTCTCTTCCAGCGGGGTTTCCGGATCGGGACGGTGGTGATAGAAAATATCGACATATTCCAGCCCCATGCGTTTAAGGCTTTGATCCAGACTGGCAATCAGATATTTACGCGACCCCCAGTCTCCATAAGGCCCCTGCCACATGGTATAGCCCGCTTTGGTGGAGATTATCAGCTCATCACGATGGGCACGAAAATCTTCCCGCAGAATACGACCAAAATTCTCTTCCGCCGAGCCCGGAGGCGGGCCGTAGTTATTCGCTAAGTCGAAGTGGGTGATGCCGAGGTCAAATGCATGACGTAGCAACTCACGGCTGTTATCGACCCGCGTGCTGTCACCAAAGTTGTGCCAAAGTCCCAGCGAAACTGCAGGCAGTCTGATGCCGCTGCGGCCGCTGCGGCGATATTCCATCTGTTGATAGCGATCGGGATGGGGGAAAGAGGACATTTAGCGCTCCTGAGCAAAAACGGGAATATGTGCCAAAAGTCTATCAGTGTATACGGTTACACTTAGTGACAGCGCGCAGCAGTTCGCGATTTTACAGAATATTCCGCCAGCGTAACGTCGTCTTGCCAGGCATTGCGGCTGGTTAAAATAGCTACTCTCCTCGCTAATTTTATCCTCTGTCAGATACTTAACCCGACTCTTCCCTGAAAGGAACGCGCAATGTCCACATTCACTGTCGGAGATTACCTGCTGACCCGTCTGCAGGAGATTGGTATCAAGCATCTGTTTGGTGTGCCGGGCGACTACAACCTGCAATTCCTGGACCGCGTTATCGCCCATCCTGAAATCAGCTGGGTGGGCTGCGCTAATGAACTCAACGCAGCCTATGCGGCGGACGGTTATGCGCGCTGCAACGGCGCGGGGGCACTGTTAACGACGTTTGGTGTTGGCGAGCTCAGCGCGATTAATGGCACTGCGGGCAGTTATGCTGAGTATCTGCCGGTGATTCATATTGTGGGTGCGCCAGCCACGCAGGCGCAGTTGCAGGGTGACTGCGTGCATCACTCGCTGGGCGATGGTGATTTCCAGCATTTTATTCGCATGGCTGCCGAGGTCAGTGTGGCAACCGCACTGCTGACTGCCGACAATGCCACGGCTGAGATTGATCGGGTGATTATCAGTGCGCTGCAGGCCCGTCGTCCCGGCTATCTGTCGCTGGCAGTGGACGTGGCAGCCATGGCTGTACAGCCACCTGCACAGCCGCTGAACACCCATCAGCCCGCATCGGCTGACGCGCGTCGCGCTTTCAGGGCCGCGGCAGAACGTTTACTGGCACCGGCACAGCGTGTTTCACTGCTGGCAGATTTTCTGGCGCTGCGCTGGCAGCAGCAATCTGCGCTGGCCGCGCTGCGCGAACAGAGCGCGATTCCCTGCGCCAGTCTGCTGATGGGCAAAGGCGTACTGGATGAGCAGCAGCCAGGTTACGTCGGTACCTATGCCGGCGCGGCCAGTGCAGGGCAGGTGTGTGAACAGATTGAACAGGTGGATGCAGCAATTTGCGTCGGTGTCCGTTTTACCGACACCATTACGGCAGGTTTTACACAGCAGTTTGCCACCGAGCGACTGATCGATCTGCAGCCCTTCAGTGCCAGCGTGGGTAATGAACGTTTTGCGCCGTTGTCGATGGCGGATGCACTCAGTGAACTGCAACCGCTGTTTGAACGTTATGGTCAGCAGTGGCAGCCTGCCGCTGCAATCCCCGCCGCGCAGCCAGCAGAACCCACGGCGGTGATCAGTCAGCACGCCTTCTGGCAGGCCATGCAGGGATTTCTGCAACCCGGCGACCTGATTCTGGCCGAGCAGGGGACGGCGGCCTTTGGTACCGCCGCATTGCGACTGCCCTCGCGGGCACAGCTGGTGGTTCAGCCATTATGGGGATCAATCGGCTATACTCTTCCGGCAGCGTTTGGCGCGCAGACCGCTAACCCTGATCGACGGGTTATCCTGATCATCGGAGACGGTTCGGCGCAACTGACCATTCAGGAACTGAGTTCAATGTTGCGCGATGGGCAGCGACTGATAATCTTTTTGCTGAATAATGACGGCTATACCGTCGAACGGGCGATTCATGGCGCAACACAACGTTACAATGATATCGCCCCGTGGAACTGGACGGCTCTGCCACACGCCCTTAGCCTTCAGGGCCAGGCGCAGAGCTGGCGCATCAGTGAAACCGTGCAGTTAGACGAGGTGATGACGCGACTGGCCGCGCCTCAATGGCTGTCGCTGGTTGAGGTGGTGATGCAGAAAGAAGATTTGCCGCCACTGCTAAGAAAAGTCACTGCCTGCCTGAATCAACGCAACGGCGGCTAAGATTCAGATAGTTGCCGCTGTGCAGGCTGGACTAACGCGGTTAGGCTGTAGCACAACTGAGTAAGACGCTCACCAATCGCACCGGTGAGCGTTGTTGTTTTATGGGCAGAATTTTATAGTGTCCTCCAACTCTTAAGACCCCAAGCGGAGCAACAGAAGAATGACAACCTATGCCTTGGTCGGCGATGTCGGCGGTACTAACGCGCGCCTCGCCCTGTGTGAGGTGGAAAGCGGCAGCATCACCCAGGCCAAAACATTCTCAACATCAGAATACGACAGCCTCGAAGCCGTCATCCGCCACTATCTTGATGAACAACAGCAGGACGTTAAAGATGGCTGTATTGCTATCGCCTGCCCGATTACCGATGACTGGGTTGAAATGACCAACCATGACTGGGCGTTTTCTACGCGCAAGCTCAAAGAGAACATCGGTTTTGAACACCTGGAAATCATTAACGATTTTACTGCGGTATCCATGGCTATTCCGATGCTGACCGCCGAAAACGTGATTCAGTTTGGCGGCTCAGAGCCGGTCAAAGATAAACCTATCGCCATTTATGGTGCCGGTACCGGCTTAGGCGTCAGCCATCTGGTGCATGTGGACAAGCGCTGGGTGAGCCTGCCAGGTGAGGGTGGTCATGTCGATTTTGCGGCCAACAGCGAAGAAGAAGATCAGATCCTGGAAGTGCTGCGTGAAGAACTGGGCCATGTCTCAGCTGAACGTGTGCTGTCGGGTGCCGGTCTGGTTAATCTCTACCGTGCCATTGTGAAAGTTGACAACCGCGTGCCGGAAAATCTGAAGCCGAAAGATGTCAGTGAACGTGCGCTGGATGACAGCTGTACCGACTGCCGTCGCGCGCTCTCCATGTTCTGCGTCATTATGGGCCGTTTTGGCGGCAATCTGGCGCTGAACCTGGGCACTTTTGGCGGCGTTTATATTGCGGGAGGCATTGTGCCTCGCTTCCTGGAATTCTTTAAGGCGTCGGGTTTCCGTGCGGCTTTTGAAGATAAAGGACGCTTCCGCGACTATGTTGCCAGCATTCCGGTTTACATGATTACGCACGATCAGCCTGGCCTGCTGGGGGCGGGCGCGCATCTGCGTCAGACGCTGGGCCGCGAAATCTGATTCTGCTTTACTCCGCGCGCACAGCCTTTGTGCGCGCGATCGCTTTCCCGACCTGGAGGCTTCAGCCGTTCAGGCCCGGGAAATCACCGCCTGACTTCTCCTGCCTTTTCCTGCTGTTGTCCTGAAAGCCACTTCTCTACCTGAATCGTTCCCTCACTCTCCTGCATTACAGACGCATCAGCTGTCTGAACTGCTTAACCTTACTGCGGCTGACCGGCACCTGAAATTCCAGATCGCGCAGCTTAAGCAGATAGGTGTTGTTAAACCACGGCTCGATTTCGCGGATCTTGCTCAGGCTGACGCAGTAAGAGCGGTGACAGCGGAAGAACTGCTGCTCTGGCAGGCGTGAACAGAACTCGGTGATATTCATCGACATGACGTAGGACTCGCGCCGGGTATAGACAAACGTCAGCTTTTCATGCGCCTCAACGTAGTAAATATCATTCACGTCAGTGACGATAATGCGTTCATCTTTAATCAGGTTGACGGTCTGCGGCGCAGGTGTGGCACTAAGATGACTCACAGCCTGCTGCGCCTGTGCGGTGGCTTCCAGCTTGTTCAGCATGGTGACAATCCGCGACTCCTGATAGGGCTTGAGAATGTAGTCAAATGCCTCAAGCTCGAATGCTTCTACCGCATGCTCTTTCCACGCGGTAATAAAGACGATCAGCGGCTTGTGGGCAAACTGATGGATATTCTGTGCCAGCAACATGCCATCCAGCGAGGGGATATTAATGTCGAGGAAAATCACATCGACCCGATGCTGTTGCAGATACTTCAGTACATCAAGACCATCATCAAAACAGGCTTCAATTTCGATTTTGCTGTGATGCTGAATCATCCAGCTCAGCTCCTGCTGGGCCAGAAATTCATCTTCCACAATAATGGCTTTCATAACAGATTCTCCGCCAGGCGCTGGCCATTTTTACTCAGCGTAAAAGCGATCTCGGTCCCCGGTTGATGCCGCACGATGTTCAGTCCCTGACCTGACAGGAGTTTGACGCGATGGTGCACATTGAGCAGACCGATTTTATTGCCGGGCATCTCGTTGCGCGCCACCCGTTCCACGACTTCGTCACTGATGCCCTGACCGGTATCCCGCACGGAGATCCGCACCCGATCGCCCAGATCCCGGACGCTCAGCGTGACCACGCCTTTGCCTTTACAGGGCTGAATCCCATGCACAATGGCGTTTTCTACCAGTGGCTGAATCAGCAGACTTGGCAGCAGAAAATGCAGATCTTCATCGACGTCATAAATCATCGTCAGTTTATCGCCGAATCGCGCCTGCTCAATGGCGATATAATCTTTCACCTGCCACAGCTCTTTACGGATGTCGATCAGCTCATCGTCGTTCAGTTCCAGGTTGTAGCGCAGATAGCGTGAAAGGTTAATGACCAGCTGGCGGGCAGTATCGGGATTGAGCCGGATAGAAGAGGAGATAGCATTCAGCGCATTGAACAGGAAATGGGGATTTATTTTACTTTGCAGCGCGCGCAGTTCCGCTTTATTGGCCATCTCACGCAGCTGCTCGGCGCGCGACACTTCAAGCTGGGTTGAGATAATTTGTGACAGGCCAATCGCCATCTCCTTCAGCGAGCCGGTAATACGGTGTGCGCGGCGATAATAGATTTTCAGCGTGCCGGTGACTTTGCCTTTTTCCCACAGCGGGATGACGATCATCGAATGTATATCTTTAGTGCGGTGCGCTTCATCATTGTTCTTAATAATAATTTTACCGCTGTTGATAGACTGCGCCGTCGTCGGGCTGATGCCATCATCGCCATGCTTATAATTATGTTCGCCATAGCCGACGTAGGCCAGAATCTGCTTTTTATCCGTCATCGCCACCGCATCGGCTTTGATCTCTCTTCGGATAATGTCACAGATATTGCGCAGCGAGTCGCTGTTCACCTGACGAAACAGCGGCAACGTTTTGTTGGCGATCTCCAGTGCCAGCTTGGCCTGGCGGGCAGCAATAGCCTCTTTCTCTCCCTCAACACTTTGCACCAGCAACACAATGATGCCGATGCTGGACGCGCCGAGGATCATCGGCAGGGCAATCTCCGACACAATCGCCAGCCCGAGTGAGGCAGGGCGCGCCCACAGGACGATCAGCAACATCGTCAGGGCTTCA
This sequence comes from Pantoea sp. ANP04, assembly GCF_041982285.1. NCBI lineage: Bacteria > Pseudomonadati > Pseudomonadota > Gammaproteobacteria > Enterobacterales > Erwiniaceae > Pantoea > Pantoea sp. ANP04. The sequence continues at coordinate 530,544 of NZ_JAUTYS010000001.1, read as the reverse complement.
CACAGCATGCCGCCGACGATACCGGCGCGCCAGCGATGCTCTTTCAGCACCCGGCGATTAATCCCGCCTGCGACGACACCGGCAATGATGCTGGTAATCAGGCAGGGGACGGAAGTGACGCCATGAATATCGATCAGAAAACGGTGAAGACCCGCAATCACACCGGTGGCGATGCCAACCCAGGGACCAAACAGAATCCCACCCGCCATCACGGCAATGACCCGCACATTCAGCAGCGAACCGTCGACATTGACGCCCGACCAGGTACTGAACAGCGCAAACAGGGAAAAGATGGCAGTGACCGCCACTTTTTCCGCGCGGGTGTGCTCATCTTTTTGCAGCAGCTGACGAAAAGGCCGGGTGCGCGTCAGGAAGAACAGGCAGATCAACATCAGGGCGGCGCGGTCAAAGACTGCCAGTAACATCGTGAAGTGGGAGGACACAGGCGACTCGTGAGCGATGGAAAGTGCCTCTATGATAAAAAATGTGATCGCGAACCGCTAGCACCCCGATCAATCCCGCCACAAGTTAATGTTTCAGATCAATTTTTACGGCAATCCAGTAAAAAGAGGAAAAGTTGAGTGGAATAAAGGGGAATAGTTTTTCACGCTGGTCGCTGTGAAGCCGTTTTGCTATGTTGCGCGATGACGCGCGCCAGTAACCGCTGGAAAACCGCGCCCATCGGGAGCCACAGATGCAACTTGTCACCGACAGACTAACCCTGAGTAAATTACAACCCGAAGACTGGCAACTGTTTCGTGCCGTCCATGAAGATCCCGACACCATGAAATGGGTAAGCGAAATCCCGGATGAAGCGGATATTCGACAGCGTTTCACACAGCGTCTGGCACCCTGGCAGCCGGGCAGTTTTCATATGCTCTGCCTGGTGGCAAGACGCCAGGACAGCGGTGAGCCCATTGGCCTGTTTGGCTGCAGCCCGGAATGGGAGCCGTATCGTCAGGCGGAGGTGGGCTATATGCTGCTGCATCGCCACTGTGGTCAGGGCTATGGCAGCGAAGCGCTGGCGGCGCTGTGTCAGTTTCTGCTTGAAGCCGATTTTCACAAACTCAAGGCGATGGTGATTGAAGGGAACTGGGCGTCACGCCGTATTCTGGAGAAAAACGGTTTTCAGCTGGAGGGCACGCTGCGGGATAATTATCTGCTGGATGGCCACTGGGTGAACGATTGGCTGCTGGGACGGCTGAATCCGCAAAAATAAAAAAATTTTCCGCCACCCTCGACAAAATGATCCTCGCCACGTTATGTTCGTAACGGGTCACCGCAGTGACCCACGTCGCTCGGACGGTCCGGGCGCTTACGTAATCCAGAGGACATCATGGCTGATAACAGCACACCCCGTCGTTTCTCGCGTATTGAACGTTTACCCCCTTACGTTTTCAACATCACTGCTGAACTGAAGATGGCTGCGCGTCGGCGCGGCGAAGATATCATCGACTTTTCAATGGGCAACCCGGATGGTCCGACTCCGCCTCACATTGTCGAAAAGTTATGCCAGGTGGCGCAGCGTGACGATACCCACGGTTATTCCACCTCGCGCGGCATACCGCGTCTGCGCAGAGCGATTTCGCGCTGGTACGCTGAGCGCTATCAGGTGGAGATCGATCCCGAATCTGAGGCAATTGTCACCATTGGCTCCAAAGAGGGGCTGGCGCATCTGATGCTGGCGACGCTGGATCATGGTGATACCGTACTGGTGCCCAATCCCAGCTATCCGATTCATATCTACGGTGCAGTGATTGCCGGAGCGCAGGTGCGTTCGGTGCCGCTGGTGGCGGGTGTCGACTTCTTCACTGAGCTGGAACGTGCTATTCGGGAAAGCTACCCCAAGCCAAAAATGATGATCCTTGGATTCCCATCCAACCCGACCGCACAGTGTGTGGAACTCGACTTTTTCGAGCGGGTGATTGCGCTGGCGAAGCAGTACAACGTGCTGGTCATCCACGATCTGGCTTATGCTGACATCGTCTACGATGGCTGGAAAGCGCCGTCGATTATGGAGGTGCCGGGCGCGCGTGATGTCGCCGTTGAATTCTTTACCCTGTCAAAAAGCTACAACATGGCAGGCTGGCGTATCGGTTTCATGGTGGGTAATAAAGAGCTGGTCGCCGCGCTGGCGCGTATCAAGAGTTACCATGACTACGGCACCTTTACGCCGCTACAGGTGGCAGCCATTGCCGCGCTGGAAGGGGATCAGCAGTGCGTGCGTGACATTGCTGAGCAGTATAAACGCCGCCGTGATGTGCTGGTCAAAGGCTTGCATGAAGCGGGCTGGATGGTGGATAACCCCAAAGCCTCGATGTACGTCTGGGCAAAAATTCCCGACCACTATGCACATCTGGGTTCGCTGGAATTTGCTAAACATATGCTGCAGGAGGCGAAAGTCTGTGTTTCCCCTGGTATCGGTTTTGGTGACTATGGCGACACGCACGTGCGATTTGCGCTGATTGAAAACAGCGATCGTATTCGTCAGGCAGTGCGGGGAATTAAGGCGATGTTTCGTGCCGATGGCGTATTGCCGGGCAGCATGAAAACAGAAGAAGAGAGCTGACAGCCAGCAGGGGCGACACGATGGTCGCCCCTTGGCGGCACTGTCACGCCATTACTTCAGCAGCAGAACAAAGGTTCCGAACCAAAGTAACGCGAAAAAAGATATTCCCATCAAGGCATATTTCACAAAGCAACTCCTCTGAGCGGTTACGATGATGGCGATCCCAAACCAGTGCAACGCGAACAGATGTGGAAAAGAGATCGCCATTTCAGTAATGGTCTGCTCTCTTCCGGGTCGATCTGAATAACTCTCAGAACAGGATCAGGCGCTAATTTACGCGTAATCCCACCCAAATGAAATAGGCCCGTTCTGAGATATTGCTCACAATATTAGGGCGCCTCGATTTCAGGGATCGCCGACATGCCGACACGTAACTGAGCCAGATGCGGTTGGTCGCCATCCAGCACAATTTTCACCGGCAGACGTTGAACGACTTTAGTGTAGTTGCCTGTGGCGTTATCGGGAGCGATCGCTGAAAAAGTTGCACCAGTGGCCGGTGCGATGCTGTCCACATGACCGGTAAAGGTCTCGCCTGGCAGGGCATCAACCCGGATTCGGACCCGCTGTCCTGGGCGCACATCGCTTAACTGCGTCTCAAGGTAGTTAGCCGTAATGTAGGTTTGCTGCAGGGGGACCACGGCCAGCAGACGGGTTCCGGCTGAAACGTATGCGCCTGTCCGCACCGCACGCTGACCCACCATGCCGTCAACAGGAGCCGTAATGCGCGTGTAGGAGAGATTCAGCCTGGCCTGATCGACGCTGGCTTTGGCTGCGGCAACATCCGCTTCTGCTGAACGCACCGCCGCCTGTAATACGCCCACCTGTTTTATTGCCGATGCCAGTGCAGCCTGACTCTGATGGACAGCTGCCAGCGCCGAGCGCTGATTTGAGCTGGCCTTTTGCTGATCGTCAGCGGCGACGGTGCCGCTTTTATAGAGGCGGTTATAGCGATCGGCGCTTTGACCCGCATACTGCGCAGAAGCCTGACTTGCCGCGACGCTGGCTTTCTGCTGATCAATCATCGACTGCTGCTGTTCCAGTTGAGCCTGGCTGCTCAGCAGTTTCGCCTGACTCACCTGCAGGTCAGCTTCAGCACTCTCCAGCGCCACCCGATAGTCACGGTCATCCAGCGTTGCCAGCAACTGGCCCGCTTTGACCTGCTGATTATCCTGCACCTCAACATGGCTTATGTAGCCCGAGACTTTCGGTGCTACCAGGGTGTAATCCGCATTAACGTAAGCGTCGTTGGTGCGGTGATCGTTGCTGGTCATCATTGACCAGACGACAAAGGCAATGGCCAGTAACACCAGCAGCAGCAGACTCAGCAGCAGGGTTCTTCTCATTTCAAAAGTACGCATATTCAGTTATTCCGGGAGGGGTTTTGAATCAAAGTTTGAGGCGGCCAGACCCGTTTTGGCAGGATGGCGGTAAGCAATAACAGGCAGGCGGCAAAGCCGGTCAGCATCAGCCAGCTATCGCTCAGACTCAGCACCGTGGCCTGATGCCGGACCAGCGTGGCGAATCCGCTGAGATTATCGCTGGCGCTGATGCTGCCATCCGGCAATAGCGGCAAACTGCGGCTGGCCTGGTCGGCTGTTGGCGCGGTCATCAGCCAGCTGCGGCTGGCGGCCTGATTAATCAGGACACTGGAATGAAATTGTTCACGATGGGAGAGGAATACCTCAACCAGCGTGGAGGCAGCGATGCTGGAGAAGCCGCGCACTGTGTTAAACATCGCCGAGGCAAACGGGCCTTCAGGTGGGGCCACAACGCTGGTGGCACTCATCAAAATCGGCAAAATGATCATCGGTTGTCCGAACGCCTGCAGGATTTGCAGCAGCCAGAAATTCTGTCGCGCCCAGTCACTGGTGATCTGCGAGCCCAGCAGACAGGCAGTCACCAGCAGGCCGACGCCCGCTGTCAGCATCCAGCGGCAATCAATCCAGCGGATATTGAGCAGTGCCGCAATCAGTGGCGCGATGAGCAATTGTGGCAGGCCTACGGTCAGTGCCAGCGGGGCAAACTCAAGGGGGCGAAAGCCGCTCACCTGAGCAAAGTAGGCCGAAGGCAGCGCGGAACCTGAAAGCCCCAGGATGAGCACGCAGGCCAGCCCCAGCAGGCCGTGCGCCAGATTAGGTCGCCGGAGCATCTGCAATTTAAACAGCGGCAGCGGGTGAAACCACTCATTGATCAGGAAAACCAGCAGCAGCGGCAAGGCGGCTAGCAGCATACCGGCGATCAGTGGCGAGTTCAGCCAGTCAAGGCGCTCCCCCTGGGTCAGCACCAGCACCAGCAGCGCGACAGCACTGCAACCGGTCACCATGCCGAACAGATCGATCTGCTGAAAACGTTCCGGACGCAGCGGGTCCTGCGGTATCCCCCAGCTAATCAGCACCATCGCAATCAGCATGCCAGGCACCACCTGCCAGAACACCATCATCCAGCCGACATGGTCGGTCCATATTGAGGCCAGCGACGCTGCCATATTGGGGCCAAACGTCGCGGTCAGCGCATAGCCTGCCAGGCCGAACAGCTTAAAAGGCGGCGGCAGAAAGCGCAGAGCCACAGTCATCAGCATCGGCGGCAGTGCGCCGCCAAACAGCCCCTGCAGCACGCGCAGGCTGATAAACAGCGTGGGATCCGGCACCAGCGGCAGCAGAATGCCGGTCAGCATAAATCCCGCCGACACGCCGAGCGTAAAACGCCGCAGCGACAGGGTGACGGCAAACCAGGGGGCAATCATCATCGCCGCAACTTCTGCCGCCTGATAGCCGGAGATGATCCAGCTACCCTGATCGAAACCGATGCCGGTTGCGGCACGGATATCAGCCAGCGCGATATCACTGACGCGGTCGTTCAGCCCGGAGGTCAGCGCAGCAATAAGCACGCCGATCAGGCCCAGGGCTAGTCGCAGTGTAAAAGGATGAGGAGCCGGCGGCGTGGCGGGCTTAGTGTTCATTACTGGCAATCTCGTTATTATGATGCAGTGTACTGCAATGTGGTACAGGGCGTAATATTACATCCCGGTATGCTGTATTGCAATGTGGTACAGGCTGTAAAAAGTGCGGCATTCGCGCTACAGTAAGGCAGCTCAAACAGGACGACGCTATGGCACATCAACCCTCCAGCCGCGAGGATGAAAAAACGGGCGGTATCCAGGTCATCGCCCGTGCGGCAAAAATTCTTAATGCGCTGGGCGAACAGCCGGGCGGCATGAGCCTTGGCGAGATCGCTCAGGCGGTGAAACTGCCCCGTTCAACGGTGCAGCGCATTGTCGCTGCGCTCGACAGCGCAGAGCTTGTGCGCAGCAGTGGGGCGGGCGGATTGCGTCTGGGACCTGCCCTGTTAAAACTGATCTCCAGTGTGCATACCGACGTGGTTGATCTGGTCAGTCCGCTACTGGAAAAACTCTCTTCGGATACTAATGAAACGGTCTCGCTGGCGCGCGCCAGCGGCAGCCAGCTGGCGATTATTCACCATGTCGTGGCGTCACGTGAACTTCGGGTTGTCCCGCATATGGGACTGAATCTGCCGCTCTACAGTACCTCCGGCGGACGGGCGTTGCTGGCACTGGAGTGTGAAAAAGATGTCCGGACGATTGTTGGCGATGCCTGGCAGGAGCTGACCGATCAGACGGTGAAAACATTGCCACAATTGCTACAACTTATCAGGGAAGTCCGCGAAACCGGTATCGCCGTGGATCGCGGTGAAACCCTGGAAGGGATCTCTACCATGGCGTTTGCGCTGGATACGCTGTTTGGTCGCTTTTCTGTCTCTTTACTGGTGCCCTCTGCTCGTTTTCTGCGACATGAAGCGCGTTTTCGTGACGAGATGCTGAAGTGTAAAGAGGCGCTGGTGCGTGAAATCGGCAAAGTTGCCGCGATTTAAGGATAAGCATCTGATGAAAACCCTGCTGATGGCCATAGACCACTCTCCGGTTGCCGGGAAAGTGGTTGCCTTGACGATTGAAGAAGCGCTGGCACATCGCGCCGAAGTGGTGGTGCTGTGCTGCGTCGATCCTGCCTACTCCTCCTGTAATCAGCCGATGGAAATCGATGCGGGTGAAGACCCGGCCGATTTTGTGGCAGCACAGGATGAGCAAAATACGGCGGAAATGGTGGTGCGTCATGCACTGGCACCGTTACTGCGCGCTGGCATTAATGCGCGTGGCGTGATCCTGGCGGGTGAGGCGGCAGATACCATTGTTGCCCAGTCACAACAGCTTAAGGCAAGCATGATTATCATGGGACGTCGCCACCTCTCTTCGTTTAACAGGTTATTAAAAGGCTCGGTCAGCGCAGCGGTGATTGAGCGTGCTCACTGCCCTGTGCTAATCGATGTGCGTAAGGATTAACCCCGCAGCATGAATTCTCTGCTTTTTATTACGCTGGCTGCGTTTGCATTGCTGGCGTTGATCGTTATTGTGCTGATCAAAACGACCCGACTGCGTTTGTGGCAGGGGCTGCTCATTTTTCTGCTGCCCCTGATCATGGCTAATCTGCTCTGGTTCAGCTGGGTCGCGCCGCATCAGTTGCAGGCAAGCCAGCATGAGCAGGCAGTAAATCAACTGGCAAAGATGCCAGGCTATCGCGTGCTGCAAACGCAGGAACCCGCGCTCTGGTTATTGCTGACCCAGGAGCTGACCCGTCGAATCCGTGCAGGCGAGCCCGCTCTGCAGGCAACAGGTGAACTGCGTGGCTGGCTGATTGAGGTGGTCAACCAACGGCTGATGCGCGCAACGGATGCAGCGGTGGTTAACTATATCGGCGTCTCAGTAGAAGAGATGCGGGCGCTGAATCAAATCGATCCGGGCCTCTGCTTCCGTTTTCTCTATCCGCAGGTGAGTGGAGGAATTAATTTACAGACTACGCTACCGTCTTCGCTGAATCGCAAAGAAGCGGATGCCATGGAGCAGTTGCTGCTTAACAGCCCTCCGCCCGAAAAGCCCCTCGATAAGACGCAGGCGCAGGATGATCTGCAAAAGATCGTCGGACGCCTCTTTCTGAAATGGGGCGACAAACTGCAGCAGCTGAATATGCCAGCTGACACGGCAGTGGATCGCTCATCGCTGTGTGGCATGTCCATTGATCTCTACAGTGCCATTCTGGCATTACCTGACAAACGCGCCGCTAACCTGTTACGTAGAATGGTGGCAATGACGGGTCAGTAAGCGACCGCGGAATAGCGGGCAAAAAAAAGCCCGCTAAGCGCGGGCAGGGAAGAGAGAGGAACAGCTTTTTTATTTTTGGCATTTCCTGGTGTGGTGCAGTCTTCGTTTCGTCTTGTCTGAGTACATCCTGTCATTTCTGACACGATAGCGATAGCCGTTTAATCGTATTACATTAATCGGCAAAAGCTTCTCAATTTTTAATTTTCGCGCATAAATCCTATGGATGATCGACATGCTGCGTCATACACTGCGCGGCAACGTGAGGACAACAACTATGAAAAAACTAATTACCGGCGCAGTAGCGCTGATTTTGCTGAGTGGATGTACTGCCAGCAAACCCGGGGCATTCGAACGTGTTGATGAAGATCCGGATTCAAATACCGTTCAGTACCGTTTTGACCCGGCAAAGGTCAATCGTGACGCAATGGATATTGATCTGGCGAATTACTGCAGCAGTAAAGGATTTGATAAGGTCGAAGCGCTGCCTGCCGAGGAGAGTCATATTCCGGGACTGAAGAAAGCGTGGTTCCAGTGTAATTACGCATTGAAAAGTTAAATAAAACGGGCGGGATAAATATCCCGCCCTTAAAATGTAATGCTTTTATTTTATGCTGTGTGACATCTTTGCCCGTCAGTGGCGATAGTAACCGCCATGATACCCTTCGTGATAACCTCCATAGTAGCCTCCATGATATCCGCCGCCACCACCGCGATGCCAGCCATTGTCGTGTCGTGGGCTGATAATACAACCACTTAATAACGTCATCAGTGCAACGACAGAAGCGACTTTAATTAATCTCTTCATCGGAAGCTTCTCCTCTTTTCCAATGACTACGACACTACGCCGGAAAAGTGGAGTGAAGATGCAGGCTTTGTAGAGTTATTTAAGAAGATATGACGGAATATTTCAAAATGCTGAATTATGCAGCAAGGGGAATTAAAAACATCGGAATGAACTGAATAATTAATACTATCAAAGAGAATAGTCTCAAAATCAAGCGAAAATAATTCTCATTTGAAAGTTTTTACCACTACATTATTAGCATGTCAGTTCAATGGGAGAGAAACATGCCGCATGACGTTAAAAATATTCTGGCTTTACAGGCAGAGCTGGGCGAATGCCCGCTCTGGTCAGTGGAGGAGCAGATGCTCTACTGTGTCGATATCCTGGCACCGGCCATTCACCGTTTTAATCCAGTCAGCGGCGAGCTGCAAACCTTCCCGCAGGCGGAAGAGGTGGGATGTATTGGGCTGCGTGAGCAGGGCGGGATAATAGCGGCACTGCGCGGCGGTGTCTGGCTGCTGGATGCGCAGGGTAAGCCGGAGAAAAAGGTCGCAGAGAATCCCGGTATCGCTGCGCAAAGTCGCTTTAATGATGGCCGCGTTGATCCCTGGGGTAACTTCTGGTGCGGCAGCCTGTGGGAACCGCAGGACAAAAACGGCGGCCTGCTGTGCCGTGTGACGCCTGACCTGAAGCTGGAGGTGAAGGCGCGCGACATTAAAATTTCCAACGGGCTGGCATTTTCTCCTGACCGACGCTGGATGTATCACAGCGACACGCCGAATGAGGCACTCTATCGCTATCCGCTGAATGAGCAGGGCGAACCGGGTGAGCGCACGCTGTTCCGCCGTTTCGACGCGAAGGGCGGGCTACCGGATGGCGCTGCTGTGGACAGTGAAGGATTTTACTGGTCTGCACAGTTTGATGGCGGACGCGTGGTACGTATCGATCCGCAGAGTAGCGAAATCGTCGATGAGATCCTGCTGCCGGTGAAGTGGCCAACCATGGTGGCCTTTGGCGGTGCCGATCTTAAAACGCTGTTCATTACCAGTTCACGTGAAGATCGCACGGAAGAGGAGCTGGCACGCTATCCGCAGTCCGGCGATATCTTTGCAGTAGACCTGGCGGTGGCGGGAATGGCAGAGCCGCGATTCCGCGGTTAAACGACTACGGGCCGCTTAATTGCGGCCCGTAATCATTGTCAGTAAGCGTTAATGGCGTTGCAACACCGGTTCTGCTGTGATGGAACTCTGAGGTAAGCGGATAGTGAGTGACAGGAACAGCGAGATGACCAGCAGCGTCATAATCAGGCTGAAGGTGACGGTGAAACCACCAAACAGTGAGGCGACCAGTGAACCCAGCACGCTACCGATACCAAAGCCGAGATAGAGCAGACCGTAATTTTTAGTCAGGTTGTTGAGCCCGAAGAAGTCACTCACCAGCGATGGGAACACTGTGATAGTGCCGCCAAAGCTGAAGGCGACACAGGCGAGTGACAGGAAGAAGGTCATCTCATTCATCCGGGTAAACAGCAGCACGCTCATTCCGATCAGAGACACAATTTGCGCCAGTGAAATGACTCTGATGCGCATCATTTTGTCAGAGAGCACACCCAGTACCAGACGACCGCTCAGGTTGGCAATCGCGATCACTGTTACTGCGCTGGCAGCTGTCTGCGTGGAAAGATGCACCATGCCTTCGCCGATATCCTTGGCAACGCCTATCACATAGAGGCCGCTCATACAGGCGGTCAGGAACATCAGCGCCAGCATCCAGTACTGCGGCAGACGTACCGACTGTGCCAGCGTGTAATCCCGCGTATGTTGCTGACCTTTAGTTGAGGTTCCGATCTGCTGCAGTGGTGCTTCACGCATCAGCAGCGCACCGAGAATAATCATCGACATCGCCAGCACGCCCCAGATCATGAAGGTCTGTTCCAGACCCACCGTCGCCAGCAGCGCCCCGCAAATAAATTTAAATCCCAGGCTGCCCAGACCGTATGCCCCAATCGCACAGGCAGAGATCATTCCTTTGCGCTCAGGGAACCACTTCACGCAGTTAGACAACGTCATCAGGTAACCTGCGCCATCGGCCAGACCGACCAGCAAGCCGGCACTGAAATAGAGCATCATCAGGTTATTTGCGTGAGCGGTGAGCCAGAAACCCAGTGCCATCAGTACACCTGCACCGATAGTGACGCGGCGTACACCAAAACGTTCCTGTAATTTACCGGCCAGCGAAGAGGCGATAGCCAGACCTAAACTCAGCAGGCCGAAAGAAAAAGCGACCTGACTGACGGGGGCATCCAGCTTCTGTGACAGCTGGCCATTAAACAAACTCCATGTGTAGACTGACCCCAGCGCGAACTGAGTGATTACCGTGCCGAACAATGTAAGCCAGCGGGAACGCTGGTAAGAAGCCTGTTGAGTCTGGTTCATGATTTTTCTCTCCCGTCCGGGAATCTGGAAACTGCGGTCAGAATAAAGCCGTGCTTCGCGTGCGTGTGTAATAAAGGCATGAATAGAACGGATCAGGGAATGAAATGCTCTTCAGAGGGTATGAACGACATCGTCACAGTGCAGCGACGGGGCGTAACGGGAAAAGTAACCAATACAGCATCATGATGTGTAAGCGTAATTAGCCGTAAGATAATGTTTCATTTCGCTGTTTCTGTGAGCGGGTTTCCAGATTATTTGCCAGACTTACAACTCACTTAACAGGAGGAAATATGAAAGACCGGACATATGAATCCAATAGCAGTGAGGATGACGTTTGCTGCATCATCGGTCAGGCGGTGATTGAACTCAGTACAGAACAGCAGCCTGTGACTAAATCGACCCTGGCATTGAAACTGCTCTCCATGGCCGATCGTGATAGTGACGATGAGCGTGTTCTGCTTTACTGGATTGCGCGTAAAGCGATCAATCAACCACAGAAACTTCTTCAGCAGCAGTCGGCGTAACGCCCATCCGGACGCGGGCCTTAGCCCGCATTCATGTCAGATAATGACCCGGCGACGGCTTGCCGGCCAGCGGGCAAACATCACAACATTGCCCAGCAAAATCATGACAAGGCCAGGGATGGCGCTGGCATGCCATTCGTACCCTTCGTATCGGGTGGAAAGTGCCAGTGCAACCAGCGGAAACAGGACAGTTGTATATGCAGCACGACTGGCTCCGATGCGACCGACCAGCGTAAAGTAGGCGCCAAACCCTATCACCGACCCTACCAGAGCCAGATAAGTTAAGGCTCCCACCCACTGGGTATTCCATGCTGGCTGCAGCGAAATCCCCTGTGCCAGCGAGACAAGGGCCATCGCAACCGCACCGTATAACATGCCGTAACTGTTAGTTGTCAGTACGTCGCGTTTCAGACGCTGATGTCGCTGACTGATCATATTGCCGAATGAAAATCCCAGGGTGCCCAGTGCACTCAATCCAATGCCCCATATCAATTCTGCCGAGGCCTGCGTGCTGCGCAGATCGTGCCAGAACAGGGCAACAATGCCTGCCATCCCCAGCACTACCGCCGGAATCAGACGTGCAGAGGGGCGCTGACGGAAGAATACCCAGCTATTAATGGCGTTATACATGACAGCCATTGAGAAAATCACTGACTCCAGTCCGCTGCTGATATAGCCGGACGCGTAATAGAAACAGACAAAGTTGAAGCCAAAGACACAACAGCCCTGCAGCATACAAAAGAGATGATCCTGCAGTGTCAGTCTGTGCAGCCGTTTTATCAGCGTAAGCAGCAATAGCATGACCAGTGAAGCCAGCAAAAACCGCCAGAACACCGCGACGACCACGGCGTTATCGCCCGCAGACTGTTGCGCGTAAATCGCGATCCAGGTCGTGCCCCAGATAAGTACAACAGAAAGATACAAAAACAGGTTCATGCCAGATTCTCCGATCTAAACCGTTGATTCTGCATCTGCACTGCGTTCTGGTCTTGCAGGGCATTGCGCCGGATTTGCAAAATCTTGCGCATTTTTATCCTCCGTCCCAATGTGACCTGTTCTCTGTCCCTTACAATCCGTAAACTGATCTTCTGTTTTATCTGAACTGATACTTTGATGCGTACCTGCCAGACCTTTGAAATGCTGCAACGTCACAAAGCGCAACTGCGTGACCATGTGCATCTTAATAGTGGCATTCAGCTGGCAGCCTGGTTCAACAGCGGCGATCGCGTCACCAACCTCAGCGATCATCACACCCTGAGCCTTTATGTCGCGGGCGGCTACGATACCTGGCATAAAACCCCACACGGCTGGCGTAATGGTGGCGCACCGGATCGCTTCTGTCTGATGCCGGCAGGCACGGAATCAACCTGGGATCTGCGAGCCGATCTCGCCTTTGTTCATCTCTATTGCAGCGAAAACCAGCTGCGGCAGCTGGCCGAACGGGTCTGGGACCGCAGCCCGGCGCAGTTAAATCTGCATGAAAAAATCTTTTCCACTGATGACCGCATTACCCAGCTTTATCGGCACTTTCTTCTGAGCAGTGACTGGCAACAGCCCGCAAGCCAGCTGATGCTGAGCAGTGCATCCACACTGCTTCTGACCCATCTATTGCAGCACTACAGCGAAGTCAGGTGGCAACTGCCACAGGTGCGTGGCGGACTGGCGCCGGCGATATTACGACGTGTTCTGGAATTTATTGAAACCCATCTCGACCAGCCTTTAACTCTGGCGGTGCTGGCGCAGGAAGCGGCATTAAGTGAGTTTCACTTTGCCCGTATGTTCCGTCACACCACGGGCGAAGCGCCACACCAGTTTGTGATGCGCCGTCGTATGGAGCGCGCACGAACGTTGCTTGAGCGACCTGACCTGACGCTGACCGATATTGCTTTTCAGTGTGGTTTTCACTCTTCAGCACACTTCAGTCATCGTTTTCGTCAGGTTTATGGCATGACGCCTTCGGCGTGCCGGCGGGGGAGTTGTTAAAATTCCTGAACTTGCCGCTATAGATACTGATATTAAGCCACACTAAATAACCAGCCCTGGATTACCATTTAGCCAGTCGGCAATGATTCTTCAGAGCATTAAAACTTTTTTGAATTCTGGCTTAACATATGAGTCTTAATTTTCATTAATGCTTCATGAATGTGTCAAGACTGTCTCATCGGATTAAGAGTTATACTTTGAGAAACATTTTTATTAGCAGATAAAATATGAAGGTGCCAATCTTGATGGACACCTTAAATAAAAAGCTTCGGAACGTGTTAAACCATCCAATGTTCTTGAGGCATTACAGTTCTTTATTACCTTTAATATCCCACCCTGACTGAGTTTCAGCGCCTTTGCCGCCACTCGCTGACTGTTCCCAGTACTGTGTTCTGACTTTTGATGCCTGGAACTGATATGAGACTCCGATAAGGTCGCGATTTGTAGTGCCATTGAAAACCACATTAGTGATAAGGACGTCTTCAAGCGTAATGCGACAGTACTCAATCTGGCTCCCTCCGGCTTTACATACCGAAAGCTCAACTTTGGCGACATGTTTGCCGTTGGATACGTAGCGCATTATCGCTGGCGTAGCTTTGTCAATAAGTGCCTGAACCGACAGGTCCCGGTACTGAACTTTTCCTGCGCCACCACCGCCTCCAGCAGACATATTCCCTGGTTGGTTTGCACCCCAGGTGAAAGATTCAATAGCAATCCAGCCTTTATGGTTACTATCCAGTGATTCGCCTGTGATGCCATCGATTTTTAAGAAGATGTCTGTACTCATAGCTGGTCCTTTTGCTTTCCCTGTGTAAGGGAATCTGATTAAATAAACTTAACGATACGTATAATGACATAAAGGCACAGTCATGGACTACTGGAAACCAGACCGATTCAAGGATTACTTTCTGACTATGGCTAATGCTGAAGCTAATCAGCTGTTTAGTACGACAAATCACTTATCTTTGATTCACCTGTCTGAGGGTTACAACAGGATTCAGTTTCAGGACGAAGTGAAGATTTTCGTTAATGCTCAGATGGATACGATTCGAACAGGTGCCAGCGATGATGAATGCCAGCAATGCATTCAAAACCTGAAAGAAGAACATCGTAATCTCATGAGACAAGATCAGCTTCTTCGTACTGGTCAGGCGGCATTGCATGCTTCAGTAAAATTCGTTCAGCAAGGTGATATCTGGGGATATATTATCGATGGTGTGGGGGTAGTACTGAGTGGATTACAGGTGGTGGCTGGGTTTGGAGTTATGGCCGCTTCAGCTGCAACCGGAAATATAATAGGGGTTGGTTTTGGTGCGATGCTCACGCTTCATGGCGTGAATGGCGTTCAGGAAGGTGTAATGAATGTTATTACAGGAAAAAATGACGCCCAGGGATTCTTGAAAGATGGTTACATTGGAGCAGCCAGGTTCTTAGGTTTTGATCAAAAAACAGGTGAAATTGCCTACAGCAGTATGGATCTTGCTCTTTCGGCCTATGGCATGTTCAGGCTGATAAGAAAACCTCAAACATTTCGACTTTTTTACTACGTAAACTCCGACTTCGTTAGGGGTATCAAAGATATGAGCCGCTTTGAATTAGGCGTGGAAATATATAATGACTATTCGGCTCTGAAATCAATTTACGATAATAAAAAATAAATCACTTTTTTCTCGTGTACCGGAATGATTTGTAGCCTAACTTCATGGGTGTGAAAATGTAAAAAATAGGAGCTATGATTAGCATTGTGATTGAGTATGAGGTAACAGCGAGGCTATCCTTGTACATAAGCGTGTATATCCAGACTATAGCAAGAATGGCTACAAGGACCATTGAAGCAATAAAACGTATGCTAAGCTCTTTAAGTAAAGCCGGGTAAGTCGTTCCACTTTTTTCAGCTTGCATTCTTAAAGCCGCAATATCTTTCGCATTGAAACCGTTTTCAGCAAGTTTTTCTTCAATTTCAAAAATGTTCATATCATCACCAAATTGTAGATTTATATTGATCATAACTCACATTGCTAATAATTTACCAGAAAAAATTATATTGTCATTCAAAAGGAAATGAAAGTGTTAGAGGACTCAAAATTAATTTATCCGCATTTTTCAATTATACACTATTCCCCAACGTGGATTGATGAGAGCAGGACTACTGAATTAGCTTTGGAATGGCAGAGTTCACTAGTGTCTTTTTTTATAACTCAACCTCACCGTAAACAAGAGGCCTTTTTGATCGGAAGCGGTTTTATATATCTATTAGGTGACCATATACCTTGTATTGTTACTGCTTCCCATGTAATTAAAGAGATGCAAAAAAGTGAATTGTCGTTCATATCGATTGACGGAAATAAATTTAAGTTCGAGCATCTGGAAGTATTTTTTAATGATGAACAAGATTACGCTATTATTCCTATGTCTGAAGAAATCATGAAGGCTATACCAAATAGCGTTCTTTTTGATACTAAAGTTAATAACGATTTTTTTGAGAAAACATCTTCATTTGTGATCATGGGATATCCATCAAAAGTTAATAAGTTACATAAAATGCACCCTGAGAAAGGCTTGTCGCCTTTTAATATTAATTTTCACAACTTTTTTTATGAAAGAAAAACCGAAGATATTTATTTCCATTTTATTGCTGGCGGAAAAGAAAAAAACATCTGTTTTGAGGATGCCAGTACTAATAAAACCGTTACTTCGCTTGCAGGTATGAGTGGAAGCGTGATTGCTCAGTTGATAATTAATAAATTGGACGGCGGAGTTTCTTTAAAAGCTATTGGTATATTCAAAGAACATCGACCTAAAAGAGGTAATTTTCTGGTAGGTTCTACCTTGATTGATTTTGCTGATAATCTTAATTCATACTTAAATGATGATGATGCTTAGATAGGGTTTGGGCAAATATAATTCTTATACCTTCTCGCACAGTTAAGTAGAGTTGCAAAAGCTCACTCATTAATTTGTGTAAATTAATAGTGAGTGTTTTTCATCCCTAAAAAAATCCTGATAATGGTGTGAGTGATTTGTTTTTTTGATATATTTTCTGGCGCTGCAATTGAATAAAATAGCTTTCCTTCGGGATTTTTCTAAGAATTTCTATTGTAGATTGATGCGTTAGGTTACGGTGACACTTTCCAGTTACCATCGTTTTTAATGAATTTAAATTCAGCTACAGTTTGCTTCTCGCCCATCATGGGTAGTTTTATATCAGTATCCACTTTGCAAAGGTATTTCCCTTTTTCCTCTGACTCCTTACAGGAAACCTTATCAGCTTGGTTTAGAGTCGTGAGCATGTCTTTGCTATTCTCACCGAATCGCTGTCTGGTTTGTGCGCTCAATGTTGTCCTGCATAGCTTTCTGGATTTCGGAAGAGGAGGGTTTGCTGTCGCAGCCGGTAAGCAAAACTGCTAAAGACAGGGCTGCAACTGTTGAATATCTATTCATTTTTAATTCCTTATATGATTTTGGTGCTCATTATTTTGCTATGGATTTGTTGAGGATCTGGTCGAAAATTTCACATCACTGCTTTAACTGCATTTCCTTATCGCGGATCCCGCGTTCATGGGGTTGTCCTCATGTGGCTTATGAAGACATTACTAACATCGCGGCGTGTTTATCAACGGGGAGCAGGTCAAACCTCAGGATAAACACCGAGAGCAAGAATCTTTTGTTTGCTGCCAAAGCGATACTGAAAACGCCAGTATTTGGAACCGTGTGGGGGTAATAAAAAGATGCATACCATTACCGTCTGTCATTTTGACAGGCTTCGCAGCAGCCTTTGAATTCCTTACCTTTAACTCAGTGAGTGGCATAGTAAAAAATCTCCGGCTGATGGTATCTGCATTATCGAACCAAACATACTAACAATTATACCAACATAACACTGTGGATTTTGTGAGCCTGCTGGAGACGCAGGTAGACTATAGAATTGAATTAACTTACTGAACGGAATGGATAAAGTTGACGTTGAGAGACAGGCATATGGTGTCCCCTGCAGGAATCGAACCTGCAACTAGCCCTTAGGAGGGGCTCGTTATATCCATTTAACTAAGAGGACAGCGGCGTGCAGTATAGCGAAACAGTCCTGAAAATTCACCAGGTTGCCGCGCGTTTGCTCATTCCGCCAGCAATCCCGGTTTTCTGCACTGAACGCAGTTAAGCACGGACGCGTGCAGACTGTTCACGCTGAAAAGATTCTCCGCTTCAGCCTGACGGTTTGATCTCAATATCAAAGGTTCAGCCAGCATGCCTGAAAGGCAGACAAAACCGGTAAATCAGCCTTGTCTGCCCTTGCCATTTATTCCGCGTTTTCCTTCTCTTCACGCTGGCGGCGTTTTTCCTGCTTCCGCTTCTCAGCTTTTGCTTTGGCCACAGCGGCTTCACTCATGTCATTGCGAATCTGTGCATGGCTGATCAACGCAAAAATCAGGGTGCCGCCAGTGATGTTGCCGAGCAGCGTCGGCAGGGCAAACGGCCACAGGAATTCATGCCAGCTAATGCTGCCGTTAAACACCAGATAGAGCACTTCTACTGAGCCCACGACAATGTGCGCCAGGTCGCCCAGCGCAACCAGCCAGGTCATCATCACAATCACCAGCAGTTTCGCGCCGCCCGCAGAGGGGAACATCCAGACCATGGTGGCGATAATCCAGCCGGAAATGACCGCATTGGCAAACATATCGCCTGGCGTGTTTTCCATGACCTTCATGCTGATGTCGGTAAACGCCTGGCGGGTGGCCTCGTCAAAAATCGGCATCTCATTGAAGGCCAGCGCACCCAGCGCTGTACCAATCAGGTTACCCAGCAACACAATGCTCCATAACCGTAACAGCAGGCCCGTGTTACCCCAGGTGGGTTTGTGCATCACCGGTAATACGGCGGTAACGGTATTTTCAGTAAACAGCTGCTGGCGCGCCATAATGACGATAACAAAACCAAAGGTATAACCGAGATTTTCCAGCAGGAAAGCGCCCGGTACGCCATCCAGATGTACCTTAAATATCCCTTTAGCCATCAGCGAGGCACCCATGGATAAGCCTGCCGCGATAGCTGACCAGAGCAGCGCCATCCCGTCGCGCTCCAGCTCCTTTTCTCCATCCTGGCGAATCTCTTCATGAATCGCAGCCGCGCGGGAGGGTAAAGCCTCCTCATCAACTTCGATGTCAGTGCCCTTGTCCTTCTCTTCGCTCTCTACGTCGTTAGGACCCTGCTCATTACCTGATGAAGGCTTCATATTTTCTCCTGGTGATAGTGCTGTAACGTTATAAGCGTAGCCGTTTTTTATTTGCCGGAAATGTAACGTCCGATGCGAATAAGCGTAACAACGTTTTTCGGAACTGCATTTTTATTCAGACTGCTGATGAAAACGCACGAATAATCCCTTACCAGCGAAACTGAGCGCTGGCTCACACTTCGGCCCACAGCAACATTGTGGTAATATCCCGGCCACTTTTAGCTGGTGCGACTCCCCCTTCAATGCTGGAAATCATTACACTCACTTGTGCATACGACGAACGGTCGCTGTTCCGGCGGCTCTCATTTCGCGTATCCGCAGGTGACATTGTGCAGATTGAAGGCCCCAATGGTGCCGGTAAAACCTCGTTGCTGCGCCTGCTGGCCGGGCTGAGCCGTCCTGAAGAGGGTGAAATACGCTGGCAGCAGCAGTCAATCCTGCGTCAGCGTGAAAGCTGGCATCAGGCGATGCTCTATCTGGGTCATCAGCCCGGCGTCAAAGGCGTGCTCACGCCACTGGAAAATCTGCGCTTTTACCATCCCGATTGCAGTAATGCGCAGATTTTTGCTGCGCTGGAAAGTGTCGATCTCACGGGCGACGAAGAGGTGCCCGTCAGCCGGTTGTCGGCAGGGCAGCAGCGTCGGGTAGCGCTGGCACGTCTGTGGCTCAGTCAGGCTCGCCTATGGATTCTTGACGAGCCGCTGACCGCCATCGACAAAGCGGGTATTGAAAAATTAATGGCGCAGTTCGCCCGGCATGCCGATAACGGCGGTGCAGTGATCCTGACCACCCATCAGGATTTGCCTGCAGAGGCAGCGCGGGTGCGTAAAATTCGCCTCGGCGATGTGGAGGCAGAGTGATGCTGTTTCGCCTCATCCAGCGTGAATTACGCATCGCCTTTCGTGGCGGCGCGGATGTCGTCAATCCACTCTGGTTTTTCCTGATCGTCATTACCCTGTTTCCTTTAGGTATCGGACCGGACCCGCAACAGCTGGCTCGCATTGCACCGGGCGTTGCCTGGGTTGCTGCGCTGCTGGCGTCGCTGCTGGCGCTGGAGCGTCTGTTCCGTGATGACTTCAGCGATGGCTCGCTGGAGCAACTGGTGTTGCTGCCGACGCCGCTGCCGGTAACGGTTATCGGCAAAGTGGTGGCGCACTGGCTGGTCACTGGCGTGCCACTGATTATCCTGTCGCCGCTGGCCGCGCTGCTGCTGTCACTGGATTTTAATGGCTGGCGGGCAATGGCCCTGACGCTGTTGCTGGGTACGCCAACCCTGAGTTTTCTCGGTGCGATTGGCGTGGGTCTGACGGTGGGTTTACGGCGCGGCGGCGTGCTGCTGAGCCTGCTGGTATTACCGCTGGCTATTCCGGTTTTAATCTTCGCCAGTGCGGCGATGGAGGCGGCCAGTCAGGGGTTGCCGATTGGCGGCTATCTGGCGATTCTTGGCGCTATGTTGATGGGCAGTGCGACACTCGCGCCGTTTGCTACGGCGGCGGCGCTACGCATCACGTTGCAATAGCCACTTTGCAATAACCGCGCGTACAAGACGCGGCAACACTCTTTTATTGTTAATGTGAGCATTTGATATGTGGAAAGCGTTACATCAGCTGGCCAGACCCGAACGGCTTTATCAGTTTTCGGGGCGACTGGTTCCGTGGTTCGCCATCGCCGGGCTGGCGGCGTTGCTGCTGGGCTGGGTCTGGGGATTTGGATACGCACCCGCTGACTATCAGCAGGGCGACAGCTTTCGCATCATGTACATTCATGTGCCCGCTGCGATGTGGTCGATGGGTGTTTATGCTTCAATGGCCATCGCCGCCTTTATCGGCCTTGTGTGGCAGATGAAAATGGCCGATCTGGTTTCCGCCGCCATGGCTCCGGTGGGTGCGGTTTTTACCTTTATTGCGCTGGTCACCGGCTCGGCATGGGGCAAGCCGATGTGGGGCACCTGGTGGATCTGGGATGCCCGCCTTACATCAGAGCTGGTACTGCTGTTCCTCTATATGGGTGTGATTGCGCTGTATCACGCTTTTGATGACCGCCGCACCGCAGGCCGGGCAGCGGGTATTTTGATTCTGGTCGGCGTAGTCAATCTGCCGATCATTCACTTCTCCGTGCAGTGGTGGAATACCCTGCATCAGGGCTCGTCGGGCATTCTCCAGCAGGCGATTGCGCCGGTCATGCGCACGCCGCTGCGCTGGGCAATCCTCGGCTATCTGCTGGTCTTTATTACGCTGACGCTGATGCGACTGCGTAACCTGATTCTGTTAACCGAACGTCATCGTCCCTGGGCGATTGATGTGGCGAAGCGGGGGGAGCAGGCATGACTCCAGCCTTTTCCTCCTGGCACGCCTTCTTTGCGATGGGCGGTTACGCTTTCTACGTCTGGCTGGCAGTGGCCTGCACGTTGCTTTCACTGATCGGCCTGACGCTGCATACCCTGTTACTGCGCCGCCGTTTGCTGGCGGAGATTCGCCAGCGTGACGCACGTGAACGTCGCATCCGGGCAGCAAAATCGAAAAAAGCCGCGACTGAAGCGGCAGGAGAGAAGTTGTGAATATCCGTCGACGCAACCGCCTTTATGCGGCCCTGGCGATCCTGCTCGGTCTTGGCCTGGCCACCGCGCTGGTGATGTATGCGCTGCGCTCAAACATCGATCTCTTCTATACCCCAGGCGAAATCCTCTACGGCAAAGGGGAGGCGCACGAGAAGCCCGAAGCGGGACAGCGGCTGCGCGTCGGTGGCATGGTGATGCCCGGCAGCGTCCGCCGCGATCCGAAAACGCTGGCTGTGTCGTTCAAACTTTATGATGCGCGTGGTGTGGTCAGCGTCAGTTTTGAAGGGATCCTGCCGGACCTGTTCCGTGAAGGGCAGGGCGTTGTCGCGCAGGGCGTGCTGGCGGCGGGCAACCAGGTGATCGCCAAAGAGGTTCTGGCAAAACATGATGAGAAATATACGCCGCCGGAGATTGAAAACGCGATGAAGAGTGATCAAACCGGCCCGCAGTCGCGCTATCAGGCGGGGAATAAATCATCATGATGCCCGAAATTGGAACCTTTCTGCTCTGCCTGGCGCTGGGCCTCTCCCTGTTGCTGAGCAGCTATCCACTGTGGGGCGCGGTGCGCCAGGATGCCCGCCTGATGGCGATGGCGCGTCCGCTGGCCTCGGGTCTGTTTGTCTGTATCGCGGCGGCGTTTGCACTGCTGGTCTGGGCCTTTATCAGCAACGACTTTACCGTTGCCTATGTCGTCACCAACTCTAATAGCCTGCTGCCGGTTTACTATCGCATCGCCGCCACCTGGGGCGCACATGAAGGATCGCTGCTGTTGTGGGTGTTGCTGCTGAGCACCTGGACACTGGCGGTGGCGATATTCAGTCGCGGTATGCCGCAGGATGCGCTGGCACGCGTGCTGGCAGTGATGGGGATGATCAATCTTGGCTTCCTGCTGTTTATCCTGCTGACGTCGAATCCGTTTGGCCGCACGCTGCCGGACTTCCCGATAGACGGCCATGACCTGAATCCCATGCTGCAGGATATCGGCCTGATCTTCCATCCGCCGCTGCTCTATATGGGCTATGTCGGCTTTTCGGTGGCCTTTGCGTTTGCCATCGCCTCACTGATGGCTGGCCGGCTGGATACCGCCTGGGCGCGCTGGTCACGCCCGTGGACGACCGCGGCCTGGGTCTTTCTGACCATTGGCATCGTACTGGGATCGGCGTGGGCCTATTACGAGCTGGGCTGGGGCGGCTGGTGGTTCTGGGATCCGGTTGAAAATGCGTCGTTTATGCCGTGGCTGGCGGGCACCGCCCTGATGCACTCGCTGGCGGTCACTGAAAAGCGTGGCACCTTCAAAGCGTGGACTGTGCTGCTGGCGATTACGGCGTTTTCGCTGAGCCTGCTAGGGACGTTCCTGGTGCGATCCGGGGTGCTGGTGTCGGTGCATTCCTTCGCCTCCGATCCGGCGCGCGGGATGTTTATCCTCGCGTTTCTGGTGATTGTCATCGGCAGTTCGCTGCTGCTTTACGCCATCAAAGGCGGGCAGGTGCGTGGCCGGGTACAGAATGAAACCTGGTCGCGCGAATCATTTTTGCTGGGCAATAATGTGCTGCTGATTGCCGCGATGCTGGTGGTCCTGCTCGGCACGCTGTTGCCACTGGTACATAAGCAACTGGGGCTGGGCAGCATTTCGGTCGGCGAGCCGTTCTTCAACACCATGTTCAGCTGGCTGATGGCGCCGTTTGCGCTACTGATGGGAATCGGACCGCTGGTGCGCTGGCGTCGCGATGAACCGCAAAAGCTGGCAAAACGGCTGGCACTGGCGCTGATCGTGACCCTGGCCTGTTCCATGATCATTCCCTGGTGGTTGCAGGATCGCATTGAGGCGATGACCGTGGTTGGCCTGCTGATGTCGCTCTGGATTATTGTACTGACACTGCTGGAGCTGCACGAACGCGCCACCCATCGTCACCCGTTCTTTGCCGGATTACGTCATCTGTCACGCAGTCACTGGGGCATGGTGCTGGGCCATCTGGGCGTAGGGGTCACGGTGATTGGCATTGCATTCAGCACGCAGTACAGCGTGGAGCGCGATGTGCGGATGAAAGCAGGCGATAGTGTCGATATTCATCACTATCACTTTGTCTTCCGTGGTGTGCAGAATCTGCAGGGGCCGAACTACAGCGGCGGCATGGGTATTATTGATGTCACCCGCAACGGCAAACATGAAGCAACACTGCAGGCGGAAAAACGCTTTTACACCGCTGCCCGCACCATGATGACTGAAGCGGCGATCGATGGCGGTTTCAGCCGCGATCTCTATGCGGCGCTGGGCGAAGAGCTGGATGATGACAGCTGGGCCGTGCGCATTTACTACAAACCCTTTGTTCGCTGGATCTGGTTCGGTGGCGCACTGATGGCGCTGGGTGGCCTATTCTGCCTGTTCGATCCCCGCTACCGTTCGCGCAAAAAAGCGGAAACGGAGGCGCGGACATGAATAAGAAAATCCTGTTCATTCCCCTGATGCTGTTTCTGCTGCTGGCGGCGGCGCTGCTGTGGCAGCTGACCCGCAATGCCGAGGGTGACGATCCGACCCGACTCGAATCTGCGCTGATTGGCAAACCGGTGCCGCTGTTCCGGCTGGAAGCACTGGATCAGCCGGGCAAAATCTACGATCAGCATGTGCTGACGGATGGCAAGCCGATGTTGCTGAATGTCTGGGCGACCTGGTGTCCGACCTGCCGCGCAGAGCATCAGTATCTGAATACGCTGGCGGAGCAGGGCATCCGCGTGGTGGGGCTGAACTACAAAGACGATCGACGCAAGGCCGTTAACTGGCTGAACACGCTGGGCAATCCCTATGCGCTGAGTCTTTATGATGGCAACGGTATGCTGGGACTCGATCTTGGTGTCTATGGCGCGCCGGAAACCTTCCTGATCGACGGCAAAGGAATCATTCGTTATCGCCATGCGGGCGATCTGAATGTGCGTGTCTGGGAGCAGGAAGTGAAACCGTTGTGGATGAAATACAGCGCGGAGGCGGGATCATGAGAACGCTGTTACTGCTCTGCGGCCTGCTGTTCAGCATCAATCTCTGGGCGACCATCGACACGCTGCAATTTGACTCGGTAGCCCAGGAAGAGCAATACCGTGACCTGACTGCGTCGTTGCGTTGTCCGAAATGTCAGAACAACAGCATCGCCGACTCGAATGCCATGATTGCCGCCGACATGCGATTAAAGGTCTACGAGCTGATGAAGCAGGGCCAGAGTCGCCAGCAGATCATCGACTATATGGTGGCGCGTTACGGCAATTTCGTCAGCTATTCGCCACCGGTCACGCCCTCCACCCTGATTCTCTGGGCGGGCCCGGCGCTGTTTGCGCTACTGGGCGGCGCGGTGATCATCCTGCGCAGCCGTCAGCGTAAAACCCGCAGCGAGCTGGATGAAGATGAGCAACAGCGTCTTAATGCGCTACTGAAGTCAGACAGGAAGCCGTAATGAGTGCATTTTGGATCACCCTTTTTCTGTTACTGCTGGCAGCCTGCACGCTGTTTATGGCGGCGGGCTGGCGGCAACGTCAGGCCAGCACAGGCGATCGCGATCGTCTTAATCAGCGCTTCTACCATCAGCGCATAGATGAGCTGGCGCAGGATGAAGCGCAGGGCGTGGTCGCTGAACGTCCGCTGATGGAGCGGGAATTACAGCAGACACTACTGGCGGATATTCCGCCGTCACAGGCAATGCAATCACACACCAGCAGCCGCTGGATTTTGCTGCCAGGCCTGATTGTACTGATTGCGGTCTCGCTGGGCACTTATCTGAAAACCGGCGGCCTGGCACAATTCACTGGCTGGATGCAGGTGCAGCAGGCGTATCCTGAGCTGCGTGCCCGTCTGATGGACCCTGGCGCTAAGCCGCTGAGCATGGAAGAGCTGGCGCGTTTAGAGCTCGGATTGCGTACCGCGTTGCAAACAGAACCGGATAATCTGGCCGACTGGACGATGCTGGGGCGGCTCGGCATGGTACTGAATAATACAGAGATCGCCAGTCAGGCCTTTGAGCATGCTTTACAGCTGGCCCCCAACGATCTGGCGCTCAAACAGGATTATGCAGAGGTTCTGACGCGATCTTCTGACCCGCAGGATAACCGGCAGGCGTCACTGCTGCTGCAATCATTGCTGAAAGCAGATCCGCACAACCTGCGGACGCTGAGCCTGCTGGCGTTTAATGCTTACGGACAGCAGCAATACGATCAGGCTATCGACGCATGGCAGACGCTTTTAGCTCTGTTGCCTGCCGATGACAAGCGGCACGCGATGATCGCCCGCAGCATTGAAAAGGCCAGAAGTGAGGCAGGGCAGCAGAGTCGTCAGCTGGCGCTGACCGTGACGCTGACACCTGAGGCAGAAAAAATGTTACCGCCAGACGGAGTGTTGTATATTTCGGTTTCTGACGGGGATTCACCCGTGCCGGTGGCGGTTAAGCGGATGCCGCTGAGTCATTTCCCGCTGACGCTGACGCTGGATGACAGTAACGCCATGATGCCAGATCGCCTGCTTTCGGCGCAGCATCAGGTCGCAGTAAGGGTGCGCGTTTCACGCGATGGCAGCGCCAATCCGCAGCCGGGTGACTGGCTGGGGCTGAGCGCTGTAACGCCCTGGGATGGGCATCAGTCCATCGCGGTAGAGATCAATAAGCAGCTTCCCTGAACGTAAAAATTGATAATGTTAACAATGATGCGTGCCATTGCCTGCTGCCTCTGGCACAAAGTCAGCTATGCTCATCGGGTAAGCCGATTCGACTCCGGGCTGTGACCTGAACGATGGGTAGACCTTTTTCATCCGCACAGGGAGATTGGAATGAATTATCGCCTGACCAGCCTGGCTGTGGCCAGCGTCCTTCTGGTGGGTTGTGCCAGTTCAAAGCCCGCGAATAGCGATCCTGCCGGGCGCAGCGATCCATTCGAAGGCTTTAACCGCACGATGTTTAACTTTAACTACAATGTGCTGGATCCGTATGTGTTACGTCCGGTCGCTGTCGCCTGGCGCGATTATGTGCCGGTTCCGGCACGTACCGGCCTGAGCAATTTCCTTGGCAACCTGGAAGAACCTGCCAGCATGGTCAACGCCATCCTGGTGGGTGACGGGCGCGATGCGGGTATTCACTTTACCCGTTTCTTCCTGAACAGCGTGCTGGGCCTGGGCGGTTTCATTGACGTTGCCGGTAAAGCGAACCCGGAACTGGCGCGTGAAGAGCCGCACCGTTTCGGTACTACGCTGGGTCATTACGGCGTTGGCTATGGTCCTTACGTTGAACTGCCTGCCTATGGCAGCTTTACGGTTCGTCAGGATGGCGGCGACTACGTTGATACCCTCTATCCGATTCTTGGCTGGCTGACCTGGCCGATGTCGATCGGTAAATGGACGCTTGAAGGGATCGAGACCCGTGCGCAGCTGCTGGATTCCGATGCGATCCTGAAACAGCAGAGCGATCCTTACGCCTTTATTCGTAACGCTTACTTCCAGCGTCACGACTTCCTGGCGCGCGGTGGCAAGCTCAAGCCGGAAGACAACCCTAACGCAGCCGCGATTCAGGATGACCTGAAGGATATCGACGCGCAGTAAATGCAGGATCCCCTGCCTGCGTGTCGCTGTGTTTTTCTGCAGAGCGCACAGCAGCTGAAGTGATGGGAGCATACGCCCGGAACAAAGCATCGCGGGCCATGGATAAAAACGCCGGGAGCGTTTTTAAACAACGCAAAGCGTTGGCCCGGCAGCGGGCGCATCTCAGGGATGAGGTGCGTAATCGCCCACGCTGAGCAGTCAGGTATGGCGGGTTTTGCGTCTTTGCAAAGGGCGCATGCTCCCTGAGCCAGCCAGCGACCCGCCGCCACAAAAAAGGGCGACTCACCAGAGTCGCCCTTTTTGATCGTGCTATTTCATCAGAACTTGTAGTTAAAGTTCGCGCCGTAAAGCCAGGCCTTACCTTCAGAGGTAAAGGTATAAGGACCTTCTTTCACCGTCACTTTCTGTCCGTGCATATAAGAGATGCCTAAATCAACAGAGGCATTATCGTTAAAGGCATAAGAGGTACCGGCACTTAGCCACAAACGATCCTGGTCCGGAATAGAGATAGAACGCTTATCTGCTGGCACCGGGCTGTCATCAAACGCAATACCGGTACGGAAAGTCCAGTTCTTGTCGTAGGAATAGGTCGTGCCCAGCGCAATGCGGTACGCATCGTGGAAGCTTTCATCTTTATAGAACAGCGTCTGGCCGTTTGAACCGGTCGCTTTCAGCTCCTGGAACTGACTCCAGCTGGTGTACGCCAGGCTGTAGTGAACCGCCCACTGCGGTGCCACTTTATGCCAGCCCGACACTTCCCACATCTCCGGCAGATTCAGGGTTAATGCCCCCGGAACGGTCGTGCCGTTGGTGCCATCAGGAACACCGGTCACGGTCGGATCATTAAACGCATTCAGCCGTGATGAGAGGTTGCTCTTATAATCGCCATCGAAATCAATTTTAACTTCTGAACGGTAGGTAAAGCCGAAGCGGTTATTTTCATCCACTTCATACAGGACACCGGCATTCCAGCCGTAGCCCCACTTATCGCCTTTCAGATGGGCCACCTGGGTATCAGCCGGAATACCCAGCCTCGCGCCTGATTCACCTGCATAGCGTTCAATTTTGGCTTTGGCGTAAACCGCATCAAAACCCACACCCACACTAAAATGATCATTCAGACGATAGGCGGTGCTGAGATTGAAATTGCCGGTCATCAGGTCGGTTTTACCCCCGTAACCGCCTGCGGTGTAGCCATTATTAAACTCTGTGGCTAAGCCATAATTTGACGTTGCAGATGCGCCAATCCACCACTGATCGTTAATAGGCTGAACGTAATGAATATTGGGGATCCACTGATTCGGGGCAATATTATTGGCATCCAGGCTGCGTCCGCTGGGACTGCGACCACTGATGTTGACATCTGGCGCAATATAAACCGCACCGAGTGAAAATTCAGGACGATCCATTAATGCCATCGTCGCCGGGTTACGGCTGGCTGACGCCGCCGTATCGCCCATTGCCCCTTCGCCTGAATATGCGCGACCTAAACCAATCGTAGAGAATTCATTTAACTGAAATCCAGCTGCGTAAACGTGTGAAGAGACAAGCGCCACTGCAGCCGCCACGGCTGACTTTGCAAACAGGTTTTTATGGTTCATGACCACAACCTCATGTGAATTATTATTTAACGCTATAACGTCGCGTAACAAAGGACGGCGGATTGTAGGGACTGATGTAAAGCGCACATATCAGACCAGTGCGGAGAGTATAGGTCCGACCTGTGTGCATGTTGCAATATTGTTTTTCAAATATTTCAGAATTGATCGCTTAAAATTCGATCTGCTTAACAAAACAGCCCTAATTCTGCACAGCATACCGATTCCAGTTTGTTCTGGATCAATTTTTATTGTGATATTCGTCACTTAGGGCCATACGCGTGGCGCATTTTTGGGCAAGCAGGTAAAATTTCGGTCATAAAATCGCGCAAACCGCCAGAATGCTGGTCAGGAGAATGAAATGACTGATGCCATTAAAAAATGCAGTGCGACCGAAACCGCAGCCTGTTGCTGTGTTGATGTGGGCACAGTGATGGATAACACCGATTGCACTGCAAGCTGGTCAGAATGGTTTGCTCAGCGTGCCGATGCGGAAGCGAAATTAGCGCAACTTACCCAGCGCGCGCGTGAGGTTGAATCAGAACCCTGTGTGATTGAATCGCGCTTCAGCGAAGTAAATCAGGGCGTACAGCTCGATGTCGATTTCACCTTCAGCTGCCAGGCTGAAACCCTGATTTTTCAGCTCGGTTTGCGTTAAATCTCAAAGCGCCGCGTACATGCGGCGTTTTTCATTTTCGTGTTTCCCTTCGCACTTTTTCCTTTCCGATATTGGCGGCTCACCCGCTTGTGGTTAACACTGATCAGGTCAGACCTCTTCAGGCAATGATGCCTCAGTCCCAGCCACAGGTGAGAATAATGAGCAAAGCGCAGCCGCTGCTGACGCGTGATGGTGAACGCATCGCAATAACCCATGGGTTACGCACCCCTTTCCTGCGCCAGGCGACCGGCTTTCATGGCATTCCTGCCATTGAACTGGGACGTATGGTGGTCAGCGAATTAATGGCGCGCAGTGAACTTCCCGCTGAAGTGATAGAGCAACTGGTCTTTGGCCAGGTCGTGCAGATGCCGGAAGCGCCGAACATTGCGCGGGAAATTGTTTTAAGCAGCGGGCTGAATGTACATACCGACGCTTACAGTGTCAGCCGTGCCTGCGCCACCAGTTTTCAGGCGGTAGCGAATGTGGCAGAAAGTCTGATGGCGGGCACCATCTCTGCGGGCATCGCGGGTGGGGCTGACTCCTCTTCAGTGCTGCCAATCGGTGTCAGTAAAACGCTGGCGCGTGCGCTGGTGGATCTCAATAAAGCCCGCAGCGTCGGGCAGAAACTGCAGATCCTGCGACGTCTGCGCCCACGCGATCTGCTGCCGGTGCCACCCGCAGTGGCGGAGTATTCCACCGGCCTGCGCATGGGCGACACAGCCGAACAGATGGCGAAGAGTCACGGCATTACCCGTGAAGCACAGGATGCGCTGGCACTGCGATCCCATCAGCATGCCGCCCGAGCCTGGCAATCCGGGGTGCTGAATCAGGAAGTGATGGCCGCTTTTGTGCCGCCGTGGAAAACCGCTATCGATCAGGACAATAACGTCCGTATGAATGCCAAAGCGGAGGATTACGCCCGACTGCGTCCGGCATTTGATCGCCAGCACGGTAGTGTTACTGCGGCCAACAGTACGCCACTCACCGACGGCGCGGCCGCGGTGATTCTGATGCGCGAGGGCCGCGCCCGCGAGCTGGGTATCAGACCGCTGGGTTATCTGCGCAGCTACGCTTTTTCCGCTATCGGGGTGCAGCAGGATATGCTGCTGGGTCCGGCGTACGCTTCACCACTGGCCATGGATCGCGCTGGCGTGACCCTGGCCGATCTGACGCTGATCGATATGCATGAAGCGTTTGCCGCCCAGACGCTGAGCAACCTGCAGATGTTTCGCGATGAGCGCTTTGCACGTGAGGTACTGAATCGTCCGCATGCGCTGGGCGAAGTGAATGAAGAGCGCTTTAACGTGCTGGGCGGTTCAATCGCCTATGGTCATCCTTTCGCCGCCACGGGCGCGCGCATGATTACCCAGACGCTGAACGAATTACGCCGCCGGGGTGGCGGGTTAGGACTGGTCACTGCCTGTGCAGCAGGTGGTCTGGGTGCGGCGATGGTTCTGGAGGCCGAATAATGGAGCAGAATGCGTTTCATCTGAAGATGCGACTGGATCACGTCGGCATCATCACGATTGATGTGCCTGATGAGAAAATGAACACCCTGAAAGCGGAATTTGCCGGGCAGATCACCGCGATTATTGCGGAGGCGCGGCGCGATCCAAAGCTGGCTGGCCTGGTGCTGATTTCCGGCAAGCCGGATAACTTCATTGCGGGTGCGGACATCAGCATGATCGACCGCTGCAAGAGCGAACAGGAAGCTGAAGCGCTGGCAAAACAGGGCCAGGAAGTGATGGCTGCGCTCGACGCGCTGCCGTTCCCGGTGGTTGCAGCCATCCACGGTGCCTGCCTCGGCGGCGGACTGGAGCTGGCGCTGGCCTGCGATGCACGTATCTGCTCGCTGGATGATAAAACCCGCCTCGGATTACCGGAGGTACAGCTCGGCTTGCTGCCAGGCTCTGGCGGCACTCAGCGGCTGCCACGCTTAATCGGCGTGCAGCAGGCGCTGCCGCTGATTCTGACTGGCAAAACGCTGCGGGCTAAACAGGCACGTAAGCTGGGTGTGGTTGATGACGCGGTGCCGCAGGCGATTCTGCTGGAGACCGCCATCGCCCGTGTGAAAAAGGGCAAGGTCAGCGGACGAACGCTGCCGCTGCGCGACCGTCTGCTGCATGGCCCGATTGGCCGTCAGGCACTGTTTGCCTTGGCGAGCCGTCAGACAGCCGCTAAAACCCAGGGCAATTATCCGGCGGCAAATCGCATTATTGAGGTGGTGCGCATCGGGCTGGAACAGGGCAGCCGGGCAGGACATGATGCTGAAGCGCGTGCCTTTGGTGAACTGGCGATGACGCCAGAATCCGTTGCGCTGCGCGGCATCTTCTTCGCGACCACGGCCATGAAGAAAGAGCGGGGCGGAGACGCGGAGCCTGCCAGGGTGAAAAGCGTCGCTATTCTCGGCGGTGGCCTGATGGGCGGCGGCATCGCCAGCGTCACCGCCATCAACGCGGGCTTGCCGGTGCGCATCAAAGATATCAGCCTGGAAGGGGTAAACCATGCGCTGAAAACCAGCTGGGAGCTGCTGAGTAAAAAGGTTAAACGACGCCAGCTGACGCCGGCACAGCGTCAACAGCAGATGGCTCGTATCACGGGCGGCACCGATTATCAGGGCTTTTCACAGCGTGATGTGGTGATCGAAGCCGTATTCGAAGATTTAGCGCTGAAGCAGCAGATGGTGAGCGAAGTGGAAGCACACTGCCAGCCGCACACGCTGTTTGCCTCAAACACCTCTTCGTTGCCGATCGAAGAGATCGCCGCCAAAGCGCAGCGTCCGGAAAACGTCATCGGGCTGCACTATTTCAGTCCGGTCGAAAAAATGCCGCTGGTGGAGGTGATTCCCCATCTGAACACCTCAACCGCAACGCTGGTGACGATTGTGGCACTGGCACGCAGCCAGGGCAAAACCCCGATTGTGGTGGCGGACAAGCCGGGTTTCTATGTTAACCGCATCCTGACGCCTTATATAAATGAAGCGATGCGCTGCCTGCTGGAGGGCGAACCCATCGACCATATTGATCGGGCGCTGGTGAAGTTTGGTTTTCCGGTCGGCCCGATTCAGCTGCTGGATGAGGTGGGTATCGACGTCGGCAGTAAAATCAGTCCCATCCTGCATCAGGCCTATGGCGAACGCTTTGCCGCGCCGGCCGCGTTTGATGCGGTGTTGAAAGATGGCCGCAAGGGACGTAAAAACAGCAAAGGCTTTTATCGCTATGACCAGGCGCGCTGGCAGCGTAAAAAACCTGACGCCTCACTTTATACTTTGCTGAAGGTCACACCGAAAGCCAGGCAGAGTGAGGCACAGATTGCTGAACGCTGTGTCATGATGATGCTCAATGAGGCGGCCCGCTGTCTTGACGAGCAGGTGATCCGCTGCGCGCGCGATGGCGATATCGGTGCCGTGTTTGGCATCGGCTTTCCGCCATTTTTGGGTGGTCCGTTCCACTACATGGACAAACTGGGCGCGGCGGAAATGGTCAACAGATTAACCCGGCTTACGCAGCAACATGGGGAATGTTTTACACCCTGTGACGCGCTGATTGAGGCGGCTAAAAAATAGACGAAATTTTACATTTCTGCTGAAAATGGAATAACCAATCCGATTCAGCGGCTTAGAAAAACGCCGCCAGAGTGTGCGGCGCAGCATGATTCTGAGAAGTGCTTATTTAATAAACAACCGGTTGACTATACTGAAGCCATTAGGGTAAAACACAGCGTTCATTCGCAGAGTGAAGAGTCAGGCGCTACGCGTCGGGCGATGTCGACAAACAACAGCGGTGCTTTATGCAAGTTTTTATCATGCGTCACGGCGATGCGGCTCTGGAAGCAGCCAGTGATTCAGTCAGGCCATTGACCTTATGTGGCTGCAACGAATCACGTCAAATGGCCAACTGGCTTAACAGCCAGACGCCGGACATTGAGCGAGTAATGGTGAGTCCCTATTTACGCGCGCAGCAAACGCTCGCGACGGTGCGTGAAGCCTTTCCCCTGCCGGAAGGCCAGGACGTTCTGCCGGAGTTAACGCCGGGTGGCGATCCTGAGATGGTAGGGTGCTATCTGCAGGCGCTGGCGAATGAAGGCGTGAAATCGGCGCTGGTGATCTCACATTTACCGTTGGTAGGGTATTTAGTCTCTGAACTGTGCCCACAGGAAGCACCGCCCATGTTTGCCACTTCCGCCATTGCCTGCGTGGAGTTCGATCCCGCGGCAAGCGCAGGTAAATTGCTGTGGCAGGTCAGTCCCAAAAAACTGGCGAAAGCGATCTGACGTCTCTGGGCCGATCCCGTCGGCCCCTTTTATGGCAACTCAGGCGGTTGCCACTCCTCAATCTCAATCAATACCAGCAGCGCGGCGTCACCGCCAAACATCTTCGGCGCCTGATGAAAAGCCATCACCCACGGATGCTGGGCCAGCCACAGCGGCGTCTGCTGCTTCAGAATATGCTTCCCATGACCGGTCATGACGCTGGCGCAGAACAGATGTTCACGGCGGCAGGCGGCGATGAGTGCCCCCAGCTCCTGCTTGGCCTGCTGCTGCGTTAATCCGTGCAGATCCAGGAAAATCTCTGGCGTATAGTCGCCGCGACGCAATTTTTTCAGCTCAAAGTGACTGACATCGGCGCGAACGTAACGGGTTGCCCCTTCCGTAGAAAGCAGCGGCTGAAACTCATCCGAAAAGTAGTGACTGTTGTCCGCCTGCTCTGAAAGCAGACGTTTCACTGGAATCTGGCGGGTTTTCACCGGCGCTTTATGGACAAAGGTGTCCTGTTTTAACTGACGTGTTCCGGTCATTAACTGGCGAAACAGCGCTTCATCATCCGGGCTTAGTGGTGTTTTTTTACTCATGGCAGGTCAGTCATATCAGAAAAGGCTGTCACACAGCAGAGCCGCTACCTTACCGTTAAGTGTCATTAAATGTCAGCTTTTTCACCTCGCTGCGCTGAATTCTCCCCGGCTTCATGGCACACTACTGGCCGATTTAGCAAAAGGCCTGCGGAGGGCTACGTGGACAAAATTTTCGTCGATGAGGCAGTGAACGAACTGCACACCATTCAGGACATGCTGCGCTGGGCGGTCAGCCGCTTTTCCGCTGCCGGAATCTGGTACGGACATGGTACAGACAATCCCTGGGACGAAGCCGTTCAACTGGTCCTGCCGTCACTCTGGCTGCCGCTGGATATTCCGGAAGATATGCGCAACGCGCGTCTGACCGCCAGCGAACGTCTGCTGATCGTTGAGCGCGTTATCCGTCGCGTCAACGAGCGCATTCCGGTCGCCTATCTGACCAATAAAGCCTGGTTCTGCGGTCACGAATTCTTTGTGGATGAGCGCGTGCTGGTTCCACGTTCACCCATTGGCGAACTGATTGAGAACCGCTTTGCCGGCCTGGTCAGCACGCCGCCGCGTCATATTCTGGATATGTGTACCGGCAGCGGCTGCATCGCGATTGCCTGCGCCTATGCCTTCCCGGAAGCGGAAGTGGACGCCGTGGATATCTCCACCGGTGCGCTGGCCGTCGCCGAGCAGAATATTGAAGAGCATGGACTGATTCATCAGGTGACGCCAATTCGTGCTGACCTGTTCCGCGAACTGCCACAGCTAAAATACGATCTGATCGTCACGAATCCGCCGTATGTGGATGCGGAAGACATGGATGATCTGCCAAACGAATATCGTCACGAACCTGAGCTGGGTCTGGCGGCAGGCAGCGATGGCCTGAAGCTGGTGCGCCGTATTCTGGCGTGTGCACCTGACTATCTCAGCGAGCAGGGCGTTCTGGTCTGCGAAGTGGGCAACAGCATGGTGCACATGATCGAGCAGTATCCCGATGTGCCCTTTACCTGGCTGGAATTCGACAACGGCGGTGACGGCGTCTTTACGCTGACGCGCCAGCAGATTGTCGACGCACAACACCATTTCTCTTTTTATAAAGACTAAAAGTGGGGCGAAGTATCGCCCGCCAAACCCTGAGAAGGAAACAGCATGGCCGGAAACAGCATCGGGCAATTTTTTCGAGTAACCACCTTCGGCGAGTCCCACGGTCTTGCGCTGGGCTGCATTGTTGACGGCGTGCCGCCAGGCATCCCGCTGACCGAAGCCGATATTCAGCACGATCTCGATCGTCGTCGTCCTGGCACATCGCGCTATACCACGCAGCGCCGCGAGCGGGATCAGGTGAAAATTTTGTCCGGTGTGTTTGAAGGCGTGACGACCGGCACCTCAATTGGTCTGCTGATTGAGAACACCGATCAGCGCTCGCAGGATTACGGCGCGATCAAAGATCTGTTCCGTCCGGGCCATGCGGATTACACCTACGAGCAGAAATATGGTCAGCGCGACTACCGTGGCGGCGGCCGCTCGTCGGCGCGCGAAACCGCGATGCGTGTGGCGGCAGGTGCCATCGCCAAGAAATACCTGCAGATGAAACACGGTGTGGTGGTGCGCGGCTATCTGTCACAGATTGGTGATATCGCCTGCGAGCTGAAAGACTGGAGCATCGTAGAAGAGAACCCGTTCTTCTGCCCGGATGCTGGCAAGCTGGAAGCGCTGGACGAACTGATGCGCGGCCTGAAAAAAGAGGGCGACTCCATTGGCGCTAAAGTCACTGTCATGGCTGAGAACGTGCCACCAGGCCTGGGCGAGCCGGTCTTCGACCGACTGGACGCCGATCTGGCGCATGCGCTGATGAGTATCAATGCCGTCAAAGGCGTCGAAATCGGTGACGGCTTTGCGGTGGTAAACCAGCGCGGCAGTCAGCATCGCGACGAGATCCGTCACGATGGTTTCAAGAGCAATCACGCGGGTGGCATTCTGGGCGGTATCAGCAGCGGTCAGATCATCAGCGCCAATGTGGCGATGAAACCGACTTCCAGCATCACCGTGCCGGGTAAAACCATTACCCGCGATGGCGAAGAAGTGGAGATGATCACCAAAGGTCGTCACGATCCCTGCGTGGGGATCCGTGCCGTGCCGATCGCGGAAGCGATGATGGCGATCGTGCTGATGGATCATCTGCTGCGCCAGCGGGCGCAGAACGGTGATGTTAACAGCTCCGTGCCGCGCTGGTGATGGCATGAAAGCGCTCTTGCTTACCCTGAGTGCGCTGCTGATCAGCGCCTCAAGCCTGGCGGCGACGCCGTGGCAAAACATTCAGCATCCAATCAGCGGCGCACCGCAATCTATTGGCGGCTTTGCCAATGGCTGTATTGTTGGCGCGCAGTCGCTGCCGCTGAATTCACCCAACTATCAGGTGATGCGGCAGGATCAGCGGCGTTATTTCGGTCATCCCGATTTGATTCAGTTTATTCAGCGGCTCAGCACCCAGGTGCATAACCTGCAACTGGGTAACGTGCTGATTGGCGACATGGGCATGGCAGCAGGCGGGCGCTTCAGCAGCGGTCACGCCAGTCATCAGACCGGACTGGATGTAGATATCTGGCTGCAGCTACCAAAAAGCCGCTGGAGCGCGCAGCAACTGCTGAAGCCGCAGCCGCTGGATCTGGTTGGGCCAAGCGATAAAAATGTCATTGCGCGCCACTGGCAGCCGGAAATCGACAGCCTGATTAAACTGGCGGCCAAAGATGATGATGTCACACGCATCTTCGTCAATCCGGCAATTAAAAAGCAGCTTTGTGCTGATGCAGGTAACGATCGCGACTGGCTGCGTAAAGTGCGTCCGTGGTTTGCTCATCGTGCCCATATGCATGTGCGGCTGCGCTGCCCGGCAGGCAGTATTGGCTGTGAAGATCAGCCTGCACCGCCGCCAGGCGATGGCTGTGGCGCAGAACTGCAGAGCTGGTTCCTGCCGAAGCAACCGGGTTCTGGTGCACCGGTGAAACGTGAGCCACCGCCGCTGCCGCCTGCCTGTCAGGCCCTGCTGGATAAACATTTACTGTAAGGGATTCCATGGATTGGTTTGTGGTCAGCCCGCTGCTGGTCGGGCTGCTGTTTTTAATCGCCATGCTGGCCGGTTTTATTGATTCAATCGCGGGTGGCGGGGGATTACTTACGGTACCTTCGTTGCTGGCGGCGGGCCTCTCTCCTGCCCAGGCGCTGGCGACCAATAAACTGCAATCAGTCGGCGGATCGTTTTCCGCCAGTCTCTACTTTGTCCGACGCGGTGCAGTGAAGCTGAATGAACAGTGGCTGAATATCGCCATGACGCTGATGGGGTCCGTGCTGGGTGCGATACTGATTCAGCGCCTGCAGGCGGATTTTCTGCGCCAGATGCTGCCGCTGTTTTTAATCGCCATCGGCCTGTGGTTCCTGCTGATGCCGCGCCTGGGGGAAGTGGATCAGGCGCGCCGCCTGCATGGCCTGGCTTATGCGCTGGTGGGCGGCGGAGCAGTAGGATTCTACGACGGATTTTTCGGACCGGGCGCAGGCTCCTTTTATGCGCTGGCTTTCGTCACGCTCTGCGGCTACAACCTGGCCAAAGCGACCGCGCACGCCAAGGTCCTTAACTTCACTTCAAACCTGGGCAGCCTGCTGTTCTTTATGTTCGGCGGCAAAGTGGTGTGGGGAACAGGCCTGGTTATGATGCTCGGCGCGTTCTGCGGCGCGCGTCTGGGCGCGCGGCTGGTGCTGAGCCGCGGACAGAAACTGATCCGCCCGATGGTGGTCATTGTCTCTGCCGTCATGAGCATTAAATTACTGTGGGACAGCCACGGCAGCGACGTTCTGGCCTGGCTGGCCACGCTGCATTCGTAACTTTTTACGTGATACCGTCATGAACCCGACTCATCATTATGAACAGCTGATCACGCTGTTTGATCGCTGTTTCAGCGATGAATTTCAGACCCGTCTAATTAAAGGCGACGATGAACCGATCTATCTTCCTGCGGATGCAGAGTCGCCGTGGAACCGCGTGGTCTTTGCCCACGGCTTCTACGCCAGCGCTCTGCACGAGATCTCACACTGGTGCATCGCCGGTGAAGCCCGCCGCAAACTGGTCGATTTTGGCTACTGGTACTGCCCGGATGGTCGCGACGCGCTGACCCAGAGTCAGTTTGAAGCCGTGGAAGTGAAGCCGCAGGCGCTGGAGTGGATGTTTTGTACGGCGGCAGGCTTTCCCTTCAACGTGAGTTGTGACAATCTCGATGGAGATTGTGAGCCGGATCGCATTGCGTTTCAGCGTAAAGTCCATGCTCAGGTCATGAGCTATCTGACGTCGGGCATTCCCGACCGTCCCGCGCGTTTTATTACCGCCCTGGCGGAATTTTATGGCAGGCCGTCATTAACAGCGTCGCAGTTTCCCTGGCCGGACGATCTGTGATGCAGAAAGGCATTATAAATAGAGGAATTAAGATGATCGCAGAATTTGAAGCGCGTATTCTGGCCCTGATTGACGACATGGTCGAGCATGCCAGTGACGATGAGCTGTTCGCCAGCGGTTATCTGCGCGGGCATCTGACACTGGCCGTGGCCGAGGTGGAGCAACTGGGCGAACATACGCCAGAAGCGCTGCAGATTCAGGTCTCCCGCAGCCTGCAAAATGCCATTGCGGCGGGTGAACTCTCGCCGCGCGATCAGGCATTAGTGGTGGGGATGTGGGACAACCTGTTTGTCCAGGCTCGTCAGCTCTCCGCCTGACAGTGCAGGGCGGCATGCCGCCCTTATCATCGCCAGTTAAACCGTTTTTCCCTTCAGTAATTTCCTTACCCAGTAACGATTAGGATTGAGGGCTGCCAGCGTACTGGCATCCAGCGGCTGTGGCTCGCCGGTCAGCTGGGCTGCCAGCACTTCGGCTGCCAGCGGTGCACTGCACAGGCCGCGCGACCCAAGCGCCCCAAACAGGTATAAGCCCGTAAACTCAGGTGCGTCAGCGATGTCATGACCTGCTGCAAGCTGGGTCGGTAAATCAGCATACTGCTTAAGCGTCGCATCATAATCCGGTACGCCGCCCACCATCGGCAGGTGGTCCCGCGTGGCACAACGCACGCCCATTCTTGCTTCACCGCCACTGACATCCACGTTTGTTGCCCAGCGGCTGTCAGGCAGGCAATGCAACAGGCGGCTGCGGTTCTCCTGCTGATCCTCTTCCCGGTAATCTGTGGCGGTTTCGCCACGGTGATAGCTGGCACCGATGCAGTGAGTACCAAACTGTGGGCTGACGGGCGTCAGATAGCCGTCGTAACAGAGCACGGTGTGGAGTGCATTAAGCCCCGGCGTGGAGGGAACATGGCTTACCTGACCGGCCACCGGATAGGCTGGCAGCGGGGCGCTCTGCGCAAAGTCGGCTATCGCATGACCGTTTGCCAGCACCACCGTGGCATGACGGACCGCCGGACGATCGCTGAACGTCAGCGTCCAGTGATCGCCCTCGCGTGAAAGTTCGCTGACGCGATGCAGCCAGTGAATGCGTAATCCCTGGGTTTCGCCATGCGCCAGCATCGCGCTGGTCAGCTCAGCCGGTGAAAGCCAGCCGCCCTGCGGGTAGAAAATACCGCCACAGCCGTGGTCGACATTCGCCAGCGTCTCTGCCTCATCCACATTAACGCCACGGGCGATGGATTCAGGCAGGCCCATCGCCAGCATCTGATCGATCTTCTTGCGGCTTTTCTCATCCCAGCCCAGTTGCAGCACACCGCTCCAGTGATGTTCATAGGCGACAGTTAACTGATCGTAGAGCCGCCGGGCAAAACTGAATGCTGCCGGGAAAAAGGTGGCAAGCGCCGGGTCGTGCTGATTGAGCAGCGGATAGAGTGCTCCCTGACGATTGCCGGACGCACCCAGCGCCGGCGCCTCATCGGCGCAGTAAAGCGTCACCCGCCAGCCGCGACGCAGCAGCGCCAGCGCCAGCGTGGCACTGGCAACGCCGCCGCCAATGAGCGCAACATCATGTTGCGCCGCTGATTGACGATGATACCAGGGCTGCCCGGCAGGCAGCGCAGGTGCATCCTGTAAAGGTCCGCATAGCATTTCGCGCTTGGGACCAAATCCTTTGCGGCGGATGACGTCAAAGCCGGCCTCCTGCAGACCGCGCCGGACAATGCCTGCGGCGGTAAAGGTCGCGAATGTCCCCTGCGGACGCGCCAGTTTTGCCATCATGCTGAACAGTGCTGGCGTCCACATATCCGGGTTCTTCGACGGCGCGAAACCATCCAGGAACCAGGCATCCACCTGATGATTCAGGCTCTCATCCAGCTCTCCCATCAGCTGGTTAATATCGCCCAGCCACAGGTCGAGGGTGATACGTCCGCCGTCAAACAGCAGTCGCTGACAGCCGGGCAGGGCGGCGGGCCATTGCGCCTGCAGCGCCGCCGCCCACGGGGCCAGTTCAGGCCAGTGCTGCTGCGCCGCAGCCAGGTCATCACGGGTTAACGGAAATTTCTCAAAGCTGATGAAATGCAGACGTTTTAAAGTGGCATCAGGCTGGTCACGCTGAAACGCATCGAACGCCTGCCACAACGTCAGAAAATTGAGGCCGGTGCCAAAACCGCTTTCCGCCACGATCAGCAGATCCCGTGGATGCTCAGCAAAACGCTGGGGAAAACCGTTGCCGCCAAGGAAGACATAGCGTGTCTCTTCCAGACCATTGTCATTAGAGAAATAGACGTCGCCAAACGCTCGGGAAACAGGTGTACCCTGTTCATTCCAGTTTAGCTGCGCATGTTCGACCGGGGTTAATTTCACGGTAAAGGCTCATTTTTCAGGCAGTGGCGCGATTTTAGCGACCCACGTGACATGACGCAAATTTACAAAAGGAAATAGCTGATCGGACTTGTTCGGCGTACAAGTGTACGCTAGAGTGCATGCCAATTAAGAAGAAGTGGATGAGGAAGATTGAATGAAACGTGCTGTGATTACTGGCTTAGGGATCGTTTCCAGTATTGGTAATAACCAGCAGGAGGTGCTGTCATCTCTGCGTGAAGGACGCTCTGGCATCACCTTTTCTGAAGAGATGAAAGATTCCGGCATGCGTAGTCACGTCTGGGGTAACGTTAAACTGGATACCACCGGCCTCATCGATCGCAAAGTTGTGCGTTTTATGAGTGATGCGTCAATCTATGCTTATCTTTCCATGGAAGAAGCGATTAAAGATTCCGGCCTCACCACTGAAATGTATCAGAGCAACCCACGTGTGGGTCTGATTGCAGGCTCAGGCGGCGGTTCTCCTCGTTTCCAGGTATTTGGTGCTGATGCGATGCGTAGCCCACGTGGCCTGAAAGCGGTTGGCCCTTACGTGGTGACCAAAGCGATGGCTTCTGGCGTCTCTGCCTGCCTCGCCACGCCGTTCAAGATTCATGGCGTAAACTACTCAATCAGCTCCGCCTGTGCCACCTCGGCGCACTGTATCGGTAATGCTGTTGAGCAGATTCAGCTCGGCAAGCAGGATATCGTTTTTGCTGGCGGCGGCGAAGAGCTGTGCTGGGAAATGGCCTGTGAATTCGACGCGATGGGCGCGCTCTCTACCCGT
The DNA here is from genome assembly GCF_041982285.1 of Pantoea sp. ANP04. NCBI lineage: Bacteria > Pseudomonadati > Pseudomonadota > Gammaproteobacteria > Enterobacterales > Erwiniaceae > Pantoea > Pantoea sp. ANP04. The sequence goes on along the minus strand of NZ_JAUTYS010000001.1, from coordinate 489,047 downwards.
TACAACGACACCCCGGAAAAAGCGTCACGTACCTATGACAACGAGCGCGACGGTTTTGTTATTGCAGGTGGCGGCGGCATGGTCGTTGTTGAAGAGCTGGAGCATGCGCTGGCTCGTGGTGCGCACATCTATGCCGAAATCGTCGGTTACGGTGCGACGTCAGACGGTGCAGACATGGTTGCGCCATCCGGCGAAGGCGCAGTACGCTGCATGAAGATGGCGATGCACGGTGTCGATACACCCATCGACTATCTGAACAGCCACGGAACCTCTACCCCGGTAGGTGATGTGAAAGAGCTGGGTGCGATTCGTGAAGTGTTTGGCGATAACACGCCATACATCTCTGCGACCAAAGCAATGACCGGCCACTCACTGGGTGCCGCTGGCGTGCAGGAAGCGATCTACTCGCTGCTGATGCTGGAGCATGGTTTTATCGCGCCAAGCATCAACATCACCTCGCTGGACGCGGCAGCAACCGGCATGAACATTGTGACTGAGCCAGTGGAAAAAGAGCTGACCACCGTGATGTCTAACAGCTTTGGTTTTGGCGGCACCAACGCCACATTGACCATGCGTAAATATCAGGCGTAATCAGTACTCTGAAGGGCCGGCTTGCCGGCCCTTTTTGTTTTTAAAGCCCATCTCCGTTACCTCATTTACCCCTCGGTATTAACCCTCCCGCTGCAGTAGCCGCAGCAACTTATCGCATCCTGCCACAATCTCGTCAGGCGTCAGCGCGGCAAAACCGAGCATCCAGCCTTGTTGAGATGCGTGTCCGGCATAAAGCGGACTCAGTCGCGGTAGCAGCAATCCCTGTTGTGTTGCCAGCGCGGTTAAGCGTGCTTCATCCTTTTGTACTGTTACCGTCAGCTGTAATCCACCGCCGCTGGCTATTGGCGTGATCCACGGCGAGAGCCGCTGCTCAATCTGCTCAAGCAACCGATCGCGACGGCTGTGATAGAGCTGACGCATCAGGCGCAGATGGCTGGCGAAATGTCCCTGTTGCAGAAAGGCGGCGGTGACAGCCTGCGGCAGCAGGGCGCTGTGCCCATCCAGCACGCTCCGTGCACGGCCTATGGGCGTAACCAGCGCCGGCGGCACGACCATCCAGGCCAGCCGCAGGGAAGGAAACAGCGACTTCGAAAAGGTGCCCAGCGTAATGACCCGCTGATGCCGGTCCAGACCCTGCAATGCAGGAATCGGACGTTCGTTGTAGTGAAACTCGCTGTCGTAATCGTCTTCTATCAGCCAGCTCTGGTTGCGCTGTGCCCAGTCCAGCCATGCCAGACGTCGCGGCAGGCTGAGCGTGACGCTGGTGGGATAGTGATGCGAGGGCGTCAGGTACATGAGCGTTGCACTGCCACTGGTGGGCAGGGCGCCTTCGGCATCAACAACAATCCCACGCACCTGTGCGCCTGCAGCCAGGAAGGCATTGCGGGCACCGGGATAGCCCGGCTCCTCCATCCACACCTCATCACCAGGATCGACCAGCATCATGCTCAGTAACTGCAGCGCCTGTTGGGAACTGGTCAGAATGATGACCTGCTCCGGCTGGCACGCGACGCCCCGGGAGAGTGTCAGATAATCAGCAAGTGCACTGCGTAACGGCAGATAGCCACAGGGATCGCCATATCCCATTGCGGTGCTGCCCAGAGAACGTTGTACGCTGCTGCTCAGGCGTCGCCAGGTGTCGTGAGGAAACGCACGTAACTCCGGTGAACCGGATGCGAACGCGTGAGGAAAAGGGGGATCCTGACAGCCACCGGTTGCCAGCACCTGCTGGCCGCGCGCCGAAAAACGGGCGGGCTGATGCCGTGTCGGCAAAGATGAGGGTGTGCCGGGGATGATGATGGCGACAAAAGTACCGCGACCGGTTTCACGTCGCAGATAGCCTTCACTCTCCAGTTGTCCGTAGGCCGCTTCCACCGTCACGCGTGAAAGGTGCAGATCCAGCGCCAGCTGTCTGCTGGAGGGTAACTGCTGACCCGCACGCAGATGGTGCCGGTTAATCGCCAGCCGAAGGGTCGCGCAGAGACGTTCACGCACGCCGCCACTGGTCTGATGCTGGAAAAGTTGTAACAGCGGTGAAGGCATATCGGTCTTATCCCTGATGAAGAATGGGTATCAGTAAGCAGTCCACTTTGCCGTAAACTGCGAATTCATCACAACAGGAGAATCGCTATGTCATCAGTTTTACGCATTCCGGCCGCCACGCCGCAGCAAAGCCTCGACTATCTGCAGTCAAAACTCGCGTATTACACCGACGCGTGGGATCTGGCGGAAGACCTGGAGCAGCAGCGTCAGGCTATCGTGGTGATTGATGCGCGTGCGCCGGAGGCTTATCGCGCCGGGCACATCTGCGGCGCCATCAACTTTCCGCATCGCGGGATGGATGCCAGCACGACGGCCCGGCTTGATCGCCGCAAAGTGTATGTCACTTATTGTGACGGCATTGGCTGTAACGGCTCGACGAAAGCGGCCCTGAAGCTGGCATCGCTGGGCTTTCAGGTAAAGGAGTTAATTGGCGGGCTGGATTTCTGGAAACGTGATGGTCATCCGCTGACCTGGGGTGATGCGGCGGGTGAATGGCCCGTTACCGCGACCAAAGCATCCTGTGGCTGTTAGCTCAGAGTACCAGCCAGAGTAAAAGGGTGATGACGACCAGTGCAATAAAGAAACCCAACAGCGGACGCCCTGCCAGTGACTGAATCGGCGGCGGCAGCGAGGCGACAAAGGGTGACCAGATCGGCTGCGGTTTAATCTCGCTGGCAGCCAGCGGCTGTTCGTGCAGTTTTTCTGCCCGGTCTGCGCGACGGCTGAACAGAAAATTCAGCAAATCCTGAGTCTGCGTCACCGTGAGCACCGTCTGTGGCGTGGCCTGAAAACGCTGCTGGCTGTAATCCTCCAGCTGCTGCCGCTCCTGCTGATCAAGCGGCTGTTTCAGGGAGGCTTCCAGCAAGTGCAGCGTAGGGGCGCTGTGCTGACTCAGCGTCTGGCGCACCTGGAGATATTGGGTCAGCAGCGGGAAGTGACGTGACGGGATCGGATCGCCGCTGGTCAGGTTCACCAGCTTCAGCGCAGCCGTCCACAGCTTACCGGTAGATTCGCCGGTGGCAGCGGCAAGGCGCACCACCTGCTGATTCAGCGTATGGTGCTCAGCAGGCAGCAGCGTACGGTCGCTGACGCGAATCTGCTGCGGCTGGGGAATCGTCATCTGCCCGTTCTGCAGCATCGTCAGCACCTGGCGCAACTGATCCTGGCTCAGCGCGCTAAGCACTGTCTGGCCAAATTGCTGACGGATAAAATCGCTGACAGCCTGGCGGTTATTGCCCTTGGGCAGCAAGTCGGTGAGCTGGGTCATCAGCAGGCGGGTGGCATGTCCATTTTGCGTCTGTGTTAGGCGGTTATTAAGATACTGCTCCGCTGCCGGAAAATGACGCGACTGCAACTCCGCTTCACTCTTGACGCCCACTTCATGACGGAGCCCCGCCCAGAGTTCAGGCGCTTTAAGATTGCTGAGCGAAGAGATACGCACGATCAGGCGTTCTAACGTCGTGCGCTGCGCAGGCGAAAGAGGCTGTTCACCGGCCACGGAACCGTGACGCGTTACGCCGGTTTGCGGATTGACAGATGAACGATCGACCGGCACACCGGGGCCGCTAAGAGGTTGCATGGCGGATTCCTTGGAAAAACAGAACAGCGTGGGGCGCGCCGGAAAAAGAATAGGCCATGATAGCAAAAGCCCCCGGGAAATCCCACGGGGGCATGCGCGTTTCGGCAGGAGAATTACGCTTCGGTGCGCTTCAGTTGGTGACGACGCCAGCGTTTCCAGATTGGCGGCACCAGCAGAACCGCAATTGCCAGAACCAGCAGGATTTTACAGATCAGACTTTCCCACAGAATGACCATGTTGCCGTTGCTGATCGACAGGGCGCGACGGAGGTTCTGCTCCAGCATCTCACCCAGCACAAATCCCAGAATCAACGGCGACATCGGAAAATCCATTTTACGCAGGATATAACCAAAGATACCCAATCCCACCATCAGCAACAGGTCAAAGGTGGTGCTGTGCACCGCGTAGACGCCCACGGCAGAAATAGCGGCAATGGCTGGCACCAGAAACCACAATGGAATGGTTAGCATGCGGGCGAAGACGTTGATCATCGGGATATTCATGATCAACAGCATTACGTTGCCAATCAGCAGGGCAGCAATCAAGCCCCAGACAATATCTGGCTGCTCAACAAACATCGCCGGTCCTGGTGTGATGTTGTAGAGCGTTAATGCGCCGACCATCACCGCTGTTGTCCCTGAGCCGGGAATACCCAGTGTCAGCATCGGAATAAAGGATCCACAGGCAGAAGCATTGTTTGCCGCTTCCGGTGCTGCCACACCACGAATATCGCCTTTACCGAACTGATCGCTGCCGCTGATCTTTTTCTCAGTCATGTAGGCAATAGCACTGGCGATGGTGGCGCCTGCGCCAGGTAACACACCCACAAAGAAACCGATAAACGAGGAGCGCAGCGTTGCGCCGGTTGCCATAGAGGCTTCTTTCATGTTGAACATCATGCGACCGCTGGCACGAACCGCTTTCTGCCCGGTACTGGTGGACTCCAGCATCAGCAGAATTTCGCTGACTGAGAACAGACCAATCACCACCACCACAAACTGAATGCCATCGGAAAGGTGAACGCTGTCAAAGGTAAAGCGGTACACGCCGGTATTGGCATCCACGCCCACCGTAGCCATGCTGAGCCCTATTAATGCCGCAAGGAACGACTTCAGGGGATTGTGACTCATCATGCTGCCAAGGCAGGCGATAGCGAACACCATCAGCGCAAAATATTCCGCCGGGCCAAATGCCAGCGACCAGCTGGCCAGCAGGGGCGCGAACAGAATAATGCCGATAATCGCGATGGTTGAACCGATGAATGAACTCACGGCTGAGATGGACAGGGCAACGCCTGCTTTGCCCTTTTGCGCCATCGGATAACCATCCAGCGCGGTCATAATCGCGCCAGCATCACCGGGCACGTTAAGCAGGATGGAGGAGATGCGTCCGCCATATTCACAGCCGATATAGACCGTTGCCAGCAGGATCAGCGCCGATTCCGCCGGTAAGTGCAGGGCAAAGGCCAGCGGCATCAGGATCGCCACGCCGTTGATCGGCCCCAGACCCGGCAGCAGGCCGACGATGGTACCGATAAAACAGCCAATCAGGGCAATCAGCAGGTTCTCTGGCGTCATGGCGACGGCAAAGCCCTGCATTAAAAAGGACCAGGTATCCATGATACTCTCCTTAACTCAGCCAGCTGCCGACCGGAAGGGTCACTTCCAGCAGACGGTCAAAGGCATAAAAAAGTGTGGAGCCCATTACCACGCCGGACAGTGCGGCTGCCCACCAGCGCGCACCAAACAGCAAGCCGATGCCAAACGTCAGCAGCGTTGTGCTGATGGCAAAGCCCAGCGTTTCAAACAGCCAGCCATAGAGCATCATCATTGCCGCCAGCGCCACCAGACGTTTCAGTGTGCTGTGGGCTGGCCAGTGAATGGTGTCCGGTTTACGAAACAGCATCAGCACGGCACAGATTGCCATCAGGCCAAGGATCGCCATTGGGAACGGTCGTGGTCCCACCGGTTCGTAGCTGTATTCACTCTGAATTTGCCAGGCTATTACCATGCCGCCGAGGCACAGGGCCAGCCACAGGCCCGCAAAAATACGATCGCTCATGATTCGCTCCGCTTATTTGGCCAGACCAAATGATTTCGCCTTTTCACGATAATCCGCGACCTGCGTTTTCACGTAGCTATCAAGTTCCTGCCCGAACATGTTGAATTCAAACAGGCCACGCATATCGCGTTGTTTTTTAAACTCCGGGGTATCCACCATCTTTTTAAATGCCTGCTCCCACCACTGATAATCAGCATCGCTGACTTTTGGGCCGAGGTAGTAGCCACGAATGACGGGCCAGACCATGTTAAAACCCTGTTCTTTGGCGGTAGGGACCTCAGCCAGCTGGCCAGGAAGACGTTGATCGGACATCACCGCCAGTACCCGCATTTTGCCGCCCTGCAGATGTGGCACCATCTCACTCATGTCGCCGGAAACCACCTGAATATGATTGCCGAGCAGCGCCGTTACCGGCTCACCACCGCCTTCAAAGGCGACATAGCGCATTTTGCGGGGATCGATGCCCGCTTCGCGCGCCAGCAACGCCGTTTTCATCCAGTCCTGACTGCCGATTGATGCGCCGGCACCGACCACCACTTTGGTCGGGTCTTCTTTCATTGCCGCCATCAGTTCGCCCAGGGTTTTCCATGGCGCGTCTTCGCGGACGGCGACCATACCGTAGTCCGTTCCCACGGCGGCCAGCCACTTCACATCGTCAACCGAATAGCGACCAAATTTGCCCTGTGACAGGTTCAGCAGCGATCCGCCAGAAAAGGCGACCACCGTGCCCGCTTCAGCCGGACGCTGGGCAATAATGGCGTTATAGGCCACCGCACCCACGCCGCCAGGCATATAGGTCACGCGCATCGGGGTTTCAATCTGTTTGGTTTCCTGCAGCGAGACCTGCAACAGCTTGCAGGTAAGATCAAACCCGCCGCCCGGTTTGGCTGGTGCAATACATTCGGTACGGCCAGGGCCGTCAGCGGCATTGGCAGCCGGTACCAGCAGAGCCAGCAGGGCAGAGGTAAGGGCGGTATGGATTATTTTTTTCATCGTGCGCTCCATTCATTCTTCCAGAGTGTGATTACAGCCGTAATATTGGCGTTACTGAATTGTTAAAACAGTTACCTTTCATTTACCTTTCACTGCCCGGATTTAATGACAGGATGTGATATGCGTCTCTTACTGGTAGAAGATACCGTTGAACTGGCACGCTGGCTGCAGAAGGCGCTGACGCAAAAGGGCTTCGCCGTTGACTGGGTTGCAGATGGGGTTGCCGCCGATCACGCGTTGCAATGTGAAGCCTATGCGCTGGTCGTGCTGGATGTTTCCCTGCCGCGTATTGATGGTCTGGAGGTGCTGACGCGGTTACGGCGGCGTGGACAGGGTGTGCCGGTGTTGCTGTTAACGGCGCGCAGTGCACTGGATGACCGGGTGCGCGGCCTGAATCTGGGGGCGGATGATTATCTGACCAAGCCGTTTGAACTGGATGAACTGGAAGCGCGATTGCGCGCGCTGTTGCGGCGCAGTCAAAGCCAGTCCGCGCAAAGTCAGTCACTGGGGCAACTGGTGCTGGATGGGGAGGGCTATTTTCTGCTGGCTGAAAAGCCGCTGGCATTAACGCCGCGCGAATCCAGTATTCTTACTACCCTGATGCAGCGTCATGGCCGGCCCGTTTCCCGTCAGCATCTCTATGAACAGACCTTTACTCTGGCTGATGAGGCCAGTCCGGAGAGCATTGAGCTGTATGTGCATCGGGTGCGTAAAAAACTGGCGGGCAGTGATGTAGCGATTGTGACGCTGCGCGGACTCGGCTACAGCCTGGAAACCTTGCCGTGCGGCTGATTCACTCTCTGCGCGGCGAGCTGCTGGCGTGGCTGGGCCTGCCACTGCTGTTGCTGTGGGCCCTGTCAGTCTATACCCATTATCAGAGTGGGCTGGCGGCAGCCAACCAGGCCTATGACCGCTCGCTGCTGGCTTCGGCCCGAACCGTGGCAGAACGTCTGGTGGTACGACAGCAGCATCTGGAAGTCGATGTTCCCTGGGTGGTGCTCGACAGTTTTGAACGCAATATGAATGATCAGCTGTTTTATCAGGTCATTTCCCCGCAGGGAAAAACCCTCTCCGGTTACGACGATCTGCCGCCGATTCCGCCAGCCAGTGAAATGTCGATCGCTTATCCGGCGCTGGTGCACTTCTATGATGGTCGCTATCACCAGCATCGCATTCGCGTTGCGGCACTCTGGCAACCGGTCAGTGAGGCGGGTGTTGAAGGCATGGCACTGGTCCTGGTGGCTGAAACCATTAATTCTCGTCAGGAGTTCGCCAGCCGGTTGATGCGCACTGCGCTGATCAGTCAGAGCGGGCTGGTTCTGATGACGCTACTGCTGGCCAGTCTGATGCTGCGTCGGGTGCTGCGACCGCTACGCCGACTGTCACGCATTGTCCTGCAGCGGGATGGGGGAGAGTTAACGCCACTGCCGTCATTACCCTGGTCAGAGCTTCAGCCGCTGATCATCGCATTTAACCGTTACCTGGAGCGCCTGCGCGGGCTGCTGGCGCGTCAGGATCGCTTCAGCGCCGACGCGGCTCACCAGCTTCGCACCCCGCTGACCATCCTCAAAACTCAGGTCAGCGTGGCACTCAACAGCGATCGTCCTGAGCAGTGGCAGGAGAGCCTGCTTGGGATGCGCCACACGCTGGATGAGACCATTTTACTTACCGACCGGCTGCTACAGCTGGCCCGCATTAAAGCGCGGCATGGTGAAGATAAGCCAATGGCACGTGTCGATCTGGCCGCCATTGTGCGTGAAGCCTGTTTTAGCCGTTATCCGGCGGCGCGAACCCGGCAGCTTGACCTCGGTTATGAGGGTGAAGAGTGTCATAAGGTGGTGGGGGATGGTGTTCTGCTGGGCGAGCTGTGCGCCAACCTGCTTGATAACGCTATTAAATACACCCCGCACAATGGCGTGGTGACGGCGCGCGTGACACCTGGAAAACTGGAAATTGAGGATAGTGGTCCGGGCATTGAGGATGCCAGTCAGGCCAAAGCACTGCAGCCTTTTCAGCGGCTGGATAATGTCGGCATGCAGCCCGGTGCGGGTATTGGTCTTGCGCTGGTCCAGGATATCTGTGCCTGGCATGGTGCCACAATGCAGCTGGACCGCAGCCCGCAGCTTGGCGGGCTGCGGGTAACCGTCTTGTTTACCTCGGTGGCAGGCTGACCGCTTTACGCCGGATTAACGGCGTACGCAGTCGCTGGGCCAGGATCACACCGCCCAGCGTCAGACCGCCGCCAATCCAGTGGTAACTGTGCAGCTGTTCATGCAGGAATATCACCGCAATCACCGCGGTAAATACCGGAATCAGATTCATAAAGATGCTGGTGGTGCTGGCCCCCAGACGCTGCACGCCATGGATCCACAGGAACGGCGCAATGATCGACGCAAACAGACCGGCAAATGCCACCAGCGGCAGATTATGCCGGTTAAGCGCCACCTCAGGTGCCAGCAGAAAACCAGGCAACAGCAGCACGACACCAAATAAAATCTGCACATACAGGCTTTGCCAGATAGGCAGCGGCAGCGCCCAGCGCCGTGTCAACACGCCATAGAGTGCATAGGCGGCGGAAGCGGCCAGCATCAGCAGTTCGCCTTTGCCCAGGCCATAATTCAGCAATTGCATCACATTGCCTTCACTGACCAGCCATACCAGACCGATGAATGAGATGATACTGCCGAGCAGGATACCGAGCGTCGGCGCAATGCGGAGGATCACGACGCTCAGCAGCACGGTGAGCAGCGGAATGAGTGCGCCAATAATGCCCATAAAGAGTGCGCTGACACTGTGTGCCGCGTAGTACGCGAGGCTCTGATAGAGCACCATCCCGAGCAGTCCAAGCATAGCCAGCCGCCAGAGATGCGGCTTGATAGCCACACGCGCCCGCCACACGCCCGGCAGCACAAAGGGCGTCAGCACCAGTAGCGCCAGCAGCCAGCGATAGAAAGAGATCGCCGCGGGATCGATCGCACTGGCTGAGAGCTTGCTGACAATGGAGTTGATTGACCAGATTATTACCGCAAAGAGCGGATAGAGGAAAAACATGCTGACTCTCTATATGTATAATTAATGAGGCGCATTGTACGCGTGTCCGGATTTATTCAGATCATTAATATCGGAAAAATAAGTGATTGATGGGACAGAGTGATCCTGAAAGTGACCAGTCACTCCCCGCGTCATATGACATCGGGCGGGTCACGACAGCGGCTGCGTTTTCTGCGCGCCATCGTGCTGCCGGAGCAGGGGAACGTGTGCAGCGTCTCGCCCTTGCGCTGGAATACCGTTCCGCCCCGGCGCTGATTGTCATTTTCAGGCAGCCGGCGGAAATCACGCCCGATCGCTATCGCGCACGGTTAGGCTAACGCGTCGCTTTGTGCCAGAATCACTCCCCTCTATGCAACTGACAGGAAAGCCGTAGTGAAAATTCTGGTCGATGAAAATATGCCCTACGCCCGTGAGTTATTCAGCCGTACCGGCGATGTTGTCGCGGTGCCGGGACGTCCGCTGCCGGTGGCAGAACTGGCCGATGCCGATGGTCTGATGGTGCGCTCAGTCACCCAGGTGAATGAGTCACTGCTGGCAGGAAAGCCGGTAAAGTTTGTCGGAACCGCCACGGCGGGCACCGATCATATCGACGAGAACTGGCTGCAGCAGGCGGGCATTGCGTTCTCTGCCGCTCCGGGTTGTAACGCCATTGCCGTGGTGGAATATGTTTTCTCTGCGCTGCTGCTGCTGGCGGAGCGTGACGGCTTTGAGCTGCGTGACCGCACGGTCGGCATCGTCGGTGTCGGTAACGTTGGCGGGCGTCTGCAAAAGCGTCTGGAGGCCTGGGGCATCAAAACCCTGCTGTGCGATCCACCACGCGCCGATCGGGGTGACGAGGGCGATTTCCTGTCGCTGGACGCCGTCACCGCACAGGCTGATATTCTGACTTTCCACACCCCGCTGTTTAAAGACGGTCCCTATAAAAGCTGGCATCTGGCGGATGCGGCGCTGCTGATGGCGCTGAAGCCCAACACCATTCTGATCAATGCCTGTCGTGGTCCGGTGGTGGACAATGGCGCGCTGCTGGAAGTGCTGAAAATGCGGCCGGATCTCAGCGTTGTACTGGATGTCTGGGAGCCGGAGCCGGATCTCTCACTGGCGTTACTGGATAAGGTTGATATCGCCACGCCGCACATCGCGGGCTACACCCTGGAAGGTAAAGCACGCGGCACCACGCAGGTATTTGAAGCCTGGTGCGATTTTATTGGTCAGCCGCAGCAGGTGCCGCTCAGCACTTTACTGCCGGTGCCGGAGTTCAGTGAAATCACCCTGAATGGCCCGCTGGATCAGCCAACGCTGAAACGCCTGGCGCATCTGGTGTATGATGTGCGCCGCGATGATGCCCCCCTGCGTAAAGTGGCGGCCAAACCGGGCGAATTTGATCGCCTGCGCAAGCAGTATCTGGAGCGCCGCGAATGGTCGTCGCTGCAGGTGAACTGTGATGACGCCACAACGGCTGAGAAGCTAAACCAGCTGGGCTTTAACGCAATCATCTCCCCGAAATAACGGGCGCTGCAGGTCAGTCGCCCCGGCGCGGTTTCCGCACTGAATCAGTCAGTGTACGGAAACGATGCGTACTGCTGGCATGGCTGCATGACGGTGGTTTCCGGGGGAGATACCCCATGGATTTCGGGTTGCATTGCGGCGGCAAGAGCACGAGTCCCGATGAGCTTACTCAGGTAAGTGATTCGGTTGAGTGAACGCAGCCAGCAAAGATGCAACCTGAAAGACGATGGGGATAAATCTGAATCCCTGGGCGGTGAATATCACCGCCTTCTGTTTTTATGTCATTGTCTGGAGTAAACCAACATGTCTGACGGCTGGAATATTGCGCTACTTGGCGCGACAGGCGCAGTAGGGAACGCTGTACTGGAACTGCTGGCGGAACGCCAGTTCCCGGTTGGTGAATTATATTTGCTGGCCAGCGAAAACAGCGCAGGCGAAATCAAGCGTTACGAGGGCCGCTCGGTGCGGGTCGACAATGCAGAGACATTCGACTGGTCACAGGCGCAGCTGGCCTTTTTCGTGGCGGGACGTGACGCTTCGGCGCGCTTTGCCGATGAAGCGGCAAACGCCGGTTGTCTGGTGATCGACAGCAGCGAGCTGTTTGCGCTGGAACCTGATGTGCCGCTGGTGGTGCCGGATGTGAACCCGCAGGTGCTGGCTGATTATCGTAATCGCAACATCATCAGCGTGGCAGATAATCTGGTGAGCCAGCTGCTGACCGCAATTAAACCGCTGGTGGATGCAGCCGGACTGAGCCGTTTACAGGTGACGAACCTGATCTCGGTCTCCAGCTACGGCAAAGTGGCGGTGGATGCGCTGGCCGGGGAAAGTGCCCGCCTGCTGAATGGTATTCCAGCCGATGAACACCATTTTGGTCGTCAGCTGGCGTTTAACCTGATGCCCCAACAGGCCGATGCAGAAGGCAGCGTGGAAAGTGAACGTCGCCTGATTGATCAGGTACGTAAGGTATTACAGGACGAAGGCTTACCGATTGCGGTCAGCAGCGTACAGGCACCGGTGTTCTACGGTAATGCGCAGATTGTGCATATCGAAAACCTGCGCCCGCTCTCTGCGGAAGAAGCGCGTGCCGAGCTGGCGCTGGCGTCAGATATTCGTCTGAGCGAAGAGGATGAAGTGCCAACGCCGGTTACGGATGCCTCAGGCAACGGCGAACTGAGTATCGGCGCGGTACGTAACGACTACGGTATTCCGGAGTTACTGCAGTTCTGGTCAGTGGCGGACAATATTCGTTTTGGCGGCGCGCTGATGGCGGTGAAAACTGCCGAGAAACTGGTTCAGGAGTATCTGTAACCATGTCCGATGGTCAGACGCAAAAACTGGCGCTCGGCATCGAGTATGACGGCAGTCGTTACTACGGCTGGCAACGTCAGAATGAAGTCCGCAGCGTGCAGGAGAAGGTAGAGCGCGCGCTGTCGAAGGTCGCGGATCACCCGGTCAGCATTTTTTGCGCGGGCCGCACCGATGCCGGCGTGCACGGAACGGGGCAGGTGGTCCATTTCGAGACGACATCACAACGACCTGATGGTGCCTGGACGCTGGGCGTCAACGCTAATCTGCCGCCGGATATTGCGGTGCGCTGGGTGAAAGCGGTGCCGGATGAGTTTCATGCCCGCTTCAGCGCTACGGCCCGACGCTATCGCTACCTGATCTACAATCAGCGTCTGCGTCCGGCGGTGCTGGCGCAGGGCGTCACGCACTTCTACCATCCTCTGGATGCGGAGAAGATGCAGCGCGCCGGGCAATGTTTGTTAGGCGAAAATGATTTCACCTCATTTCGCGCCGTGCAGTGCCAGTCGCGTACCCCGTGGCGCAACGTGATTCATCTTAACGTCACGCGTCAGGGCCCTTACGTGATTGTGGATATCAAAGCCAACGCTTTTGTCCATCACATGGTGCGCAATATCGTGGGCAGTCTGATGGAGATAGGCTGCGGCAATAAGCCTGAGTCATGGATGGCCACGCTGCTGGCAGCGAAAGATCGGACACTGGCGGCAGCCACAGCCCGGGCAGAGGGATTGTATCTGGTGGCGGTGGATTACCCATCCCACTTTGCGTTACCACAACCGTCGATGGGACCGTTGTTCCTCGCGGATTAATTTACTTTCAGGACTTAAAAGGGCGCGCTATGGAGTTTATCCATTTTCTGGTCGATTTTATTCTGCACATCGATGTGCATCTTGCTGAACTGGTTGCACAGTACGGTATCTGGATTTACGCTATTTTGTTCCTGATTTTGTTCTGCGAAACCGGACTGGTGGTCACGCCATTCCTGCCGGGTGATTCGCTGCTGTTTGTGGCGGGCGCACTGGCCGCGCTGCCAGGTAACGATCTCAATGTGCACATTATGGTGGCATTGTTAGTGGTGGCGGCGGTTCTGGGCGATGCGGTGAACTACACCATTGGCCGCCTGTTTGGCGAACGGTTGTTCAGTAACCCGAACTCGAAGATTTTCCGTCGCAGCCATCTGGATAAAACCCATGCGTTTTATGCCCGTCATGGCGGAAAAACCATTATCCTTGCGCGCTTTGTGCCCATCGTCCGGACGTTCGCGCCGTTTGTTGCGGGTATGGGCCATATGTCCTATCGCCACTTCGCACTGTTCAACGTGACGGGTGCGCTGCTATGGGTGCTGCTGTTCTCCTACGCCGGCTACCTGTTTGGCGATCTGCCGGTGGTGCAGGAAAACCTGAAGCTGCTGATTGTCGGCATTATCCTGGTGTCGATTCTGCCGGGTGTGATTGAAGTCTGGCGTCATCGCCGTCAGGCTAAGCAGCAGAAGCTGCCATAAGGCTTCGCTCAGGGGTAAGACCAGATTTTTATCCACAGTCTGAACAGGTTGTGGTTTAATGAGCGACATTTACCGTCTGCTGAAGCGGTTTTCAGCAGTATCAAGACGACTGGACCAGGTCAGTTTTAAACAGAAAGGTCATCAATGAGCTGGATTGAACGCATTCTTAATAAAAGCACCGGAACGCCTGTGCGCAAAGCCAGTATCCCGGAAGGGGTCTGGACCAAGTGTGACAGCTGTGGTCAGGTTCTCTACCGCGCCGAGCTGGAGCGTAATCTTGAGGTCTGCCCGAAGTGTGACCATCACATGCGTATGCATGCCCGTGAGCGTCTCGGCAGTGTCCTCGATCAGGGCACTATGGTTGAGCTGGGCAGTGAACTTGAACCTAAAGATCTGCTCAAGTTCCGTGACTCCAAAAAGTATAAAGACCGTCTGGTAGCGGCCCAGAAAGACACCGGCGAGAAAGATGCGCTGGTTGTCATGAAAGGTCAGCTGCACGGCATGCCGGTTGTTGCGGCAGCCTTTGAATTTGCCTTTATGGGCGGTTCAATGGGTTCTGTGGTTGGTGCGCGCTTTGTGCGTGCGGTTGAGCAGGCGTTAGAAGATAACTGTCCGCTGATCTGCTTCTCCGCCAGTGGTGGTGCCCGTATGCAGGAAGCGCTGCAGTCGCTGATGCAGATGGCGAAAACCAGTGCGGCACTGGCCAAAATGCGCGAGCGCGGTCTGCCATATATTTCTGTGCTGACTGACCCGACGATGGGTGGCGTTTCGGCCAGTTTTGCGATGCTGGGTGACCTCAATATCGCGGAACCTAAAGCGCTGATCGGCTTTGCCGGTCCACGCGTGATCGAACAGACCGTGCGCGAAAAACTGCCGCCAGGCTTCCAGCGCAGTGAGTTCCTGATTGAGAAGGGCGCGATCGATATGATCATTCGTCGTCCGGAAATGCGTTACAAACTGGCAAGCCTGCTGGCAAAAATGATGAACCTGCCGGCACCGCTGCATGACGGTGAACAGTCCGCTCCTGCGACGACTGAATCGGAAAGCAACGAGGCCTGACAGGAGATAGAGAGGTGCGTCCAAAGCACCTCTTACCAATGCACCGTATACCGCAGCACCAGTCTGCCAGGTATAAATAAGCAAAACGGGACATATGGACAATCTTCACCTTCCTCAAGCCACGTCGCCTTTGGCCACGTGGCTTTATTATCTTGAGCACCTGCATACCCAGGCCATCGAACTGGGTCTGGACCGTATTCGTCAGGTAGCACTTCGTCTCGACCTGCTGAAACCCGCTCCCTTTGTCTTTACCGTAGCCGGCACTAATGGCAAAGGCACGACCTGTCGGACCCTGGAAACGCTGCTGATTGCCGCGGGCTACCGCGTTGGCGTCTACAGCTCGCCACATCTGGTGCGCTACACCGAGCGTGTTCGGGTCCAGGGAGAGGAGCTGAGTGAAGCGCAGCACTGCGCCAGCTTTGCGGAGATTGAAGCCGGACGTGCGGATATCTCCCTGACCTATTTCGAATTTGGCACGCTCTCTGCGCTCAATCTGTTCCGCCAGGCGCAGCTGGATGTGGTGATTCTCGAAGTCGGCCTCGGCGGACGGCTGGATGCCACCAACATCGTGGATGCCGATGTCGCCGTAGTCACCAGCATTGCACTGGATCATACTGACTGGCTTGGGCCGGATCGCGAAAGCATCGGGCGTGAGAAAGCGGGTGTGTTCCGGGCGGGGAAACCGGCAGTCGTCGGTGAACCCGATATGCCACACAGCATCGCGGTGGTCGCGCAGGAAAAAGGCGCTGAGCTGTTACAGCGCAACCGTGACTGGTCATGGCATGCACAGGCCGAAAGCTGGTCGCTGCATGATGCGCTGGGGGAGCTGAACGATCTGCCACTGCCCCAGGTGCCGTTACCTAACGCGGCGACCGCGCTGGTGGCGCTGCGTGTATCTGGACTTGAGGTCAGTGAGACGCAGATTCGCGCCAGCCTGCCGCTGGCGATGCTGCCAGGGCGTTTTCAGACGATTAGTGAATCACCGCGCGTGATTCTGGATGTCGCCCATAATCCGCATGCAGCGTCGTATCTGGCGTCACAGCTGGCGACGCTGCCGAAACGCGGCAAAGTGCATGCCGTCGTGGGCATGCTGCATGATAAAGATATTGCCGGTACGCTGACGGTGCTGGCACCCATGGTCGATGCCTGGTACTGCGCACCGCTTGACGGTCCGCGCGGCGCCAGTGCTGAGCAACTGCTGGATTGCCTCTCGCAGGGCGAAGCCTTTAGCTCGATTGAGCTCGCCTGGCAGCAGGCACGCCAGCGGGCAGCGCCGCAGGACACTGTGCTGGTCTGTGGTTCATTCCACACCGTTGCGCAGGTCATGGAATCGATTGAAACGGAGAAAGGACGTGGCAAGTAAGTTTCAAAACCGTTTAGTCGGCACCGTTATTCTGGTCGCCGTTGGCGTGATTGTGCTGCCAGGGCTGCTGGATGGTCAGAAAAAGCATTACAAAGAAGAGTTCGCCGCCATTCCGCTGGTGCCGAAACCTGACGATCAGCAGGACAGTGAAATGGTGCCACCGGTTACCCAGTCGCTGCCATCCCAGCCACCTGAAGGCGCGGGCAATGCGGTCAACAGCAGTAATGGTAATAGCAAAAGCAGCGTCACGGCAGAGCAGGGGCGTGCCGAGCCGGATGATGATACCGAACCGACTGTGGTTTCGCCGCCGCCGGTTCATCAGTCTGTGCCTGCACAGACGGTGACCAAACCGAAAGTGGCAGAGCAGCAGAAAACTAAAGTCACTGAGCAGCCTAAGCAGAAACCGGTCGAACAGCAGAAGCCTAAAGCGGTGGAGCAGACGAAGCCGAAGCCGGAAGAACCGCCTAAAGCGGTCGAACAGCCGAAGCAGGAAGCGGCGCCAAAAGCAGCAGAGACGACCGCACCGGCAGGGCAGGCTTATGTGGTGCAGTTAGGTGCGCTGAAAAACGCCAGCAAAGTGAATGAGATTGTCGCGCAGTTGCGGCTGTCGGGCTATCGCGCCTTTACTGTGCCTTCAACGCCCGTTCAGGGTCAGATTACCCGCATTTACGTCGGGCCGGATGCCTCGAAAGCCAAAATGCAGAGTGCCGTTGGCGAGCTGAAAAGCATCTCAGGGTTGGGCGGTGTTGTGAAACCGTACAGCGCCCGCTAAACCGGCGATTGGCGCTGCCGATAGCAGTAACAGGCAGCGTCTTTTTCCCGGCGTACAGCGTGCTCAGGTCGCGCGGTACGCCTGAAATAGTGAATATTTTCAACGGCCTTTCCGGCTGAGAATCACCCAGGCGATTGCGTTTTTTTTCATCGCCTTTTTTATGGATGCAGAAAAAGAAAACCGCTACGCAAACGTTTTCTTTTTCTGTTAGAATGCGCCCCGAACTGGATGCAGGGGTGCAATTGCACTGGCGCTGGAAGAGTTCATGATCTGGATTGATTACGTCATTATTGCGGTAGTTGGTTTTTCGGCTCTGGTCAGCCTCGTCCGTGGGTTTGTCCGGGAAGCCTTATCTCTTGTTACCTGGGGATGCGCGTTTTTTGTCGCCAGTCATTACTACGCCTACCTTGCAGTCTGGTTTACAGGTTTTGACGACGAACTGGTTCGTAACGGTATCGCCATTGGTGTGCTGTTTGTGGCTACCCTGATTGTAGGGGCCATTGTGAACTATGTTATCGGCACGCTGGTGGAGAAAACCGGCCTGTCGGGAACCGACCGGGTGTTGGGCGTCTGTTTCGGGGCGTTGCGTGGTGTGCTGATCGTAGCCGCTTTGCTGTTCTTCCTTGATACATTCACTGGCTTTTCTAAAAGTCCAGACTGGCAACAGTCTCAACTCATTCCCGAGTTCAGTTATATCATCAGGTGGTTTTTTGATTACCTGAAAAGCACGTCGAGTTTTTTACCCCGGTGATGTGACCGGGAGTGCGGCTAAATGAGGAAATGACAACATGTGCGGTATTGTCGGTATCACCGGTTTCATGCCGGTCAACCAGTCGATCTATGACGCGTTAACGGTGCTCCAGCACCGCGGGCAGGATGCCGCAGGCATTTGTACGATTGATGCGCTGAAATGTTTTCGCCTGCGAAAGGCAAATGGCCTGGTCAGCGACGTTTTCGAAGCACGCCACATGCAGCGTCTGCAGGGCAATATGGGGATTGGCCACGCGCGTTATCCCACTGCGGGAAGCTCCAGTGCCTCTGAAGCGCAGCCATTCTATGTAAACTCCCCATACGGCATCACCCTGGCGCATAACGGTAACCTGACCAACGCCCACGTGCTGCGCAAGCACCTGTTTGAAAAGGGCCGCCGTCACGTTAATACCACCTCAGATTCTGAAATCCTGCTGAATATCTTTGCGCAGGAGTTAGATCGTTTTCAAAATGATCCGCTGGAAGCCGACAACATTTTTGCCGCGGTGGCTGCCGTACATCAGCAGGTGCGTGGCGCCTACGCGGTTGTCTCGATGATTATCGGCCACGGCATGGTTGCTTTCCGTGACCCTAATGGCATCCGTCCGCTGGTGCTGGGCAAGCGCGTTATCGCTGATGGTCGCACCGAATACATGGTCGCCTCCGAGAGCGTCGCGCTGGATACGCTGGGCTTTGAGTTCATCCGTGACGTCGCACCGGGTGAAGCCGTCTATGTCACTGAAGCGGGCCAGCTCTCTACCCGCCAGTGTGCTGAAAACCCGAAAAGCAATCCGTGCCTGTTCGAATATGTCTATTTTGCCCGTCCGGACTCTTTCCTGGATAAAATCTCCGTCTACAGCGCCCGTGTCCGCATGGGCACCAAGCTGGGCGAGAAAATTGCCCGCGAGTGGGAAGATCTGGATATCGACGTGGTGATTCCTATTCCGGAAACCTCTACCGATATTGCGCTGGAAATTGCCCGTATTCTCGACAAGCCTTATCGTCAGGGCTTCGTGAAAAACCGTTACGTTGGCCGTACTTTTATCATGCCGGGCCAGCAGTTACGTCGCAGCGCGGTTCGCCGCAAGCTCAACGCTAACCGTGCCGAATTCCGTGATAAAAATGTCCTGCTGGTGGATGACTCTATCGTGCGCGGCACCACCTCAGAGCAGATCATTGAGATGGCGCGTGAAGCCGGCGCTAAACGCGTTTATCTGGCGTCTGCTGCACCGGAAATTCGTTTCCCGAACGTCTACGGCATTGATATGCCGAGCGCCACGGAACTGATTGCGCATGGCCGCGAAGTGGAAGAGATTCGCCAGCTGATTAAAGCCGATGCGCTGATTTTCCAGGACCTGGACGATTTGATTGAAGCGGTGCGTGAAGAGAACCCGGACATCGCCCAGTTTGAATGCTCGGTGTTCAACGGTATCTACGTGACGAAAGATGTCGATCAGCAGTATCTGGAGTATCTGGAATCGCTGCGCAACGATGACGCCAAAGCGCTTCAACGCCAGAACGAAGTCGAAAACCTCGAGCTGCACAACGAGGGCTGATATGCTCAGCGGGTGGTCAACATAAAGCAGGGCGGGAGCAATCCCGCCCTGTTTGTTTTCAGAAACCTGCTGGCCGCGTATGATGGTGCATTGGCTGACATAAGGTTGGAATATGAAACGACTCATCATTGGCATCTCCGGCGCAAGCGGGGTGATCTATGGCGTGCGCATGCTGCAGGTGTTGCAGCAGGTGGAAGAAGTAGAAACGCATCTGGTCATGAGCCAGGCGGCGCGTCAGACGCTGGGGCTGGAGAGCGACTATTCGCTGCGTGACGTGCAGGCGCTGGCCGATGTGGTGCATGACGTGCGCGATATTGCAGCAAATATCTCGTCGGGGTCGTTTAAAACCCTGGGCATGGCGATTTTACCCTGCTCAATGAAAACGCTTTCAGGCATCGTCCACAGTTACACTGACTCCCTGCTGACCCGTGCGGCTGACGTCATATTAAAAGAGCAGCGTAAGCTGGTATTGTGCGTACGTGAAACGCCATTGCACGTTGGACACCTGCGCATGATGACCACCGCCGCCGAGCTGGGCGCCATAATAATGCCACCAGTGCCGGCTTTTTATCATCGGCCTGAAACCATCGATCAGCTGATTGACCAGACCGTCAACCGGGTTATTGATCAATTCGATATCGAATTACCGGAAGATCTCTTCGCGCGCTGGCAGGGTGCATAAAGTTCCGCTGGCGCACTTATTTAGTGCATAAGCGCGCCTCGGATCACTCTTCGTGCATTTGATGCACCAAAAGTTAACAACGTCGCTTTTTCTCTTTTACTTCACTGCTATATTCCCCCTACAAACACAGCGTTTTCGCCTGTCTGACATCACGCTAACTGCGTGGAAAACTTGCAGAACTGGCATGAAACATGCAAATTAATTTGCGCAAACACATCACAAACCACATAACAAAAAGCACTTCACTTGAGGGTAATCTATGAAAAAGCGTGTTCTGGCTCTTTCCCTGATGCTGGGCTTATCCAGTGCTGCCAGCGTATTCGCGGCAGTGCCGGGTTCAATCCGTATCGGCACAGATCCAACTTACCCACCGTTTGAGTCGAAAGACGCGCAAGGCAAGTTAGTGGGCTTCGATATCGACCTCGCTAACGAAATCTGTAAACGTATTCATACCCAATGCACCTACGTTGAAAGCGACTTCGATGCGCTGATCCCGTCGCTGAAAGCGAAAAAAATTGATGCCATCATCTCCTCACTTTCCATCACAGCAAAACGTCAGGAAGAGATCGCCTTCTCGGATAAGCTTTACGCTGCTAATGCGCGTTTAGTCGCACCGAAAGGATCGAAAATTCAACCGACCATTGAGTCGCTGAAAGGCAAAAATATCGGTCTGCTGCAGGGCACAACCCAGGAAACCTATGCCAATCAGAACTGGCGGCCTAAAGGGGTTAACGTCACCCCTTATGCTAATCAGGATCTGGTTTATCAGGATCTGAATGCCGGTCGTATTGATGCGGCCTTCCAGGATGAAGTGCAGGCCAGCGAAGGTTTTCTGAAGCAGCCAGTCGGTAAAAACTACGCGTTTGCCGGTCCGGCCGTCAAAGATGACAAGATCTTTGGCGTCGGCACCGGTATGGGACTGCGTAAAGATGACAGCGAACTGAAAGCCGCCATCGACAAAGCCTTTGCTGACATGCGTAAAGATGGCACCTACGACAAGATTGCGAAGAAATACTTCGATTTCAATGTGTACGGCGACTAACCATCCTGTCGCTTTACCTTCTGTTTCCGTTCTGCCGGGACTGAGCCGGTTCTGCCCGAGGCAGAAACCGGACCTGGCCCAGTGATGACGGAAAGCGTCTGAAACGGAGAGGTAAAGCTAAACTGCCCGTCTCGCTTGCGGGCAGCGTTTCGTTTACACCCCACGACAGGACCTTTCGATGCTGTATGGCTATTCTGATGTAATTCTTCGGGGCACGCTGGTGACGCTGGAGCTGGCACTCACCTCTGTCGTACTGGCCGTGCTGCTGGGCCTGATTGGCGCAGGCGCGAAACTGTCGCGCAGCCGGCCGCTGGCGATGATTTTTGAAGGCTACACCACGCTGATTCGTGGCGTGCCTGACCTCGTACTGATGCTGCTGATCTTCTACGGTCTGCAGATTGTCCTCAACCAGGTAACCGATGCGCTGGGTATGGCGCAGTTTGATATCGACCCGATGGTGGCCGGTATCATCACGCTCGGCTTTATCTATGGTGCCTACTTCACCGAAACCTTCCGGGGTGCTTTTATGGCTGTGCCTCAGGGACAGATAGAGGCGGCTACTGCATTTGGTTTTACCAGCGCGCAGGTGTTCCGCCGCATTCTGTTTCCGGCCATGATGCGCTATGCGTTGCCGGGCATCGGCAACAACTGGCAGGTGATTCTGAAAGCCACCGCGCTGGTCTCGCTGCTGGG
The DNA here is from genome assembly GCF_041982285.1 of Pantoea sp. ANP04. Taxonomy (NCBI): domain Bacteria; kingdom Pseudomonadati; phylum Pseudomonadota; class Gammaproteobacteria; order Enterobacterales; family Erwiniaceae; genus Pantoea; species Pantoea sp. ANP04. Next base: position 467,037 of record NZ_JAUTYS010000001.1, on the reverse strand, counting down.
GCTGGAAGATGTCGTGAAGGCAACGCAACTGGCGGGGAAAAGTACCTGGCAGCCGTTCTACTTCGCTATTGTAGCGGGTGTGATTTATCTGGTGTTCACCACGCTGTCGAATGGCGTGCTGTGGTGGCTGAACCGTCGCTATACGGTCGGTGTGAAGAGGGCGAGTTATGATTGAGATTATTCAGGAATACTGGAAATCGCTGCTCTGGACCGACGGTTATCGTTTTACCGGTGTGGCTATCACCCTTTGGCTGCTGATCCTTTCGGTGACCGTTGGTGGCTGTCTGGCCATCCTGCTGGCGATAGCGCGGGTTTCGCCTAACCGGTTTATCAGTTTTCCGGTCTGGCTCTTTACCTACGTGTTTCGCGGCACGCCGCTCTATGTACAGCTGCTGGTATTCTACTCCGGCATGTACACGCTGGAGATTGTGAAAGGCACTGAACTGCTGAACGCATTTTTCCGCAGTGGCCTGAACTGTACGTTACTCGCCTTCACCCTGAATACCTGTGCTTACACCACAGAGATCTTTGCCGGTGCCATTCGCTCGGTGCCCCACGGCGAGATTGAGGCGGCGCGGGCGTATGGCTTCTCCACCTTTAAACTCTATCGCTGCATTATCCTGCCCTCGGCGCTGCGGACGGCACTGCCGGCCTACAGTAACGAAGTGATTCTGATGCTGCACTCCACGGCGCTGGCTTTCACCGCCACGGTGCCGGATCTGCTGAAAATCGCGCGGGATATTAACTCGGCGACCTATCAGCCGTTTACCGCCTTTGGCATTGCGGCTGTGTTATACCTGATTATCTCTTACGTGTTGATCAGCCTGTTCCGCCTGGCGGAACGCCGCTGGCTGGCCCACGTGAAACCCTCTTCATCGCATTGAGTAGAACTATGGCTGACAATAAATTAAGCGTCACCGAATTGCATAAGCGTTACGGTGAACATGAAGTGCTGAAAGGGGTCTCGTTAACTGCTAAAGCGGGCGATGTGATCAGTATCATTGGATCGTCCGGTTCAGGGAAAAGTACCTTTTTACGCTGCATCAACTTCCTCGAAAAACCGAGTGAAGGCAGCATCATGGTGAACAACCAGCAGATCACCTTAGTCCGGGATAAAGATGGTCAGCTTAAAGTGGCTGACAAAGAGCAACTGCGCGCGTTGCGCACCAGCCTCACCATGGTGTTCCAGCACTTTAATCTCTGGAGTCACATGACAGTGCTGGAAAACGTGATGGAAGCGCCGATTCAGGTGCTGGGGCTGAGTAAAGCGGAAGCGCGTGAGCGCGCCATCCGCTATCTCGATAAAGTCGGCATTGATGCGCGGGCGCAGGCGAAGTATCCTGTGCATCTCTCGGGTGGTCAGCAGCAGCGTGTGTCGATTGCGCGCGCGCTGGCGATGGAGCCGGAAGTGTTGCTGTTTGATGAGCCGACGTCGGCGCTGGATCCTGAACTGGTGGGCGAAGTGCTGCGCATTATGCAGAAGCTGGCGGAGGAGGGTAAAACCATGGTGGTCGTCACGCATGAGATGGAATTTGCCCGTCACGTCTCCAGCCATGTGATTTTCCTGCACCAGGGCAAAATTGAAGAGCAGGGGCCGCCTGCGGAGGTGTTTGGCAACCCGAAAAGTCCACGTTTACAGCAGTTCCTCAAGGGATCGCTGAAGTAAGCCTGAGCCCGCGCCTGGCCGGGCGCGGGCTTCTGGTTAATGCTTCACTACATCCTGCAATGCCTCCTGCAGATCGTACCAGCGGAAGCCAAAACCTGACGCCTCCAGCCGCTTTGGCAGCACATGTTGTCCTCCCAGCACCAGAACCGACGATTCGCCCATCATCAGCTTAATGGCGCTGGCAGGCGTACGCATAAAGGCCGGACGATGCATAACCCGACCCAGCGTGGCGGCAAACTGCTCATTACGCACCGCGTAAGGTGCGACCATGTTGAACGGCCCTCTCAGGTCATCATGGTCCAGCAGCCAGATAATGGCGTTGAGCATGTCATCAATATGGATCCACGGCATGTACTGTTTACCACTGCCGATTGGCCCGCCGATGCCGAGCTTAAACGGCAACTTCATTTTGCTGAGTGCGCCGCCCTCGGGCGCCAGTACCACGCCAGTTCGCAGCAGACAAACGCGGGTGCGTTCGCTTTCCGCCGTGAGCGCCAGCTGTTCCCAGCGGGCGCAGAGCTGATGCGTGAACTCATCCTGTCCCTGATCCTCTTCGGTCAGCACCAGATCGCCGGTATTGCCATAAAAGCCGGTTGCCGAACCTGAGATCAATACGGCGGGTGGCGTGGTGCTGGCGTTGATCAGTGAGGCGATCTGCTCGGTTATCTGCCAGCGACTTTCACAGAGCTGCTGCTTGTGTGGCTCCGTCCAGCGTTTGTCAGCGATCGGTTCGCCCGCCAGATTAATCACCGCATCGATGTCATCCAGTGTCGACTGTTGCGCTAGTCCTGACCAGAGTGCGACGTTCTCGCCCAGTTTTTCACGCGCGCTGACCACGTCGCGCGTTACCACGCTGATCTGATGGCCCAACTGCTGCAGACGTGGAATCAGGTGACGGCCAATCAGTCCCGTGCCACCGGTAATAAGAATGTGCATGTTGCGGCTCCCTTGATGTTTTTGTTATTTGCACCTTTCAGCATAGAAGAGTGGAGCCACTCTATAGTGAGTCGCGTCGCGGTTTCTTCTTCTGAAGGAAGAGATCGGATCAGCTCAGCGTTGCCTTCGCAAAAAAAAATCGGTAAACATGATGCAATCCTGACAGCCAATTGAGGTAACCGATGAATTATCCGCCCATCACCCTGTGGTCAGATTCATCATTTTTCAGTCCTTACGCCATGTCGGCCTACGTTGCCCTTAACGAAAAAGGGATTCCGTTCCACCTGAAACGCGTCGATTTGTCGCAGAATCAGCAATACGCAGCGGCATACCGTGAGTTGTCGCTGACCTGCCGGGTTCCGACCCTGCAGATTGATGACTTTCTGTTAAGCGAATCCTCGGCGATAACCGAATATCTTGAAGAGCGTTTTCCGGCACCCGAGTTTGAACGTCTCTATCCTCGCGACCGCGAAAAGCGCGCGCGCGCGAGAGAGATTCAGGCCTGGCTGCGCAGTGACTTCCTGTGGATTCGTCAGGAGCGTCCGACAGAGGTGCTGTTTGCCGGTGAACGCTTTGCGCCGCTGACCGCGTCAGCGCAGCAGGCGGTGGATAAACTCGTTACGGCTGTCGAACGTCTGCTGCCAGACGGACAGCAGAACCTGTTTGGCGAGTGGTCAATTGCAGATACCGATCTGGCGGTGATGCTTAACCGGCTGGTACTGCATGGCGATCCTCTGCCTGCACGCTTACAGCAATATGCTGAGTTTCAGTGGCAACGCGCCTCGGTACAGCTGTGGTTAGCAGAAAGTGGTAAAAATCGGTAACAGCCGGGGCTTGCTCATGCTGGCGTAAGTGATTACCTTACGCCACATAAAAATAACGACGTGGCAAACTGCGTACGCAACTGTACGCCAAACAGGAAAGGGTTACGGATGGTGGATCAAACTGCGGGTGACGGCATTGAGTGGGTCGATATCGTAAACGAAGAGAATGAAGTCGTTGCTCAGGCGACACGCGCGCAGATGCGTGCTCAGTGCCTGCGTCACCGCGCCACTTATATCGTGGTTCATGACGGTATGGGTAAGATTCTGGTACAGCGTCGCACCGAGATAAAAGATTTTATGCCGGGCAAACTGGACGCAACCGCAGGCGGCGTGGTGCAGAGCGGTGAAGATATGCTGGAATCTGCGCGACGTGAAGCGGAAGAGGAGTTAGGGATTGCCGCCGTGCCGTTTGCTGAGCATGGCAAATTCTACTTCGAAGATCAGCATTGCCGTGTCTGGGGCGGTCTGTTCAGTTGTGTGTCACATGGCCCTTTCGCCATGCAGGAATCGGAAGTCGATGAGATTATCTGGATGACGCCCGATGAGATCACCGCACGCTGTGATGAATTTACCGACGATTCGCTGAAAGCGCTCTCTCTGTGGATGAGCCGCAACGGTGATAACCGGGCCTGAAAACGGGCGCATTCATACCAGTGACCGACGCGCATTAACGTGCACTGCCCGGTTACCGGCGAAAAAAAAGGCATGCCTCGTGGCATGCCTTTTTCGTTGTTACCAGACGCTTAACCTTCAGCCTGCTGTGACTGAATAGCCGTCAGGGCGATGGTATAGACGATGTCGTCAACCAGCGCACCGCGCGACAGATCGTTGACCGGCTTACGCATACCCTGCAGCATCGGTCCGATTGAGATCAGATCGGCTGAACGCTGTACCGCTTTGTAGGTGGTGTTACCGGTGTTGAGATCCGGGAAGATAAACACGGTAGCGCGACCTGCAACCTGTGAATTTGGCGCTTTCGATTTCGCCACATCTTCCATGATCGCGGCGTCATACTGCAGCGGACCATCGATGACCAGATCAGGACGTTTCTCCTGCGCAATGCGCGTTGCTTCACGCACTTTCTCAACATCGCTACCTGCACCTGACGTGCCGGTAGAGTAGGAGATCATCGCCACACGCGGATCGATACCAAAGGCGCTGGCAGAATCCGCTGACTGGATAGCAATCTCAGCCAGCTGCTCAGCGGTGGGATCCGGGTTAATGGCGCAGTCACCGTAGACCAGCACCTGCTCCGGCAGCAGCATAAAGAACACGGATGAAACCAGCGAGCTGTTCGGCGCGGTTTTGATCAACTGCAGTGGCGGACGAATGGTGTTGGCGGTGGTGTGAACCGCGCCTGAAACCAGACCATCCACTTCACCGCTCTCCAGCATCATGGTGCCGAGAACCACGTTATCTTCCAGCTGCTCCTGAGCGACTACTTCGGTCATGCCTTTGCTCTTACGCAGCTCAACCAGACGTGGCACGTAGTTTTCACGTACCTGTTCCGGGTCAACAATTTCGACACCTTTGCCCAGTACGACACCCTGAGCCGCAGCGACACGCTGAATCTCATCCGGATTGCCTAACAGGACGCAGGTGGCGATACCGCGCTCAGCACAGATAGAGGCCGCTTTAACCGTACGCGGCTCATCACCCTCTGGCAGCACGACGCGTTTACCCGCTTTACGCGCGAGCTCAGTCAGCTGGTAGCGGAAGGCTGGAGGTGACAGGCGACGGCTGCGCTCAGAGGTGGCGGTCAGTGACTCAATCCACTCGGCATTAATGTAGCTGGCCACATATTCCTGCACTTTCTCAATGCGCTGGGTATCGTCAGCAGGCACTTCAAGATTAAAGCTCTGCAGGCTCAGGGAGGTCTGCCAGGTGTTGGTTTTCACCATAAACACCGGCAGGCCGGTCTGGAAAGCCCGGTCGCAGAGACGGGCGATGCGATCGTCAATCTCATAGTTACCGGTCAGCAGAATTGCACCAATTTCAATGCCGTTCATCGCGGCCAGACAGGCGGCGACCAGCACATCAGGGCGGTCTGCGGAAGTCACCAGCAGTGAGCCAGGACGGAAATGCTCCAGCATGTGCGGGATACTGCGCGCACAGAAGGTGACGGATTTGACCCGGCGGGTCTGAATTTCACCTTCATTGATGATACGCGCATCCAGGTGGCGGCACATATCGATCGCGCGGGTAGCAATCAGATCAAAGCTCCACGGCACGCAGCCCAGCACCGGCAGCGGGCTGTCTGAGAACAGCTGCTTTGGATCGATGTTGGCGATGCTCGCTTTTGAGGAGTCATCAAAGATCTCTGACAGGTCAGGACGGGTACGCCCCTGATCATCCACCGGCGCGTTGAGTTTGTTGATAATTACGCCCGTGATATTTTTGTTCTTCTGACCGCCGAAGCTGCTTTGAGTCAGTTCAATGCGCTCTTTCAACTGTGCTGGCGAGTCATTGCCCAGCGCCATCACGAAGACAATTTCTGCGTTCAGGGTTTTGGCGATTTCGTAGTTCAGCGCGTTGGCAAACTGATGTTTACGGGTCGGCACAAGCCCTTCAACCAGAACCACTTCCGCATCCTGCGTGTTGGCATGGTAACGGGAGATGATCTCTTCCATCAGCACATCCTGCTGGTTCGATCCCAGCAGAGATTCCACACGTGACATCTGCAGCGGTTCAGCGGCAGGAATCGAGGAGTTCTTACGGATAATCGTGGTGGTTTGATCCGGCGTATCGCCGCCGCTACGCGGCTGAGCAATTGGCTTGAAGACGCTGAGACGGACGCCTTTGCGCTCCATGGCGCGAATAACGCCGAGGCTGACGCTGGTCAGGCCGACGCTGGTGCCGGTCGGAATGAGCATAATTGTACGTGACACGTTTGAACCTCTCAGTAATGGCAGGGTGTCAAAAACAACTCCGTCAGCCTGAGCTGACGGAGAGAAGTGTTTTACGCAGTCAGCCGCGCGGCGTCCTGGGCGATGACCAGTTCTTCGTTGGTCGGAATCACCAGCGCCGGGCGAGTGCCTTCTTTATTGATGTAACCAGATTTGCCGAAACGGGCGGCCAGGTTGCGATCGTGGTCAACTTCAAAGCCCAGCAGCGCCAGTTTTTTCAGTGAGAGTTCACGCACCATCGCGGCGTTTTCGCCGATGCCGCCAGTAAACACGACGGCGTCAAGACGGCCATCCATCAGCGCGGTGTAACTGCCGATATATTTCGCCAGACGATGACAGAAGACATCCATTGCACGCTTCGCATCTTCTTTGGTGGTGTAGTTATCTTCAACGTAGCGGCAGTCGCTGGTGACTTCGGTCAGACCTAACAGGCCAGACTCTTTAGTCAGCAGTTTATTGATGGCATCAACGCTCATACCCAGCGTATCGTGGAGGAAGAAGACTATCGCCGGGTCGATGTCGCCACTGCGCGTACCCATCACCAGGCCTTCCAGCGGGGTCAGACCCATTGAGGTGTCCACGCACTCGCCGTTGCGAATCGCAGAGACCGAACCGCCGTTGCCGAGGTGACAGGTGATGATGTTCAGTGACGCCAGTGGCTTGTTAAGCATTTTGGCCGCTTCGTGAGTCACGTAAAAGTGGCTGGTACCATGTGCGCCATAGCGACGAACGCCATGCTCTTTGTACAATTTGTACGGCAGCGCATAGAGATAGGACTCTTCCGGCATTGTCTGATGGAAAGCGGTGTCAAATACCGCGACATTCTTGTCTGACAGGTGAGGGAAATTTTTCATCGCTTCATCAATACCGATCAGATGAGCCGGATTGTGCAGCGGTGCGAAAGAGGAGGCGTCTTTGATGCCCTGTACGACTTCTTCAGTAATGATGACTGACTGCGTCAGTTTTTCGCCGCCATGAACGATACGATGGCCGATTGCAGCAATTTGTGCCGAAAGCTCAGGTTTTTGTGCCAGAATGGATTTAACGATAAAGTTCAGCGCTTCGCTGTGCGCTGCGCCAGCACCCAGAGGCGCTTCCTGTTTTTCGCCTTCCAGCTTCCATTTGATACGGGCTTCAGGAAGATGGAAACATTCCGCCAGGCCTGACAGGAACTCTTCACCGCTGGCAGGGTTAAGAATGGCAAACTTAAGGGAAGAGCTGCCACAGTTCAGAACCAGAACTAACTTACTCGACATGGAAGTACCTATTTTTTGAGAGTGGCTAAATTAAACGCAATCAGACTATCAGCGTAGCCCATGAAAGCTGGTAGATTAATGACAAACATCATGCGGTAGACAGAAATCTGCGATTCCGCAAAAAATTTCGGTAATCTTACGCGAAAATTTTAAGATTGCCTTGTCGAAACTTGGCTCAGGCCTCTTCCCAAAGGCGCATTCCGCTTCCGGAGAGGTGTTAAAACGGCGTCAGAATAGCTGGAGTCATCTTTAAAGACAAAAATAATTGAAGGTTGTTACGTAAAGTTGTGTCTTTATAACTATTTTTTAATCTTTGCAGTATTAGTTGAGGTGAGCCATGGCGAATGAATCTGGCAGTACCAATTGGTTTCGGATGTTTCAGCGCGGCCAACACTATATGAAGACCTGGCCTGCTGATAAGCGCCTGGCCCCCGTGTTCCCGGAAAACCGGGTTTCATCGGCAACCCGTTTTGCCATTCGTTTTATGCCACCTCTGGCGATTTTTACGCTGACCTGGCAGATTGCGATGGGCGGTCAGTTAGGCCCGGCCGTGGCGACTGCGCTGTTTGCCTGCAGCCTGCCGATGCAGGGACTGTGGTGGCTGGGCAAGCGTTCAGTGACGCCACTGCCGCCAACGCTGCTTAACTGGTTTCATGAGGTGCGTACCCGACTGGAAGAAGCCGGGCAGGCGATAGCACCGGTTGAAGGCAAGCCGACTTATCAGGCACTGGCCGATCTGCTTAAGCGGGCGTTTAAACAGCTCGACCGCACCTTCCTCGACGATCTCTAGGCAAACCCAGGCTGGCGGTAAAATAATTACCGCTAACCTGCGGCCAAATCAAAAAAAGGCGAGACGGCGGTTTCCGTGTCGTTAACGCTGTGCAATCATTTCTCCATTGTCGATTAACTGAGCGGTCTCTGACCGGGAGTCAATGATGGAAATGACCCATGCACAGCGTTTGATTCTCACTAACCAGTATAAAATCATGGCGATGCTTGAGCCTGAAAATGCTGAACGCTTCCGCCGTTACCAGACCATCATCGAACGCGGCTATGCGCTGCAGATGCGTGAGCTGGACAAAGAGTTTGGCGAACTCAGCGAAGCGATCTGCCGGACGGTGATCGATATTATGGAGATGCATCATGCCCTCCATGTTTCCTGGTCGAACCTTAAAGATAAAGGTCAGCTTGAAGCGCGCCGTCTCGCCTTTTTGGGCTTTGATGCGGCAACTGAAGCGCGGCTGCTGGGCTACGTCCGTTTTATGGTGAATACAGAAGGGCGGTATACCCACTTCGATTCCGGTACTCACGGTTTCAATGCCCAGACCCCAATGTGGGAAAAGTATCAACGCATGTTAGCTTTGTGGCAGACTTGTCCGCGCCAGTACCATTTAAGTGCAAATGAAATTGCACAAGTGATCAATGCCTGAAGAGGAGGAGCGCGTGACCTACAGAGGTTTTCTATTTGATTTAGACGGCACGCTGGTGGATTCGCTGCCAGCGGTTGAACGAGCCTGGAGCCAGTGGGGTGCCCGTCATGGTATCGCCGCTGATGAGATTCTGGATTTTATCCATGGCAAACAGGCGATCACCTCTTTGCGTCATTTTATGGCAGGTCAGTCGGAAGAGGCTATACAGGCGGAGTTTACCGCGCTGGAGCAGGCTGAAGCGGCGGACACCGACGGTGTGCAGGCGCTGCCCGGTGCCGTCGCGTTGCTGAACCGGCTGAACGAACTGAATATTCCCTGGGCAATTGTCACCTCAGGCTCGGTGCCGGTCGCTCATGCCCGTCACAAAGCCGCGGGGTTACCAAAGCCTGCTGTGTTCATTACGGCTGAGCAGGTGGCGAAAGGTAAACCTGAACCCGATCCTTACCTGCTGGGTGCGGAGAAACTGGGGTTAGCGGCGACATCGTGCGTAGTGGCAGAAGATGCTCCCGCCGGAATTTTATCCGGCCTGAATGCGGGCTGCACGGTGATTGCTATTAATCCTGCGGCGGAGACACCCCGGCTGGATGACGTGGCGCTTAAGCTCGAATCGCTGGCATCGCTGGTAGTTTCCCGCGAGTCTGACGGCAGTTTTACCTTTAGTCAGCAGGCTTAAGGGTCCGCCCGGCGGCCAGTTCGCCGGGCTTACAAAGGCGTATCCTGCGAGATTTCATCCAGTGACAGGCTGAAGCTCGGAATGAACACGTCAACGAAGTAATCCATCTCCGGCGAACGACGCTGCGCCAGGGTCTTTTCCAGCCGCGCTTTCGCCAGTAAAAATTCATTATTCCCGGCAGACAACTCTTCAAGACACTTAACATAGGCACAGAGCGCATCCGCCTGTTTCACAACGGCCTGCTCCTCTTCGCTATGCAGATGCTCATCGATCAGCGGGCGATAGATTTCCTGAAACTCTTCCGGCAGCATCTCAATCAGCTTTTGCTGAGCAATCTTTTCGATTTTCTTATATTCGTGGGCGATCTGCGCGTTGTAATACTTCACCGGTGTCGGTAAATCGCCGGTAAGCACTTCACTGGCATCGTGATAAAGCGCCAGCATGGCAATACGATCGGCATTAAGCGACCCGCTGAACCTGAGATTTTTGATCACCGCCAGGGCGTGCGCCACCATAGCGACCTGCAGACTGTGTTCCGAGACATTTTCGGTGCGCACATTGCGCATCAGCGGCCAGCGATTAATCAGCTTAAGACGGGAGAGGTGAGCAAAGAAGTGGCTTTGTGTCATGCGCGTTCCTGTTGGCAGGCAGGGGAGAGACCGGCTCTCCCCAAATAACGTCAGTATACGCGGGCGTGATTACTGACGATAGCCTTGCAGGAAACGCCCAAATTTATTAATCGCCATCTCCAGGTCATCGACGCGTGGCAGCGTAACGATGCGAAGATGATCGGGCCATGGCCAGTTGAACGCACTGCCCTGAACCAGCAACACTTTTTCCTGTAACAGAAAATCCAGCACCATCTTCTGATCGTCGAAGATATTGAATTTTTTGGCATCGATTTTCGGGAACATGTAGAGCGCGCCCTGCGGCTTCACACAGCTGACGCCAGGAATATCATTGATCAACTCCCATGCACGCTGGCGCTGCTCGTAGAGACGACCACCAGGCATGATAAATTCGCTGATGCTCTGATAGCCGCCCAGTGCCGTCTGAATCGCATGCTGCGCCGGTACGTTGGCACACAGACGCATTGAGGCGAGCATTTCCAGCCCTTCAATATAGCCTTTCGCATGTTTCTTCGGCCCGTTCAGTACCATCCAGCCCTGACGGAAACCGGCCACGCGATAGGTTTTGGAGAGGCCATTGAACGTCACGGTCAGCAGATCGGGCGCCAGGGCCGCAATGCAGTGATGCTGGGCGTCGTCGTAAAGGATCTTGTCGTAGATTTCGTCGGCGAAAATGATCAGATTATGCTGACGCGCAATTTCAACCACCTCTAACAGCAGTTCTTTACTGTAGACCGCGCCGGTAGGGTTATTCGGGTTGATGATCACGATGCCACGGGTACGAGGCGTTATCTTGCTACGGATATCATCCAGATCAGGGAACCAGCCGGCAGACTCATCACACAGATAGTGCACCGCTTTACCGCTGGAGAGAGAAACCGCGGCTGTCCATAAGGGATAGTCGGGCGCGGGCACCAGCATTTCGTCGCCGCTATTCAGTAACGCCTGCATCGCCTGCACGATGAGTTCTGATACCCCGTTACCGATATAAATATCTTCTACCGTGACATCGCGCATGTCGCGTGCCTGATAGTGCTGCATGATTGCTTTACGGGCGGAGTAGAGGCCCTTGGAGTCGCAATAACCCTGAGCGCTGGGAAGGTTACGAATGACATCAACCAGGATCTCATCCGGTGCTTCGAAACCAAACGGCGCCGGATTGCCAATGTTCAGCTTGAGAACTTTATTACCTTCTTCTTCAAGGCGCTTAGCCTCTTTCAGTACCGGTCCACGGATGTCATAGCAGACGTTATCGAGTTTTCCGGATTTATCAATTTGAAAAGTCATTGTTACCGCCTTGATGGGCAGAATCCTTGTGGCTGCCACAGAAATCGAACCAGCACAATGTACTCTCCTCACGGTCACAAAAGAAGGGTGCCGCCCCGTTTTGGCGGGTTCAACAACTTTTTGCAGAATGCGTAGCGTAAAAAGTAACAGCTCTCGCTGAGGGTGGTTAATAAAACTATGTATAAAGAAATTTTTAGAATTTTAATCCACCCAAAACCGTAGCGAGCCAACATCTGCCTCTGGAATTTAAAAAGGTTTGTGGACTCAATACGGAGAGATATTTTCTTTACCGCTGAAATATACACTTTGAGGAATAGTTAAAATTTATTTTATTAATGTTCGTTTTATGGCCAGTTTTATAACATGAGAACTATTTACGCCTTAACACTGCTTAAGAGTGTGCTGTTTAAGGCCTTGTGATCGCCGGAAAAGTACCAAAAAAGGCGTTTCATTCGGCACCTTAAATACAGGATAGTGAGCACTACTTAACACTTCCTCACTAACTTTCAGAACGTTGAAGGCTTAAAAAGTGATCAATAATGTGGCATAAGGGTCACGAAATGCCTTTGTCACAAAATTTACAGCGCTTTTCACAAAATCATTTCCATTTTGAAGTCAAAAATGATTAAGTATAATTTATTATTTAGTGCATTTAGCCGCTTCGCCTTGATAGCCCGCTAAGTGTAGTTTTTATCCCGCCCGATTCATTCCGGTGGGAATAAGACAACTAAACAGCTTCCTGCATTTGCGCACCCCAGCGCCATCGGTACAGAAGAAGTTGTCTCTGTCTTAAAGCATCGTGCTCCCTTCGGGTGAGTCAACGGTGCAGGTTCCACATAAAATTTTTTATGTCAGTCTTCACACAGGACTGTCATTAAGCACCATTACCGCTTATCACTTTGATAAGCTTGTAATAACACCAGGGTAGTAGTTCGTAAAAATCTTATAAGTGAAGAAAAAACATGACTAATGCAAATCGTCCGATACTGAATCTCGACCTCGATCTGCTGAGAACTTTCGTTGCCGTTGCGGATTTGAATACCTTTGCAGCCGCCGCTGCAGCGGTCTGCAGAACCCAGTCAGCAGTCAGTCAGCAGATGCAGCGTCTGGAGCAATTGGTAGGTAAAGAGCTGTTTGCCAGACATGGACGTAATAAGCTTTTAACAGAGCATGGGATCCAGCTTTTAGGCTATGCCAGAAAAATTCTTCGTTTTAACGACGAAGCCTGCACATCTCTGATGTACAGCAACATTCAGGGCGTACTGACTATTGGTGCCTCTGATGACACCTCTGACACTATTCTGCCGTTCCTGTTAAACCGGGTGACCTCGGTTTATCCGAAACTGGCCATTGATGTGCGGGTTAAACGTAATCCATTCATGATGGAAATGCTCAATCAGGGTGAAGTTGACCTGGTGGTGACAACGTCCAGCCCGGGCAACTTTACCTATCAGGTACTGCGTACTTCACCCACCTTGTGGTACTGCGCAGCGGACTATATCTTCCAGCGCGGCGAAGCGATTCCATTGGTGCTGCTGGATGAGCCAAGTCCTTACCGTGATATGGCCATTGATCATCTCAATGAAGCCGGTATCCCATGGCGTATCTCTTACGTCGCTTCTACTCTGGCTGCCGTACGAGCTGCAGTGAAAGCGGGTCTTGGCGTAACAGCGCGCCCGGTCGAGATGATGAGCCCGGAACTGCGTGTTATGGGTGCGGCTGAAGGTCTGCCGGTTCTCCCGGATACGCAGTATCTGCTGTGCCGTAATCCTGACAGTGATAATGAGCTGGCGCTGGCTATCTTTAATGCCATGCAGTCTACTAATGATCCGTACAATCTGAGCAACAATCCAGACGGTGCGTTGCTGTTGGATGACGAAGAGTAATAGCGCTAACGTGTTGTACTCAACATCAGCGCCATTGCCTTAACAAACGCTTATAAATAAGCCTCTCATTTTTTGAACAGAACGAGGGGCTTTTTTACGATCTGACCCTTGTCAGACTCGCCCCGACGATAACCTCCCTGATGTAAATCCCTCACTGTATTTCACTCCATTACAAACTGAAATCTGCAATCCATAAAAACGAACCTTTTGTTCCGTATCAAGGCTTCAGGTGGAGGAAATTAACGCAAAAAGGGCAAAAGTGTGTTCTGGATCAAGAAAATACCCCTGCTAAGGGGAAGGAAAAAAGAGTCATACCTGTCAAAATATGTTTGTTAAACGCACGATCCATGCGTGTGATTACCCGCTACACTAAAATTAACCCTACAGACTGAAGCGATTTAGCTGGAAAGCGGGGCATCATTTGTTAATAATATGATGCAGGTGTGAAATAATGTTTGGATACTTTTGTCAAAGTTGACAAAAGGTTATAGAAAGGAGTAAAAAACCCCATTAAATTGCTGTTTATTCCGTAATAACAGTGACATTTAAAAGGTTTTTACCCTTCCCTTGAATCGATGTGGTCAGTTTGCTGCGGGAAACGCGTGCAGGATGCCAGCGCCACTTTTGATGAGTAAGCAATGAGTATGTCAACTACCACCGAAATCATCGCTCAGCACTGGGCGTTTATCGTATTTATCGTTATTGCCTTTGGCTTGTGTGCTTTCATGCTGACCGGAGGATGGTTGCTTGGCGGCAGAGCGCGCGCCCGCTATAAAGACACGCCATTCGAATCGGGCATTGAATCCGTTGGTGACACCCATATCCGCCTGTCGGCGAAATTTTATCTGGTTGCGATGTTTTTCGTCATTTTTGACGTCGAAGCCCTCTTTTTATACGCATGGGCGACTTCAATCCGCGAAAGCGGTTGGGTCGGCTTTGTGGAAGCCGCAATTTTCATTTTGGTGCTCCTTGCGGGTCTGGTCTATCTGGTACGCATTGGCGCACTGGACTGGGCTCCAGCTCGCCGTCGCGTAGTGGTGAAAACTACTACGGTCAGCCACACCAATCCTCATAAGCAGTAAAAGAGAGGCAATAAGATGGACTATACGCTCACCCGCATAGACCCGAACGGTGGTGAGAACGACCGTTATCCTCTGCAAAAGCAGGAAATCGTCAGCGATCCGCTGGAGCAGCACGTTCATCGCAGCGTTTATATGGGCAAACTCGAAAATGCCCTGCATGACATGGTGAACTGGGGACGTAAAAACTCACTCTGGCCTTATAACTTTGGCCTGTCCTGTTGTTACGTTGAGATGACCACATCGTTTACCGCGGTCCATGACGTGGCACGTTTTGGTGCTGAAGTTATGCGCGCCTCGCCACGCCAGGCGGATTTCATGGTTATTGCCGGCACGCCGTTTACCAAAATGGCTCCGGTTATTCAGCGTTTATACGATCAGATGCTGGAGCCAAAATGGGTGATCTCAATGGGTGCCTGCGCAAATTCGGGCGGCATGTATGACATCTATTCGGTGGTGCAGGGCGTCGATAAATTCCTGCCAGTAGATGTCTATATTCCTGGCTGCCCGCCACGTCCTGAAGCCTACATGCAGGCACTGCTGCTGTTGCAGGAGTCGATCGGCAAAGAGCGCCGTCCGCTTTCATGGGTTGTCGGCGACCAGGGCGTTTACCGCGCTAACATGCCTTCAGAGCGTGAAAGAAAACGCGGCGAGCGCATCGCAGTCACAAACCTGCGCAGCCCGGACGAAGTTTAAAACCGTATGGATGGAAAAGAGCGCCTGCAGCAGAACATCACAATTTAATGCATGGCCCCATCCTGACGCCTTCATTTGAGTGCCTGAGACCAGGCCGGAATGGTGAGTAACGTATGACAGATTTGACCACGCAAGATCTCGCTCAGCCTTCATGGCAAACCCGTGATCACCTTGATGACCCGGTGATCGGCGAGTTGCGTAACCGTTTTGGGCCGGATGCCTTCACTGTACAGCCAACCCGCACCGGCATTCCGGTGGTCTGGGTTAAGCGTGAACAGATACTGGAAATTACCGAGTTCCTGCGTAAATTAACGAAGCCTTACGTCATGCTGTATGACCTGCATGGCGTGGATGAGCGTTTACGTACCCACCGTGCAGGCCTGCCTGCGGCGGATTTTTCCGTTTTCTACCACCTGCTGTCGATTGAACGCAACCGCGACATCATGCTCAAGGTGGCACTCTCTGAAAACGACATGCATCTGCCGACCATCACCCGTCTTTTCCCGAATGCCAACTGGTATGAGCGTGAAACCTGGGAGATGTTTGGTATTACCTTTGATGGTCACCCGCACCTGACGCGCATCATGATGCCGTCTACCTGGGAAGGCCATCCGCTGCGTAAAGATTACCCGGCGCGCGCCACCGAATTCGATCCTTTCACGCTGACTAAGCAGAAAGAAGATTTAGAGATGGAGGCGCTGACCTTTAAGCCTGAAGACTGGGGCATGAAGCGCAGCACCACCAACGAAGACTTCATGTTCCTGAACCTCGGGCCTAACCACCCGTCGGCGCACGGTGCGTTCCGCATCATCCTGCAGCTGGACGGTGAAGAGATTGTCGACTGCGTACCTGACATCGGTTATCACCATCGTGGTGCCGAAAAGATGGGTGAGCGTCAGTCCTGGCACAGCTACATTCCTTACACTGACCGTATCGAGTACCTCGGCGGCTGCGTAAACGAAATGCCTTACGTGCTGGCGGTAGAAAAACTGGCTGGTATCGTGGTGCCCGATCGCGTAAACGTGATCCGCGTGATGCTCTCTGAGCTGTTCCGCATTAACAGCCATCTGCTTTATATCTCGACCTTTATTCAGGACGTCGGCGCGATGACGCCGGTGTTCTTTGCCTTTACCGATCGCCAGAAAATCTATGACGTGGTTGAAGCCATTACCGGTTTCCGTATGCACCCGGCCTGGTTCCGTATCGGTGGTGTAGCACACGACCTGCCGCGAGGCTGGGAACGTCTGCTGCGTGACTTCCTGGACTGGATGCCGAAGCGTCTGAAGGAATATGACAAAGCGGCACTGCGTAACACCGTGCTGATTGGTCGTTCAAAAGGCGTTGCTGCTTACAATATGGAAGAGGCGCTGGCGTGGGGCACGACCGGTGCCGGCCTGCGTGCCACGGGTCTCGACTTTGACGTGCGCAAATGGCGTCCATACTCAGGCTACGAAAATTTCGATTTCGAAATCCCGGTCGGCGACGGCGTCAGCGATGCTTACAGCCGTGTTCAGCTGAAGATGGAAGAGATGTGGCAGTCCCTGCGTATCCTTGAGCAGTGTCTCAACAATATGCCAGAGGGGCCGTTTAAAGCGGATCATCCGCTGACCACGCCACCACCGAAAGAGCGTACGCTGCAGCACATCGAAACGCTGATCACCCACTTCCTGCAGGTTTCGTGGGGACCGGTGATGCCAGCCAATGAATCGTTCCAGATGATTGAAGCGACGAAAGGGATCAACAGCTACTACCTGACCAGCGATGGCAGCACCATGAGCTACCGCACCCGCGTGCGTACGCCGAGCTTCCCGCATCTGCAGCAGATTCCTTCAGTAATCCGTGGCAGCCTGGTATCCGACCTGATCGTATATCTGGGTAGTATCGATTTTGTTATGTCAGACGTGGACCGCTAATTATGCACGATCAACACATTGCCATTAAAACGATCGACCCTAACGAGGTCTTCGTGCTGAGCGCGGAAGAGCATCACGCTATTGAGCACGAAAAACACCACTACGAAGATGCGCGTGCAGCCTCCATTGAAGCGCTGAAGATCGTGCAGAAACAGCGCGGCTGGGTGCCGGACGGCGCAATCAACGCGATTGCCGACGTACTGGGTATCCCGGCGAGTGATGTTGAAGGGGTGGCGACGTTTTATAGCCAGATCTTCCGTCAGCCGGTTGGCCGTCATGTGATCCGTTATTGTGACAGCGTGGTCTGTCACATCACCGGTTATCAGGGCATCCAGTCCGCACTGGAGCAGCAGCTGAATATCAAACCGGGTCAAACCACTGCTGATGGCCGCTTTACGCTGCTGCCAACCTGCTGCCTGGGTAACTGTGACAAGGGCCCAACGATGATGGTGGATGAAGACACGCATGTTCATCTGACGCCAGAAGGCATTCCCTCTTTGCTGGAGCAGTATCAATGACAATCAAACAGATCATTCGTACTGCTGAAACCCATCCGCTCACCTGGCGGATGCGTGACGACAAGCAACCTGTCTGGCTAGATGAATATCGCAGCAAGAACGGCTATGCCGGTGCGGAAAAAGCGCTGAAAAGCATGTCACAGGATGAAATTGTCGCGGCAGTCAAAGACTCCGGCCTGAAAGGGCGCGGCGGTGCAGGCTTCTCTACCGGTCTGAAGTGGAGCCTGATGCCGAAAGATGAGTCGATGAACATCCGTTACCTGCTGTGTAACGCCGATGAAATGGAGCCAGGCACCTATAAAGACCGCCTGCTGATGGAGCAGATGCCTCACCAGCTGGTGGAAGGAATGCTGATCAGCGCCTTTGCGCTAAAGGCCTACCGTGGCTACATCTTCTTACGTGGCGAATACATTGAAGCGGCGGTGCATCTGCGCCGTGCGATTGCTGAAGCCACGGAAGCGGGCTATCTCGGTAAAAATATTCTCGGTACCGGCTTCGACTTTGAGTTGATCGTCCATACCGGCGCAGGGCGTTATATCTGCGGCGAAGAGACGGCACTGATTAACTCACTGGAAGGCCGTCGTGCTAACCCGCGTTCCAAGCCGCCATTCCCGGCGAGTGCGGGCGCGTGGGGCAAACCAACCTGCGTGAACAACGTAGAGACCCTCTCGAACGTGCCGGCGATTCTGGCCAACGGTGTGGAGTGGTACAAAAACATCTCTAAAAGTGAAGATGCCGGTACCAAAATGATGGGCTTCTCCGGGCGGGTTAAAAATCCCGGCGTCTGGGAGCTGCCATTCGGTATCACCGCACGTGAGATCCTGGAAGATTATGCAGGCGGCATGCGTGACGGACTGAAGTTCAAGGCCTGGCAGCCCGGCGGCGCAGGGACTGACTTCCTGACCGACCAGCACCTGGATCTGCCGATGGAATTTGCCAGCATTGGCAAAGCGGGCAGTCGTCTGGGTACGGCGCTGGCAATGGCCGTTGATCACGAGATCAACATGGTTTCCCTGGTGCGTAACCTGGAAGAGTTCTTTGCCCGTGAGTCGTGCGGCTGGTGTACTCCGTGTCGTGACGGTCTGCCGTGGAGCGTGAAAATTCTGCGTGCGCTGGAGCAGAAACAGGGCCAGCCAGGCGATATTGAAACCTTACTGCAACTCTGCCGTCAGCTTGGCCCAGGCAAAACCTTCTGTGCGCATGCGCCAGGTGCGGTTGAGCCGCTGCAAAGTGCGATTAAATATTTCCGTGAAGAGTTTGAAGCCGGCATGGCGCCGCAGGTGTTTGGTAATACCCGTGCCATTGGCGGGATCCAGCCAAACCTGCTGAAAGCGCGCTGGTAATTCACCAAAAACGGAACAGGCCTGGTGCCGCCGCCCCGACAATGTCGTGCGTCGGGGCAAGAATATGATTAACGCTCGTCTCTGACGAGCCTTACGGAAGCATGTCACTATGGCTACAATTCATGTAGACGGTAAAGAGTATGATGTGAACGGAGCGGACAACCTGCTACAGGCATGTCTCTCTCTGGGCCTTGATATTCCTTACTTTTGCTGGCATCCGGCGCTGGGAAGCGTTGGGGCCTGCCGCCAGTGTGCGGTAAAGCAATTCCAGAATGCCGAAGATACCCGCGGCCGTCTTGTCATGTCCTGCATGACACCGGCCTCTGACGGCACATTCATCTCCATCGATGATGGCGAAGCGAAAGAGTTCCGCGAAAGCGTGGTGGAGTGGCTGATGACCAACCACCCGCACGACTGTCCGGTGTGCGAAGAGGGCGGTAACTGTCACCTGCAGGATATGACAGTAATGACCGGCCACAGCTTCCGCCGCTATCGCTTCACCAAACGTACTCACCGTAATCAGGATCTCGGTCCGTTCATCTCCCACGAGATGAACCGCTGTATCGCCTGTTACCGCTGTGTGCGTTACTACAAAGATTATGCCGATGGCAAAGATCTGGGAGTCTACGGCGCGCATGACAACGTCTACTTTGGTCGCCCGGAAGATGGCACGCTGGAAAGCGAGTTCTCTGGCAACCTGGTTGAAATCTGCCCGACCGGCGTCTTCACGGATAAAACTCACTCTGAACGCTATAACCGCAAATGGGATATGCAGTTTGCGCCGAGCATCTGCCAGCAGTGCAGTGTCGGCTGTAACACCAGCCCGGGTGAGCGTTATGGTGAGTTGCGTCGTATTGAAAACCGCTATAACGGCACCGTAAACCACTACTTCCTGTGTGACCGTGGCCGCTTTGGCTATGGCTACGTGAACCGCAAAGATCGTCCACGCCAGCCGATGCTGCTGCGCGGCAATGACTGGGTTACGCTGAACGCAGAGCAGGCGGTCAATGCCGGTGCAGATTTGCTGCGTCAGGCGAAGAAAGTGATCGGTATCGGCTCGCCGCGCGCCAGCGTTGAAAGTAACTTTGCACTGCGTGAACTGGTGGGCGCAGAGAACTTCTCAACCGGTATGCCAGCGGACGAGCAGGCCCGTCTTGAACTGATGCTCAAAGTCCTGCGCGAAAGCGGTGTCTATACGCCATCGCTGCGTGAAATTGAAAGCTACGATGCGGTGCTGGTGCTGGGTGAAGACCTTACACAGGTTGGTGCTCGCGTGGCACTCTCTGTCCGTCAGGCGGTAAAAGGCAAAGCGCGTGATATGGCCGCTGCGCAGAAAGTCGCAGACTGGCAGATCGCCGCCATTATGAACATCGGTCAGAACGCGAAACATCCTCTGTTCGTTACCCATGTTGATGAAACCCGTCTGGATGATATCGCGGCATGGAGCTATCGTGCGCCGGTTGAAGATCAGGCGCGCCTCGGCTTCGCTATCGCCAGTGCACTGGATGAATCTGCTCCGGCAGTGACCGATTTCGACAGCAAGCTCAACGGGAAAATGGACGTTGTCGTTCAGGCGCTGGCCGGCGCGAAAAAGCCATTAATCATTTCCGGTACTCACTCAGGCAGCAGCGCAGTCATTGAAGCCGCAGCGAACGTGGCGAAAGCCCTGAAGGCACGCGGCGCAGATGTCGGCATTACTCTGCTGGCGGGTCACGCCAACAGCATCGGTCTGGGCATGATCGGCGGTAATCCACTGGAGCATGCGCTGGAGCAACTGAGCAACGGTGAAGCCGATGCGCTGGTGGTGCTGGAAAATGACCTCTATCGTCACGCACCAAAATCTGTGGTGGATGCAGCCCTGGCGCAGACCACGAACGTGATTGTGGTTGATCATCAGCGTACAGCCACGCTGGAGAAAGCGGGCCTGGTGTTATCCACCGCCAGCTTCGCTGAAAGCGACGGGACGTCTATTAACCATGAAGGCCGCGCCCAGCGTTTCTTCCAGGTTTACGATCCTGCCTATTACGACAGCAACGTTGTGATGCTGGAAAGCTGGCGCTGGCTGCACTCGCTGCACAGCACGCTGGAAAGCCGTCACGTGGACTGGACGCAGCTCGATCACGTGATCGATGCCGTGGTGACCCGTCTGCCACAGCTCGCGGGTATTAAAGAAGCGGCACCTGACGCCAGCTTCCGCATCCGTGGTCAGAAACTGGCGCGTTCTCCAATACGTAACAGTGGACGTACTGCGATGCGCGCGAATATCAGCGTTCATGAACCGCGTCAGCCGCAGGACCAGGACACCATGTTCGCCTTCTCTATGGAAGGGAACAACCAGCCATCAGCTCCGCGTTCGCAGATTCCGTTTGCCTGGGCTCCAGGCTGGAACTCACCGCAGGCGTGGAACAAGTTCCAGGCTGAAGTGGGCGGCAAACTGCGTCATGGCGATCCGGGCGTACGCCTGTTTGAAGCCAGCAACAGTGAGCTGCCATGGTTCACAACCGTTCCTGCCGCGTTTGTCAGTGATGCGAAGTGGCGTGTGGCGCCTCTCCACCGGTTGTTCGGTAGCGAAGAGATGTCACAGCGTTCACCGGTCTTCCAGCAGCGCATGACAGAGCCTGCATTGGTGATTAACCCGGAGGATGCAGCGAAGCTGGGCGTCAACAATGGCGCGGCGGTTGAATTCAGCTGTGCCGGCGAGACAGTGCGTCTGCCGGTCCGTTTCTCGGCGTCACTGCAGGCGGGTCAGATTGGTCTGCCGCTGGGTATGCCGGGCGTTCCGCCATTCCTGGCGAACGGTAAAATCGACACTCTGCAGGAGGCGGCGCAATGAGCTGGTTAACACCGGACGTTATCGACATTCTGCTGGCCATTGTTAAAGCCATTGTGATTCTGCTGGTGGTTGTGGCCTGCGGCGCGTTCATGAGCTTCGCCGAGCGTCGTCTGCTCGGCCTGTTCCAGAACCGTTACGGACCTAACCGCGTCGGCTGGGGCGGCTCGCTCCAGCTGGTTGCGGACATGATCAAAATGTTCTTTAAAGAGGACTGGGTTCCGCCATTTACCGACCGCTTTATCTTTACCCTTGCGCCGGTTATTGCCTTTGTTTCTCTGCTGCTGGCCTTTGCTATCGTGCCAGTGTCGCCAACCTGGATGGTGACAGACCTGAATATCGGTCTGCTGTTCTTCCTGATGATGGCGGGCCTTGCGGTCTACGCCGTGCTGTTTGCTGGCTGGTCGAGTAACAACAAATACTCGCTGCTGGGTGCGATGCGCGCCTCGGCGCAGACGCTGAGCTACGAAGTGTTCCTGGGTCTGTCGCTGATGGGTGTGGTGGCGCAGGCGGGCTCGTTCAACATGAACGATATCGTCAACAGCCAGACGCACCTGTGGAACATCATTCCGCAGTTCTTTGGTTTCGTAACCTTCTGTATTGCTGGCGTGGCGGTGTGTCACCGTCATCCCTTTGACCAGCCAGAAGCGGAGCAGGAACTGGCAGATGGTTATCACATTGAATATGCCGGCATGAAGTTTGGCCTGTTCTTTGTCGGCGAATATGTGGCGATTACCACCGTTTCAGCGCTGATCGTAACGCTGTTCTTTGGTGGCTGGCACGGACCTTTCCTGCCGCCGTTCATCTGGTTCGCCCTGAAAACGGCGTTCTTTATGATGATGTTCATCCTGATTCGTGCTGCGCTTCCGCGTCCACGCTACGACCAGGTGCTGTCATTCGGCTGGAAAGTGTGTCTGCCGTTGACGCTGTTGAACCTGCTGGCGACTGCCGCAGTGATTCTCTACACAGCGCCGTAAGGGGTTAACAAATGACTTTGAAAGATATTGTCGTAGGCTTTGGCACGACAGTTCGCAGTATCTGGCTGATAGGGCTGCACGCCTTTGCCAAACGTGAAACGCAGATGTACCCGGAAGAGCCGGTTTATCTGCCGCCACGCTATCGTGGCCGTATCGTGTTAACCCGCGATCCGGATGGTCAGGAGCGTTGCGTCGCCTGTAACCTGTGTGCGGTTGCCTGTCCGGTTGGCTGTATTTCACTACAGAAAGCCGAGACCAAAGATGGCCGCTGGTACCCGGAGTTCTTCCGCATCAACTTCTCACGCTGTATTTTCTGCGGCATGTGTGAAGAAGCCTGTCCGACCACCGCGATTCAGCTTACCCCGGATTTCGAACTGGGTGAGTTTAAGCGTCAGGATCTGGTGTATGAAAAGGACGATCTGCTGATTTCGGGACCGGGTAAATATCCGGAGTACAACTTCTACCGCATGGCAGGTATGGCGATTGACGGTAAAGATAAGGGCGAAGCGGAAAACGAAGCCAAGCCTATCGACGTCAAAGGCTTATTACCTTAAGGAGCAAGGCATGGAATTTGCGTTTTATCTTTGCGGACTGGTGGCGGTGCTGACGACGTTGCGCGTCATTACCCACACCAATCCGGTACATGCGTTGCTGTACCTGATCGTTTCGCTGTTATCGATCGCGGGCGTCTTCTTCTCTATGGGTGCCTATTTTGCGGGTGCGCTGGAGATCATCGTCTACGCTGGCGCCATCATGGTGCTGTTCGTCTTCGTCGTTATGATGCTGAACCTGGGCAAGCAGACGGAGAAGCAGGAGCGTGAGTGGCTCAGCCCGTCATTGTGGATTGGTCCCGGCATCGTCTCGTTGCTGCTGCTGGTGGTGATGATTTACGCCATCCTGACGGCGAATGACCAGGGCATTGATGGCACCATCATCGACGCCAAAGCGGTCGGCATCAGCCTGTTTGGTCCTTATGTGCTGGCGGTTGAACTGGCTTCTATGCTGCTGCTGGCAGGTCTGGTCGTGGCGTTCCATATCGGTCGTGAAGAGCGTCAGGGCGAAGTCCTGAGTAACCGTAATGCTGACGCCGCTCAGGTGAAAAAGGAGAACGCATGATCCCGTTACAACATGGATTGATTCTTGCTGCCGTGCTGTTTGTCCTTGGACTGACGTCGCTGGTGATACGCCGCAATCTGCTGTTTATGCTGATCGGCCTTGAAATCATGATCAACGCCGCCGCCTTAGCTCTGGTGGTTGCCGGGAGCTACTGGGGTCAGGCCGATGGACAGGTGATGTATATCCTGGCGATCAGCCTGGCGGCAGCGGAAGCCAGTATTGGTCTGGCGCTGCTGCTTCAGCTCTATCGTCGTCGTCAGACGCTGAACATTGATACTGTGAGCGAGATGCGCGGATGAATCTTCTCTATTTAACTGTCTTGTTTCCGCTGATCGGCTTTCTGCTGTTAGCGTTTTCCCGCGGTCGCTGGTCTGAGAACCTGTCGGCCACGGTAGGTATGGGATCGGTGGGTCTGGCAGCATTGACTACAGTGATGCTCGGATTCGAGTTCTTCGCCAGTGGTCAGCAAGCCTATACCCAGTCACTCTGGACCTGGATGCATGTCGGCAACTTCGACATGAAAGTGAACCTGACGCTGGATGGCCTGTCTCTGACCATGCTGTCAGTCGTCACCGGTGTTGGCTTCTTCATTCATATGTTCGCCTCCTGGTATATGCGTGGAGAAGAGGGCTACTCCCGCTTCTTCGCCTATACCAACCTGTTTATCGCCAGCATGGTTGTTCTGGTGCTGGCCGATAACCTGATGCTGATGTATCTGGGCTGGGAAGGGGTAGGGCTCTGCTCTTATCTGCTGATCGGCTTCTACTACAGCAATCCGGAAAACGGCAAAGCGGCGATGAAAGCCTTTATCATCACCCGCGTGGGCGACGTCTTCCTGGCATTCGGCCTGTTCATTCTCTACAACGAGCTGGGCACGTTGAACTTCCGCGAGATGATGGAACTGGCGCCGGCGCACTTTGCCGCAGACAACCATATGCTGCAGTGGGCAACGCTGATGCTGCTGGGTGGCGCGGTCGGTAAATCGGCACAGTTGCCGTTGCAGACCTGGCTGGCTGATGCGATGGCCGGTCCGACACCGGTTTCAGCACTGATCCACGCCGCGACCATGGTGACAGCGGGTGTTTACCTGATTGCCCGCAGCCACGGTCTCTTCCTGCTGACGCCGGAAGTGCTGCATCTGGTCGGCATCGTCGGGGCAATTACCCTGGTGCTGGCGGGCTTTGCCGCGCTGGTACAGACCGACATCAAACGTGTTCTCGCTTACTCCACCATGAGCCAGATTGGTTACATGTTCCTGGCGTTGGGTGTTCAGGCGTGGGATGCGGCGATTTTCCATCTGATGACGCACGCCTTCTTTAAAGCGTTACTGTTCCTCTCTTCGGGTTCAGTGATTCTGGCCTGCCATCACGAGCAGAACATCTTCAAAATGGGTGGCCTGCGCAAGAGCATTCCGCTGGTCTACACCTGCTTCCTGGTTGGCGGCGCGGCGCTGGCGGCACTGCCGCTGATTACGGCGGGCTTCTACAGTAAAGATGAGATTCTGTTCGGCGCACTGGCTAACGGTCACATCAACCTGATGTTTGCGGGTCTGGTAGGGGCGTTCCTGACCTCTATCTACACCTTCCGCATGATCTTCATCGTGTTCCACGGCGAAGAGAAAATTCATGCGCACGCCGGTAAAGGCATTACCCATCATCTGCCGCTGATTGTACTGCTGCTGCTCTCTACCTTCATTGGTGCGCTGATTACGCCACCGCTGGCGGGTGTATTGCCAGCCAGTGAGTTTGGTGAAGCGGGCAAAGTGGGACTGGAAATCACCTCGGGCGTCGTAGCGATTGTCGGCATTCTGATCGCTGCTGCGCTGTGGCTGGGCAAACGTGAGCTGGTTACCCGTATCGCAAACAGTGCGCCAGGCCGCTTCTTCGGCACCTGGTGGTTTGCGGCCTGGGGCTTCGACTGGCTCTACGATAAAGTGTTCGTTAAACCCTACCTGGGCATTGCGTGGCTGCTGAAGCGCGACCCACTGAATGGTCTGATGAACCTGCCTGCGCTGCTGTCACGCATTGCCAACAAAGGCCTGGTTGTCAGTGAGAACGGCTACCTGCGCTGGTACGTTGCGTCAATGAGCCTGGGTGCAGTACTGGTGCTGGCTCTGCTGCTGGTGATTTAAAGATTGATGAGCGGGGCAGGTTAGTTAATCTGCCCATTGAGAATGTCAAAAATTGTCCTGAGCAAGGGCGTTATCGTCGCAGCCAGTCTGGTTACCGCCAGCGCGCAGCAACCGGAGCATACCGAGGTATGTGAGGATTGCGAGCACTGCCGGGAATCAAACTGGCAAGTAAGATAGCCCGAACTAAGACAAAGAAAAGGGAAGTGTGCCGTGTTATTACCTTGGCTAATTATCATACCCTTCGTCGGCGGTCTGATCTGCTGGCTCACTGAGCGCCTTGGCGCGAAGGTGCCACGCTGGATCGCGCTGATCACCATGGGGCTGACGTTGGCGCTTTCGCTGCAACTCTGGTTGCAGGGAGGCTATTCACTGACGCAGGCAGCGGGCATTCCGCAGTGGCAGTCAAGTTTCTCCGTTCCGTGGATCCCACGCTTCGGCATCAGCTTCCATTTAGCCATTGATGGCCTGTCGCTGCTGATGGTAGTGCTGACAGGCCTGCTCGGTCTGATGGCGGTGCTCTGTTCATGGAATGAGATTTCAAAGTATCAGGGCTTCTTCCATCTGAACCTGATGTGGATCCTGGGCGGCGTAATCGGTGTGTTCCTCTCCATCGACATGTTCCTGTTCTTCTTCTTCTGGGAAATGATGCTGGTGCCGATGTACTTCCTCATCGCGCTCTGGGGTCACAAAGCGTCTGACGGCAAAACCCGTATCTCCGCTGCGACCAAGTTCTTCATCTACACCCAGGCTTCCGGTCTGGTGATGCTGATTGCGATTCTGGGCCTGGTGTTTGTCCACTACAACGCGACCGGTGTCTGGACGTTCAACTATGAACAGCTTCTGAAGACGCCAATGTCGAGCGGTGTTGAATATCTGCTGATGCTGGGCTTCTTTATCGCCTTTGCGGTGAAGATGCCGGTCGTGCCGTTACATGGCTGGCTGCCGGATGCGCACAGTCAGGCGCCGACTGCGGGTTCTGTTGACCTGGCAGGTATCCTGCTGAAAACCGCGGCTTATGGCTTACTGCGTTTCAGTCTGCCGCTGTTCCCGAACGCGTCAGCAGAGTTTGCGCCAATCGCTATGTGGTTAGGCATCATTGGGATCTTCTACGGTGCCTGGATGGCCTTCTCGCAGACCGATATCAAACGTCTGATCGCGTATACCTCGATTTCGCACATGGGCTTTGTGCTGATTGCTATCTACACCGGCAGCCAGCTGGCGCTGCAGGGTGCGGTGATTCAGATGATTGCACACGGTCTGTCCGCAGCGGCACTCTTCATTCTGTGTGGTCAGCTGTATGAGCGTCTGCATACCCGTGATATGCGTCAGATGGGTGGTCTGTGGTCGCGCATCAAATGGATTCCGGGTCTGTCGCTCTTCTTTGCTGTCGCCAACCTCGGTATGCCGGGTACTGGTAACTTCGTCGGCGAATTTATGATTCTGACCGGCAGCTTCCAGGTGGTGCCGATGATTATCATCATCGCGACCTTTGGTCTGGTGTTCGCCTCGATTTACTCGCTGGTGATGATGCAGCGCGCTTACTATGGCGAAGCGAAATCGAAAGATCCGCTGCCAGGCATGTCGCCGCGCGAGTTCATGACCATCGGTGTTCTGGTGGTGCTGCTGGTACTGCTGGGCGTCTATCCACAGCCGATTCTGGATACTTCGCACGCTGCCATGAGCAATATTCAGCAGTGGTTTACCGCTTCAATTTCAACTACAAGGCCGTAATTCGCCATGACAATAACTCCTCACCAATTGATTGCGTTACTACCGCTGTTAATCGTCGGATTGACGGTGGTGGTTGTGATGCTGTCCATTGCCTGGCGACGCAACCACTTCGTTAACGCCACGCTAACGGTAGTTGGCCTGAACCTGGCGCTGCTCTCGCTCTACTTTGTCGGTCAGGTCGGGGCGATGGATGTCACGCCGCTGCTGCGCGTCGATGGCTATTCGATGTTCTATACCGCGCTGGTGATGCTGGCGAGTCTGGCGACCTGTACCTTTGCCTATCCATGGCTGGCGGGTTACCCGGACAACAAAGATGAGTTCTATCTGCTGGTGCTGATTGCGGCCCTCGGTGGCATCGTGCTGGCCAGTGCTAACCATCTGGCCTCGCTGTTCATCGGCATTGAGCTGTTGTCGCTGCCGCTGTTTGGTCTGATTGGCTACGCTTTCCGCCAGAAACGTTCGCTGGAAGCCGCACTGAAATACACCATTCTGTCTGCGGCGGCCTCATCGTTCCTGCTGTTTGGTATTGCGCTGATCTACGCCGATTCCGGTAATCTGAGCTTTGTTGCGCTGGGTCAGAGCCTGACTGACAGCATGATCCATGAGCCATTGCTGCTGGTGGGTCTGGGCATGATGATCATCGGCCTGGGCTTCAAACTTTCACTGGTTCCGTTCCATCTCTGGACGCCCGATGTGTATCAGGGTGCGCCTGCGCCGGTTTCAACCTTCCTGGCGACGGCCAGCAAGATTGCGATCTTCGGTGTCATCATGCGTCTGTTTATGTACGCGCCGGTGACCGACAGCGAAGCGGTGCGCACCGTGCTGGCCATGATCGCCTTTGTGTCGATTCTGTTCGGTAACCTGATGGCGATTTCGCAGAGCAACATCAAGCGTCTGCTGGGTTACTCCTCTATCGCCCACCTCGGCTATCTGCTGGTCGCGCTGATTGCAGTGAAAGATCATCAGCTGTCGCTGGAAACTTCCGGTGTTTACCTGGCCGGTTATCTGTTCAGCAGCCTGGGTGCCTTTGGTGTGGTGAGCCTGATGTCCAGCCCGTATCGTGGCCCGGATGCAGATTCACTCTACTCTTATCGTGGTCTGTTCTGGCATCGTCCTATCCTGTCAGCGGTCATGACAGTGATGATGCTGTCACTGGCCGGTATCCCGATGACGCTGGGCTTTATCGGTAAATTCTACGTGATTGCTTCAGGCGTCAGTGCGCATCTCTGGTGGCTGACCGGTGCGGTGGTAGCGGGCAGTGCGATTGGCCTTTACTACTATCTGCGCGTAACGGTAAGTCTCTACCTCAGCCCGCCGGAACTGCACACCCGTGATACCCCGGCTAACTGGGCATTCACCGCCGGTGGTGTCGTGGTTCTGATTTCTGCCATTCTGGTACTGCTGTTAGGGGTTTACCCGCAGCCGCTCATCAGACTGGTCCAGATGGCTCAGCCACTGATGTAAGCTGATAACTGCGAATAATGAATCAGGCCTCCGGGCCTGATTTTTTTTGTCTGTCAGATGAGGTGACCAGCTGGTGCTGACGACCTCGCGATGATGTAGAGTGTCTGGTTTAGTAAGGAGAGACCATGAACATTGACTGGCAGGATAAACACCATAGCGAACTTACCGCCCCGGAACTCTATGCGCTGCTGGCGTTGCGCAGTGAGGTGTTTGTGGTGGAGCAACAGTGTGCTTATCTTGATGTGGATGGCAAAGATTTACAGGCCGAAAACAGGCATCTGCTGGGCACGGTGGATGATCAGCTGGTGGCTTATGCGCGACTTCTTTCCCCGGAAGATGAAACCAGCCCGGTGAAAATTGGACGGGTCATTGTTTCAGATCGGGTGCGCGGTGCGCGTCTGGGCAATCGTCTGATGGAACAGGCGATCAGCAGTTGTCAGCAGCACTGGCCGGGCCGTGACATATTTCTCTCTGCGCAGGCGCATCTTGAAAACTTCTATGGGCAGCACGGCTTTGTGGCGGTGGGGGAGAACTATCTGGAAGATGGCATTCCGCACGTCGATATGCTGAAGAATGCGCCATAAAAAAAAGCGAGGCCTGAGCCTCGCCTTTTTCTATCAACCCACCGTCATCTGACGGTCATCGACATATTTGCGCTGATCCGGCGCAGGCGGGAAATACTGATAAAGCCAGGTTTCACTCAGCGTTTCATCCTTGCTGCGCAGGAACAGACGCATCTCCACTGGCTCGGTGGAATCGCTGTTCGGATACCAGTCAAACAGGATGCGGTATCCTTTGAGCGGATCGACATACAGAATTTCAACTTGCTTCACGCTGCCGGATGAAACGGTAATCACCGGCTCAATGCCTTTCGGCGCAGCAGCCTGCAAATCCCCACCAATAAAATCGATGGCGAAGCGGCGGCACCAGGTTTCCGGGAAGTGTTCGCCAGGCGCCCAGCCTTCCGGGAAACCACCGATACCGGTACGGGTCGCATCCACACGTGCCAGACCGCTACGTACTGGCGGCAGACCACTCCAGTAGAGCTTGTAAGAGAAGTTCAGCTCGCTGCCCGCTTTGACCGGCTCAGCCGGTTGCCAGAAGCAGACTACGTTATCCAGCGTTTCACCGGTCGTCGGGATCTCCATCAGGTTAATTGCGCCTTTGCCCCAGTTGCCGACCGGCTCCACCCACAGGCTCGGACGTTTGTCATACCAGCCAATCACATCCTGATAATCTTTGAAGTCGTGATTTAACTGCAGCAGGCCAAAGCCTCGCGGATTCTCATCTTCATAGGCATTGAACTGCAGACGCTGCGGATTATTCAGTGGGCGGGCGATCCATTCGCCTTTACCGGTCCACATCGCCAGACGATCGGAGTCGTGGATCTGCGGATGGTAGGTGTTGCACATGCGGCGCTCGTTGGTGCCGCAGCTGAACATACTGGTCATTGGCGAGATGCCAATCTGACGGATCTCTTTACGGGCGAACAGGTGGTTTTCCACCTCCATCACCACGCGTTTCTCTTCGCAGTGGATGATGAACTTATAGGCACCGGTGACACTCGCGCCATCCAGCAGGGCATAGCAGGTAAAGGTGGTATCTTCCGCTTTTGGCGTTTCAAACCAGAAAGCGGTGAAATCGGGGAACTCTTCCTGGCCATTACTGAAGGTGTTGATGGCGACACCACGGGCCGAGAGGCCGTACTGGTAAGTATCGTCAACCGCACGGAAGTAACTTGCGCCCAGGAAGGATACGATGTCGCGACGGGCCAGTTCCGGTTTTTTGAAGGCGCGGAAACCGGCAAAGCCGAGGTCAGTTTTGCCCTCCAGCTGCTTAGTATCAACCTTCGCGTCGTTATAGTTGAACAGCTCAGGGCGGAAGTGAATTTCGCGTGCCTGACGGCTCTCGCCGTCAACAGAGAACATGCGGATGCGCCGCTTGAAGCCCATGCCGACGTGGAAGAACTGCACGTCCAGCTGACGATCGGGCAGGTTATTCCAGAGTGAGTGGTTGGCGTCATACTGAATTTCGTTGTACGCCTGTGGGGTCAGTGTGGCCAGCGTCTCCGGCAGTGCACCTGGTGCACCGCCCCAGGGTTTCTTCGCCAGCGCAGCCGCGTTTTTCTTCAATACGTCGAAATCGAAGCGTACGGCGGTTCCGTCAGCAATGCCATCTTCTGCCCATGCGGATTGCGCAAACAGCGTTGACAGGCCGGTCATGCCGCTGACGGCAGAGAAGGCCATTGACGCTTTCATAAACATTCTTCGATTCATGCCAGAGATCATTCCTTAGCTGTTCGAGGGTGTCGTGACTGTTGTGCAACATGCACTTTCATGGCCCGATAATCACAGGCAACAGAGAGGTACGACAGTAGGGTTACTGGAAAATTCAGTCACGACAAAATTTATCAGATTAATCAAAGAAGCGAAGCGAAATTCGGCGGTTGCCGCTGCGTCTTACACTTCTTTGCGCAACGAAGCGGCGCACCGCCTGCACTGAGTAAGATTAACAGATGAAAAATCAGGTGATTCCTGGAGCAGGAAATCAGCAGAGCGCCAGATTATGGCTATAGTTAATGAACTGCTTTGCAATTCACACGGAGGAAATGATGGTAAATCAGACAAATCAATTCGAATCGGGCCTCGATGACGATATTGCGTTACTGACCGAAACCCTGGAAGAAGTGCTTAAGGCATCAGGCGATCCGGCCGATCAGAAATACATTGAGCTTAAAAGCAAAGCTGAACAGGCGCTGAACGATGTTAAATCCCGTGTCAGCCAGGCGTCCGACAGTTACTACTATCGCGCTAAACAAGCGGCATACCGTGCAGACGATTACGTGCACGAAAAACCGTGGCAGGGCGTAGGTATTGGTGCAACCGCGGGCCTGGTTCTCGGCCTGCTGCTGGCGCGTCGCTAATCGCGATTCGCTGATGTAGCGCGGTAACAGACGACAGCAGTAAACCTGCGGCGGGGAAATCCCGCCGTTTTTTATTCTTTTCTCAACCCCTCATTGATTCACTTCTGTTGAGCCTGCTTCGCCCTCATTCATTTTTATGCGCAACGTGCTGCTTTAGATAAACCAGTAACAAACACGGGTCACACAGATTGTGTTTCGCAGGTGGACTTCATACAGTTAAATAAACGTGAAAAGGAGAACCGGACGTGATTAGAATTGAGATGCTGTCTACCGGGGATGAGGTGCTGCATGGCCAAATCGTCGATACCAATGCCGCCTGGCTGGCTGATATTTTATTCCAGCAAGGTTTGCCCATGACCAGCCGAACCACGGTTGGGGATTCACTGGAATCGCTCATCGACACCCTGCAGACACGAAGCCATGAGGCCGACGTGTTGATTGTGAATGGCGGCCTGGGTCCCACCAGTGACGATCTCAGCGCGCTGGCAGCCGCTCGCGCCTGTGGGGTTGAACTGGAGATGCAGCAGGACTGGCTGGCACAAATGGAAGCCTGGTTCGCCAGCCGTGGCCGGGTGATGGCCGCCAGCAATCGCAAGCAGGCTGAAATTCCGGCCAATGCGGAGCTGATTGATAATCCGGTTGGAACCGCCTGTGGCTTTGCCCTGCAACTCAACCGCTGCTGGATATTCTTCACGCCTGGCGTGCCATCTGAATTTAAGGTGATGGTGGAGCAGCAGATCATTCCCCGTCTGAAAGCAAAATTCTCGCCGCCCGAACCGCCGATTTGTCTGCGACTGACCACCTTTGGTCGCGGTGAAAGTGATATTGCCGCTGAGCTGGAGCCGCTGGCGCTGCCGGAAGGTGTGGTGATGGGCTATCGCTCGTCGATGCCGATCATTGAGATCAAACTGACCGGCCCGGCCAGTCAGCGTGTCGCGATGGAGCAGGTGTGGCAGCAGGTGCGTCTGCTACTGGCGGAGTGCACTATCTTTGAAGGCACGGAAGGCTTACCAGCTCTGCTGGCAGGCGAGCTGACGCAGCGTGGTGAGCAACTGGCGGTCAGCGAGCAATATACTGCCGGGCTGCTTTACTGGCAGCTGGCTGCCGCCAGCGTGCCGTTGCGGGGCGCTGACATTCTGCCATCAACGCAGGAGACGCTGGAGCAGCAGGTGACGCGCACCCGCGAACTTGCCGCACAGCAGCAGGCAGCGCTGGCGCTTTCTGTTGGCAGCCTGGAACAGGAAACGATTTCGGTAGCGTTACATACGCCGGATGGCGGCTTTGGTCAGCGCGTGAAATTCAGCACCGGTCGTCATAACCTGGAGACGCGCCAGAAGGTGGTGGCGATGATGGCAATGAATATGCTGCGCCGCTGGTTACACGGCAGCGAAGTGAGCACCGGTCACGGCTGGATTGATGTGGTTGAAACTGTCAGACAGTAATTTCAGTGAAAACAAAACGGGTGCCAGAGGCGCCCGTTTTGTATGTGACTGTGAATGACCCTTTGCAGGAGCATTCTCATAGCAATAAATAAGCTGACTCGATCCAACCGCAAATCAAGCCAGACTTGTTCAGCCTCAGCTACAACTCAAGCTCAATCTCGCCTTTAGCTTTGCAGCAGCAGGGCAGAATCTCATCCTGCTGCACAAAGGCCAGCGGCCGCTGTGGGTAATGCACTTCGCCTTTCAGCAGCCGCATCCGGCAGGAGCCGCAGTAACCTTCGCGGCACTGAAACTCCACGCAGAGATTATTGGCTTCCAGCAGGGAGAGCAGATTGGGGTGATCTTCTGCGCATTCCAGCCTGGCGCCGGAACTGCGCAGAATAACAACGTCGCGGCTCATGATTAAAGCTGGAAGTCGTCGAAGTCGTTAGCGCCCACTTCAGAATCGATCTGACCCACCAGATAGGAGCTCACTTCCACTTCCTGTGGCGCAACCTGCACGTTGTCAGACACCAGCCAGGAGTTGATCCATGGGATCGGGTTAGAGCGCGTCTGGAAGGGCAGATCAAGGCCAACTGCCTGCATACGGATATTGGTGATGTACTCAATGTACTGGCAGAGAATGTCTTTGTTCAGGCCGATCATTGAACCGCCGCTGAACAGATATTCCGCCCACTCTTTCTCCTGCAGCGCTGCCTTCTTAAACAGCTCGAAGCACTCTTCACGGCACTCTGCCGCAATCTCTTTCATTTCCGGATCGTCTTCGCCGCTGCGCAGCAGGTTCAGCATATGCTGGGTGCCGGTCAGGTGCAGCGCTTCATCGCGGGCGATCAGTTTGATGATTTTGGCATTGCCTTCCATCAGTTCACGCTCGGCGAACGCGAATGAACAGGCGAAGCTGACATAGAAACGGATCGCTTCCAGCGCATTGACGCTCATCAGGCAGATATAGAGCTGCTTCTTCAGGGCACGCAGGCTGACCACAACCTGTTTGTCGTTGACCTTATGCGTGCCTTCGCCCAGCTGATGCCAGTAGTTAGTCATCTCAATCAGATCGTCGTAATAGCGTGAGATATCCTGGGCACGCGCCAGAATCTGCTCATTGGTGACGATATCGTCGAATACCACCGCCGGATCGTTAACGATATTACGGATGATATGGGTGTAAGAACGGGAGTGGATCGTCTCGGAGAACGCCCAGGTTTCAATCCAGGTTTCCAGCTCAGGAATCGAGATCAGCGGAAGCAGGGCGACGTTCGGGCTGCGACCCTGAATGGAATCCAGCAGTGTCTGATACTTCAGGTTGCTGATAAAGATATGCTTCTCGTGGTCCGGCAGCGCCTGGTAGTCAATTCGGTCGCGTGAGACATCAACCTCTTCCGGACGCCAGAAGAAGGAGAGCTGCTTTTCGATCAGCTTTTCAAAGATGTCATATTTTTGCTGATCGAAGCGCGCCACGTTTACGGACTGACCGAAAAACATCGGCTCTTTCAGCTGATCATTTTTGTTCTGTGAGAAAGTGGAGTAAGCCATAAAAGTTGTCCAAAAGTAGACGAAGCCAGGCCTCGTGAAATGAATGAGGCGGGAGAATCTCCCGCCTGACCATTAGATTTTACAGGCGCCGCTCTCGCAGCCATCATCCTGGATAGAAGGTGCCAGGTCATCCTGCGCATCTTCCGCACCGTCACGGGTGTTCTGATAGTAGAGCGTTTTCACGCCAAACTTGTACGCGGTCAGCAGATCTTTCAGCAGCTGTTTCATCGGCACTTTACCGTTAGTAAAGCGTGATGGATCGTAGTTGGTGTTAGACGAAATCGCCTGGTCGATGAATTTCTGCATCAGACCCACCAGTTGCAGGTAACCGTCATTGTTCGGCATTTCCCACAGCAGTTCGTACTGATCTTTCAGACGCTCATACTCCGGCACCACCTGACGCAGGATGCCATCTTTCGATGCTTTGATGCTGATGTGACCGCGTGGTGGCTCGATGCCGTTGGTGGCATTGGAGATCTGCGACGAGGTCTCAGACGGCATCAGCGCAGACAGGGTCGAGTTGCGCAGGCCGTGCGTTTTGATCTCTTCACGCAGGCTTTCCCAGTCGAGATGCAGCGGTTCGTTGCTGATCGCGTCCAGATCTTTCTTGTAGGTGTCGATGGGCATGATGCCCTGTGCATAGGTGGTTTCATTGAACCACGGGCAGGCACCTTGCTCTTTCGCCAGCTCATTGGACGCTTTCAGCAGGTAGTACTGAATGGCTTCAAAGGTTTTGTGCGTCAGGCCATTGGCGCTGCCATCGGAGTAGCGCACACCGTGCTTCGCCAGATAGTAGGCGTAGTTGATCACGCCAATACCCAGGGTACGACGACCCATTGCGCCACGCTGCGCAGCCGGAATCGGGTAATCCTGATAATCGAGCAGCGCATCCAGCGCACGAACGGCCAGGGTAGCCAGCTCTTCCAGATCGTCGAGGCTTTCGATGGCGCCGAGGTTGAACGCAGAAAGCGTACACAGGGCAATCTCACCGTTTTCGTCGTTAACATCTTCCAGCGGTTTGGTCGGCAGGGCGATTTCCAGGCAGAGGTTAGACTGGCGAACCGGTGCGATGCGCGGATCAAACGGGCTGTGGGTGTTGCAGTGGTCGACGTTCTGAATGTAGATACGGCCGGTTGAAGCACGTTCCTGCATCATCAGCGAGAAGAGATCGACCGCTTTAACACGCTGCTTACGGATGCTCTGATCCTGCTCATATTTGGTGTAGAGACGTTCGAACTCATCCTGATCGGCGAAGAACGCATCATACAGGCCTGGCACGTCAGACGGGCTGAACAGGGTGATATCTTCGCCTTTCAGCAGGCGCTGATACATCAGCTTGTTGAGCTGTACACCGTAGTCCATGTGACGCACGCGGTTGCCTTCAACACCACGGTTGTTTTTCAGCACCAGCAGGCTTTCGATTTCCAGATGCCACATCGGGTAGAACAGCGTCGCTGCACCGCCACGCACGCCGCCCTGAGAACAGGACTTCACCGCAGTCTGGAAATGCTTGTAGAACGGGATACAGCCGGTGTGGAACGCTTCACCGCCGCGAATCGGGCTGCCCAGCGCACGGATACGACCGGCGTTGATGCCGATACCAGCACGCTGAGAAACATATTTCACAATCGCGCTTGAGGTGGCGTTGATGGAGTCCAGGCTGTCGCCGCACTCGATCAGCACACAGGAGCTGAACTGACGCGTCGGGGTTCGCACACCTGACATGATTGGCGTCGGCAGCGAGATTTTAAACGTTGAGATCGCATCATAGAAACGCTTGATGTAATCCATACGCGTGTCGCGCGGGTAGCCAGAGAAGAGGCAGGCCGCGACCAGAATGTAAAGGAACTGCGCGCTCTCGTAGATTTCACCCGAGACGCGGTTCTGCACCAGATATTTGCCTTCAAGCTGCTTCACGGCGGCATAGGAGAAGTTCATGTCACGCCAGTGGTCGAGGAACTCGTCCATCTGCGCGAACTCTTCCTGGCTGTAATCTTCCAGCAGGTGACGATCATATTTGCCCATGTCGACCATCTTAACGACCTGATCATAAAGCTTCGGCGGCTCAAACTGACCATACGCTTTTTTGCGCAGGTGGAAGATCGCCAGGCGGGCAGCCAGGTACTGATAGTCAGGGGCATCGCGAGAGATGAGGTCTGCTGCGGCCTTGATGATAGTCTCATGAATGTCAGACGTTCTGATTCCATCATAGAACTGAATGTGAGAGCGCAGTTCCACCTGTGACACTGAGACGTTGTTCAGCCCTTCAGCTGCCCAGTCCAGCACACGGTGAATTTTATCGAGATCAATGCGCTCCTGGCGGCCATCGCGTTTAGTAACGAGCAGACTCTGGTTCATGTCGCGTATTTACCTTTGCGTGAGTATCCAAAAATTAAAAGAAATCCCGGTTTATACACAGCCTATTCATTGTGAATAATGTGTGGATAAACACTACATCTAGGGGGTGAAGAGAAAAGTCATAACTACATGGGGGCATATTTTAGTATTTTACGGCCGCTTAACAAGAGCAAAAAATGATGGCTGGAGGGGTTGTAATTCTTGCGAAATTTCTTAGCCCACGCCTTGTAAGGCCTGGCAACATGTCAACCGGATCACACTTTTTTTTCTTATTATGATCGGGCGCGTGTTTCTTATTCAATCCTCAGGATTCAGCCAGAAAAGGGATGAAAAATGGATAAAAGCCGCTAGCAGGGGGCCGCGACGTTGAGCGGATGCGGGCATGGCTGACGTAACCTATTGGCAGCCATCGGAATGCCTGCCACCAGGCGAGGGCAGTGACCGCTCTGACAGGAAGAGCAGGCAGAGGAAAAAGTGCCCGCCCGGATTCAGGCGGGCAGATGACTTAACCCGCGTGGTGAGTGTGCACCATATAATTCACATCAGTGCCGGGCGCCAGTTTGAAGCGGTTGGTCACCGGGTTGTAATGCAGGCCAATAATGTGGCGTTCACGCAGGGGCGTTTCATCGACCCAGCCCAGCAGTTCGGATGGGCGGATGAATTTCTTCACATCATGGGTGCCGCGCGGCAACATGCGCAGCACATATTCCGCGCCGAAAATCGCCAGCAGCCAGGCCTTTGGATTGCGGTTCAGCGTTGAGAAAAAGACTTCGCCGCCGGGCTTGACCAGCTTCGCACAGGCGTGAATCACCGAGCGCGGATCCGGCACGTGCTCCAGCATCTCCATACATGTCACCACATCATACTTTCCGGCGTTCTGATCGGCATGCTCTTCAACGGTCTGTTGCACATAGTCCAGCGTCACGCCGCTCTCCAGAGCATGCAGGCGCGCCACGGCCAGCGGTTCCGCACCCATATCCAGACCGGTCACGACGGCGCCTTCACGCGCCATGCTTTCGGATAAAATGCCGCCGCCGCATCCGACGTCGAGCACGGTTTTACCGAACAGACCGTTGCTGTGCTGCGCGATGTAGCCCAGGCGTAGCGGGTTGATACGGTGCAACGGTTTAAATTCACCCTCCAGATCCCACCAGCGCGAGGCAACGGCCTCAAACTTGGCAATTTCCTGCGCATCGACGTTATGCTGATGATTCTGCGGTTGTGCATTCATTGAATCGTAACTCCTGACAAAATGTGCCCACAGTATAAACGCTTAACCGCAGTTGGCACACCTTTCAGGGACAATGAAAAGCGGGGGAAATCGGTGGTTAACGTTCACCAGAGCATTGCAGTGTGATATACTTTCGCACCTTTAAAATCCGGGATTAAGTAGAGGGATAGCGGCTCCATGAGCGACCTTGCGAGAGAAATTACACCGGTCAATATCGAAGAAGAATTAAAAAATTCTTACCTCGGTTACGCCATGTCGGTCATCGTTGGCCGAGCTTTACCCGATGTGCGTGATGGCCTGAAGCCGGTTCACCGTCGCGTTCTTTTTGCGATGAGTGTACTGGGTAACGACTGGAACAAACCCTATAAAAAATCTGCCCGCGTCGTCGGTGACGTTATCGGTAAATATCACCCGCATGGTGATTCCGCCGTTTACGACACCATTGTACGTATGGCCCAGCCTTTCTCCCTGCGTTACATGCTGGTGGACGGACAAGGCAACTTCGGTTCCATCGACGGCGACTCCGCCGCGGCGATGCGTTATACCGAAATTCGCATGTCGAAAATTGCCCACGACCTGTTAGCTGACCTGGAAAAAGAGACCGTCGATTTCGTCCCGAACTATGACGGCACTGAGCAGATCCCTGAAGTTCTGCCAACCAAAATCCCTAACCTGCTGGTGAACGGTTCTTCCGGTATCGCCGTGGGTATGGCAACCAACATTCCACCGCATAACCTGCGTGAAGTGATTAACGGCTGCCTGGCATATATTGAAAATGAAGACATCAGCATCGAAGAGCTGATGGAGCACATTCCGGGGCCAGATTTCCCGACAGCCGCCATCATCAATGGTCGCCGTGGTATTGAAGAAGCGTACCGCACCGGTCGCGGTAAAATTTATATCCGTGCGCGTGGCGAAGTGGAAGCCGATGCGAAAACGGGCCGCGAGACCATCATCATTCATGAGCTTCCGTATCAGGTTAACAAAGCACGCCTGATTGAGAAGATTGCGGAGCTGGTGAAAGAGAAGCGCGTTGAAGGCATCAGCGCACTGCGCGATGAGTCTGATAAAGACGGCATGCGTATCGTGATTGAGATCAAGCGCGATGCCGTCGGCGAAGTGGTTCTGAATAATCTCTATTCACTGACCCAGCTGCAGACCTCTTTTGGTATCAATATGGTGGCGCTGCATCAGGGCCAGCCAAAGATTATGGCACTGAAGGAGATTCTGGACGCCTTCGTTCGCCATCGTCGTGAAGTCGTGACGCGTCGTACCATTTTCGAACTGCGTAAAGCCCGTGACCGTGCGCATATTCTGGAAGGTCTGGCGATTGCGCTGGCGAATATCGATCCGATTATTGAGCTGATTCGTCGTGCACCTAACCCGGCAGAAGCGAAAGCGGGTCTGATTGCGCAGGCGTGGGATCTGGGTAATGTGTCAGCGATGCTGGAACGTGCGGGCGACGATGCCGCTCGTCCGGAGTGGCTGGATCCGCAGTACGGCATCCGTGACGGTCAGTACTATCTGACCGAGCAGCAGGCTCAGGCGATTCTGGATCTGCGTCTGCAGAAACTGACCGGTCTTGAGCACGAGAAGCTGCTGGATGAGTATAAAGGTCTGCTGGAGCAGATCGCAGAGCTGTTGCGCATTCTGTCTGACGCCGATCGTCTGATGGAAGTGATTCGCGAAGAGCTGGAGCTGATGCGTGATCAGTTCGGCGATGAGCGTCGCACAGAGATTACTGCCAATACCGCTGATATT
Organism: Pantoea sp. ANP04; assembly: GCF_041982285.1. NCBI lineage: Bacteria > Pseudomonadati > Pseudomonadota > Gammaproteobacteria > Enterobacterales > Erwiniaceae > Pantoea > Pantoea sp. ANP04. The sequence continues at coordinate 426,498 of NZ_JAUTYS010000001.1, read as the reverse complement.
AATATCGAAGACCTGATCAATCAGGAAGATGTTGTGGTGACATTGTCGCATCAGGGCTACGTGAAGTATCAGCCGCTGACCGACTATGAAGCGCAGCGTCGTGGTGGTAAAGGCAAGTCAGCCGCACGTATTAAAGAAGAGGACTTCATTGATCGTCTGCTGGTGGCCAATACCCATGACACGATTCTCTGCTTCTCAAGCCGTGGTCGTCTCTACTGGATGAAGGTTTATCAGTTGCCGGAAGCGAGTCGTGGTGCGCGGGGACGTCCGATCGTGAACCTGCTGCCGCTGGAAGCCAACGAGCGTATTACAGCGATTCTGCCGGTACGTGAGTATACCGAAGGCTTCAATATCTTTATGGCGACCGCGCTGGGAACCGTGAAGAAGACCGCGCTGAAAGAGTTCAGCCGTCCGCGCAGCGCCGGTATAATTGCCGTGAACCTGCGTGACGATGATGAGCTGATCGGAGTGGCGCTGACCAATGGTAATGACGAAGCGATGCTGTTCTCAGCGGCCGGTAAAGTGGTGCGCTTTGCAGAAACCGCAGTTCGTGCGATGGGTCGTACCGCCTCTGGCGTTCGCGGCATCAGGCTGGCTGAAGGCGATCGTGTGGTCTCGCTAATTGTACCGCGTGAAGAGGGTGCAATTATGACCGTGACCCAGAATGGTTACGGTAAGCGTACTGCCAACAGCGAATACCCGACCAAGTCGCGTGCGACGCAGGGTGTTATTTCCATCAAAGTGACCGAACGTAATGGTCCGGTGATTGGCGCGGTTCAGGTTGTCGATGGCGATCAGATTATGATGATCACCGATGCTGGTACGCTGGTGCGTACCCGCGTGTCAGAAGTGAGCGTCGTGGGTCGTAATACCCAGGGTGTGATTCTGATTCGTACCGCAGAGGATGAGAACGTGGTCGGTCTGCAGCGTGTTGCCGAGCCGGTTGAAGAAGAAGAGCTGGATTCAATCGACGGTAGCGTAGCGGAAGGCGAGGATGATATCGCGCCAGAAGCAGAGATCGACGATGAAGAGATTGCACCGGAAGCGGATGCAGAAGACGAAGACGACGCGGCTGAAGACGAAGAATAATTTGTCTGATGTGAGCTGAGGTTCGTTGCAGAAACGGCAGGTCAGGGGAAACCCGGCCTGCCGTTTTTTTTGATGTGATGGGGAGGATTGCAGGGAGCAGGGAGCTTATGGCTGCGAAATCGGAGCCGTCGAAAGACCCGCACTGCCCGATCGCAAAGGAATCCCGCATCCCTGCGGATCGGCCACGCCATCCCTGGCGTGGACGCTTTGCTCTTCGGGAAGTGCAGGTCTTTCTTGTTCAGGCAGCGGCGTCGCGTTAAGTGGGTTGCAGGACAGAGGTGGCAGAGGGGCGGGAGCTGGTGGCTGTGAGAGGGGAGCCGTCGAAAGGCCCGCACTGCCCGATCGCAAAGGATTCCCGCATCCCTGCGGATCGGCCACGCCATCCCTGGCGTGGACGCTTTGCTCTTCGGGCAGTGCGGGCCTTTCTTGTTTAGTCAGCGGCGTCGCTTTTCAATGTTGTGAGCGTCTGTTTGTTTGAGTGCGCAGAAGCGGCCACTGGATGCTGGAGTTAACGTGTCGCTTTCACTGTCTTAAAAGATTCCCAAACTTTCCGCTAAACCTGCGGCTGGCTGGCTTTTTTCGCCCGATAAAGCTAGTGTATGGGCATTAAAAATCGATGATGCGACTAACCTTGCCAACTGCGAGTCACCTTTGAAATATCCTGTCTCTTTCCGCACTACGCTTCGCATCTCGCGCTACCTTTTCCGCGCGCTGGCGCTGCTAATCTGGACGCTGGGCGCCGTTCTGACAGCGTTTTATATTATCAGCGTACTGCATAATAAAGAGACGCAGGTTCGGCAGGAGTTTGCCAGCAACTACGGCACGATTCAGTGGTATGTGCGCCATTCGGCGGACATGGTGCGTGAACTGAAATATATCACCGAGAACCGCTTAACCAATGCCAGCAGTGGCCTGGATGTACTGACCGGCATGATGCCAGGCAAAACAACCCAGCCGCAGTTTACGCCACTCTTTTCGGATGGCGACTGTACCTCAATGAGCAATACCTGGCGCAACTCGCTCGATTCTCTCAGCTACTACATCAATTACTGGAAAAGTAACTTCGCCTCGTCGTATGAACTGAATCGGGTGTTCTTTATCGGTGGAGAAAGTCAGTGTCTGGCCGACTTTACGATTGGCAGCAGCAACGCTGATCGGGAACGCAGCCTGAAATCGCTGCGTGAGAATGTGCTGCGTTATCGCAACAGCAGTGAAGAAGAGCGCCGAAATCCGATGTACTGGATCAACAGCAGTGCTCAGCCTGGCGTCGGCACTTTCTATATGGTGGTGCCGGTTTACGTCGCGAACAAGTTACAGGCACTGCTGGGTGTTGAGCAAAATATCCGACTGGATGAGTTTATTCAGCCGGGCAGCCTGCCGATCATTGCGTCGATTACCGATGAGAACTATCGTCCACTGCTTAACTCGCGGCGCGGCGGCCTGGGCTTCTCGCTCGACAATCTGCCTGATGATAAAACCTGGTTCGGTTACCTGAATGGGTATCGTCAGCTGGTGCTGAAAAAGCCACTTCCGCCCTCCGATCTGAATGTGGTGTGGTCAGTACCTACCGATGTCATGGTGGATCAGCTCAAGCTGATGATCATCAATGCGCTGCTGCTCAATATTTTCAGTGCCGTTATCCTGTTTACTCTCGCCTGGGTATTCGAGCGCCGGATGTTCCTGCCGGCAGAGGAGAATGCACATCGTCTGGAAGAGCATGAGCAGTTTAACCGTAAGATTGTCGCCTCGGCGCCGGTGGGGATCTGTATCTTACGCACCAGCGACGGCACCAATATTCTGAGTAATGAGCTGGCACATAATTATCTGACGTTGCTGACGCAGGAGGACCGGCTTCGGCTGAATGAAATCATTGGCGGGCAGCAGGTTAACTTTGTCGATGTGCTGACCGGCAGCAATACCAACCTGCAAATCAGCTTTGTGCATTCGCGCTATCGTAATGAGAACGTCGCGATTTGTGTGCTGGTTGATGTCTCGGCGCGCGTAAGGATGGAGCAGTCTCTGCAGGAGATGGCCCACGCGGCAGAGCAGGCGAGCCAGTCAAAATCGATGTTCCTTGCCACCGTCAGTCATGAACTGCGCACGCCGCTCTATGGCATTATCGGTAACCTCGATCTGTTGCAGACCAAAGAGCTACCCAGCGGTATCGACTCGCTGGTGACGGCCATGAATAACTCCTCCAGCCTGCTGCTGAAGATCATCAGTGATATTCTCGACTTCTCGAAAATCGAGTCAGAGCAGTTGAAAATTGAGCCACGTCCGTTTGCCCCTCGCGAAATTGTCACGCACATTGTCGGCAACTATCTGTCGCTGGTGGTGAAGAAGCGGCTGACGCTTTACTGCTTTATCGAACATGACGTTCCGCAGGTGCTGGACGGCGATCCGTTGCGCCTGCAGCAGGTGATCTCGAACCTGCTTAACAACGCGATTAAGTTTACGCATACCGGCTGTATTATTCTGCACGCCTACGTTGCACAGGGCTATCTGGCTTTCCGCGTTCGTGATACCGGTGTCGGCATTCCGGCGAAAGAGCTTCCACGCCTGTTTGATCCTTTCTTCCAGGTGGGAAATGGCGTACAGCGTAATTTCCAGGGGACCGGACTGGGACTGGCGATCTGTGAAAAGCTGATCAATATGATGGATGGCGACATTGAGGTCGACTCAGAGCCAGGCATGGGCAGCCAGTTTATTGTGCGTATTCCGATCTACCAGGGACAGAAGCCGTCACTGATGCTGCTGGAGGACTTACAGGATAAGAAAATCTGGCTGGCGATGCGCAATGAGTATCTTGCGGCGTTTATCACGCGTCAGATTCAGCAGCAGGGTATTCAGGTTGCGGAGTATAACGGTAAGCCAGGCCCGGATGATGTGGTCATGACGGATTACGAACTGGAGACTGATGCACCGCTTCGCGCACTGGTCACGTTTGACGGATCCCATGTCGATATGCCGCGTGAACGTCAGCCCGGACGCTGGATCCACTCCACCGCCACACTGCACGAGGTGCCGGCGCTGCTGGCACGCATCTACCGGATTGCACTGGGCAATGACGCCGCCGATGCGCTGCTGCTGGCCACCCCGGTAGAAGAGAAAGTTCATAACGATGACATCATGGTGCTGATCGTCGATGACCATCCTATTAACCGCATGCTGCTGTCTGAACAGCTTGGCACGCTGGGCTATCAGGTGAAAACGGCCCAGGATGGCGTTGATGCCCTGAATGTCCTGAGTCGTAATGAGATTGATATCGTGCTCACCGACGTGAATATGCCGAACATGGATGGTTATCGCCTGACGCAGCGATTACGTCAGCTGGGCCATCTGTTCCCGGTTGTGGGCGTAACGGCGAATGCGCTGGCAGAAGAGAAACAGCGTTGTATGGATGCAGGTATGGATAACTGTCTGTCGAAGCCGGTGACGTTAGACGTGCTGAAAGTGACGCTGGCAATCTATGCTGAACGGGTTCGTAAAACGCGGCGGGGATAGGGCAGGAAAGGGCAGAGGCGAAGCGGTGCAGCTGCACCGCTTCAGGAGGAACTTAGTCTCTTTCGACCTGACTCTGGCTGACAGAGGACAGGTAGTTCAGCAGTGCGATATCGTTATCCACGCCCAGTTTCATCATCGCTGATTTCTTCTGGCTACTGATAGTTTTGATACTGCGGTTCAGTTTCTTGGCGATTTCGGTTACCAGGAAACCTTCTGCAAACAGACGCAGCACTTCACTCTCTTTCGGTGACAGGCGCTTGTCGCCATAACCACCCGCGCTGATCTTCTCCAGCAGTTTCGCAACGCTTTCTGGCGTGTATTTCTTGCCTTTCTGCAGTGCAGCCAGTGCTTTTGGTAAATCGGTAGGCGCGCCCTGTTTCAGGACAATCCCTTCGATATCGAGATCAAGGACTGAACTCAGAATCGCGGGGTTATTGTTCATGGTCAGAACAATAATCGAGAGATCCGGGTAGTGGCGTTTAATATATTTAATCAGCGTAATACCATCGCCATACTTCTCACCTGGCATAGAGAGGTCGGTGATCAGGACGTTGGCATCAAGCTTGGACAGATTATTGATCAGTGCTGTTGAGTCTTCGAACTCACCTACAACGTTGACCCATTCAATTTGTTCCAGAGACTTTCGGATACCGAAAAGGACAATTGGATGGTCATCGGCAATAATTACGTTTAAGTTATTCATCTTATTGGTTACCTTGCTGCAGCAGTTGATTGACGTAAGCGTCAATATCACTGGTGGTATTTGTAATGTTTGAATCGTCACACGCTTTAATGTGGTGTTCTAACTCTTCACAAAGCTGTTTGCCGGGAGTCAGATTGAGCATGGCAAACACGCCCTTTAGGCGATGCGCTGTCTGAGCAAGCGAGGCGTAGTCCTTTTCCGCCGACTCAGTATACAGTCTCTTCACATCAACCGGTACTGTCTCCGTAAACAGCTGGAAATAGCCGCCGCTCATTAATGGCGTGGCCGCGTCGTCTTCCATGTCGTTATCCATCACATCATGCGACAGTTGTTTCTCAATCAGGGCCAGCAATGCATCCAGCATCGCATTACTGAGATTGAAATTGACCCGATACTGCTGGTCGTTCAGTGCATGATGACCCAATTCATCTTCCGCCAGCAGCAGTGCCCAGCCGCTAAGCTTCGAGGGATCGTCGGTCACCATGACATCGTGATCCTGACCGGAAATGCGCTCATCAGGTGTCAGACAACGCGCTCCCCAGTTCTCCAGATGGCGGCAGACGATTTTATGTACGTCCTCCACGGTGATCTCCACCAGCGCGGTCACGCCATCCAGAATTTTTTCCTCTTCTTCCTCACGCTTCTCTTCCAGCACCAGCGGCAGTTGCATGTTATAGCGCGTGCCGATATCCGCTTTTGCCACGATATCGAGACTGCCACCCATCTGCTTGCAGAGCTGCTTACACAGGAAGAACGCCATGCCGGAGGCCTGTCCGTAACGATCCTGGCTGGTATCCCCCAGGAACGGGAAGTCGACATTCGCCAGTTCATCCACCGTCAGGCCCGCACCGGTATCCACCAGTTCGATGATCACTCTGTCGGCCTGCTTCTCCGCAGCCTTAACTTCCAGGGTAATTTTCCCCCAGCGGGTCGTGGTCAGGGCGTAGTGCATCAACGTGGTCAGGACTTTGCGCAGGGCGCGACGGTCGCCAAAGCGCGTCTCGTCATTCGCCAGATGATTATTCACCACCAGCGACAGCCCTTTGCGGCGCATCAACGGCAGGCTTTCCAGCGCAATCTCATCCAGCAGTTCCTGCAGGTTGAAGACGGTCGCATCCGGTGACCAGTCGTGTGCTTCAAGCCGGTTCAGCAGCACGATATCATCTACCAGTCGCGCCAGGCCCTGGCTCTCGTCGAGCAGGTCCAGTACGGTTTCATCGGCATCACGCTGGCTGAGCTGCACCAGCTGCGCCACCATTTTTTCCAGTGGCTGATTCAGCGCATGGCCCAGATTATGCAGCAGCTGCTGGCGCATCTGATGATTGCGATCCAGCACCTGCTGCGCTTTCTGCAATTTCTTGTTAACCAGCAGTTCGCGATCCTGATCACGCATCATAAACAGCTGCGTATGCGGCGACAGCACGCTGCGGGCGTGACGGATCTCATACACTTCGTTGTTGATGGTGGCCTGCAGCACGCCCTGATGCTGGTCGGACATATTAATGATCTTCTGCAGATTGAGGTGAGGCAAAAGATGTTCAGCAATCTTATTGCTCAGCAGAGTACGGTTGCTGGCAAAGTCATACACCAGCAGACCGACCGGAAGGCTGGCCACAATCTCTTCATTCAGCACCCGCAGTGAATCGAGTTCAGCGCTCTGGTTTTCGCTGGGACGCAGTGACTGCTGACGCAGCAGCACGATCCCCGCCAGCGAGAGCAGGAACAGCAGCAGGTTGATCAGGAGCGGCCAGAGCAGATTATGCAGGCTGTCGATAATCAGGCGAGTAATCGGCACCTGATAAACCAGCTGCAACGGCGTACTTGGCAGGGTGGCCGCAATCTCAATATTGGGATTAACCAGTGAGACACGGGTATTTTCCACATCCTGCTGTTCACTGCTGCTGGCAGGCATTGAGGTGTCCTGACGCAGCTGGAAGTTTTCCAGCGGCATGTTCTGCGGAACAATATCGTTAACCGGCAGATCAAAGGCGACAACAGTGGCCAGATGGCCCGGCTGGTTAAAGGTGGTGCGCAGCGTGAAATAGTGATCGTTCTGGAAGGCGAGGTGGCGCAGTGGCGAGAAGCTCTCGCGTTCATCCAGCGCATTGGCCTGCTGCAGCATCTCAGCGCGACGGCTATCCACCATTGAACTGATGGCGCTCTCTTTATAGCGCGTTGCCATATCTTTCAGTGGCAGGGTCGAAATCATAATCAGGCTGTTGTCCTGACCATTTAAAAAGTACATCGACCACGTGGGATTTTCCGCGCCCCACAGCGTGTCGAGATAGTTCGACATCCGCATGGTCATATCCAGCGTACTGCTGTCATGTGAGCCGAAAATCAGTGCTTCCGTTTTACGCCGGGTTTTTTCCAGATAATAGACATCAGGACGCAGCCGCGTCTCCTGCAGGTTACTGCCAGGTGGCGCACCGGCTGCGCTGGTTGAGAGGTTTTCATATATCTGCCAGGTGGCAAAGCGATAGGCATCAATACGTTTCTGTACGTCACGCGCCAGATCGTCCATGGCATAGCGTTTCCCGGTCAGCCAGGCATTGACCGAGTTATGCACCATAAAGCCCAGCGCCAGCAGGAGCACCAGATTGAAAACCACAAAAAAGCGGGTGACATTGCCGGAGGTCAGTGGAAACTTATACAACATAGCGTGTCAGGTACCTGAATTATCGCGCAACTTTTCGCGCACTGGCGGCTACCGCTAACAGCAACAGGGCGATCAGTAAAAATGCGCCGCTGAGGCTGATCCATTGCGAAATGAATCCGATTAAAGCCGGACCTGAGAGAATACCCGCATATCCCAGCGTTGTCATGGCAGAAATCGCCAGGTTCGCAGGCATATCCTGTTGATTCCCGGCAGCATTGAACAACATCGGCACCGTATTGGATAAACCAAAGCCGACCAGCAGGAAAGCCAGCAGAGCGATCTCCGGCCACGGCAGCCAGACGGCCAGACACATACCCGCTGCGGCGGTCAGGGCGCCGGAGAGCATCACAGGATAGCGGCCAAAACGCTGGATGATCTTGTCGCCACTAAAACGGCCCAGCGTCATCGCGACGGAAAAGACGGCATAGCCGAGTCCGGCATAGGCGGGTGACATCGCCGGGTTCTGCAGCAGCAGCAGCGCGCCCCAGTCCAGTACGGCCCCTTCCGCCAGGAAAAGGATAAAGCAGAGCAGGCCAAGGAACGCAACCCAGCCACGTGGGATCACCAGCCAGGGCTGATCGGGCTGATGCAGACGCGCATTCATCAGGACCGGCAATCGCCACAGCAGCAGCAAGAGCATTATTGCCATTACCACCAGCGTAGCGGTCAGTGGAGTGAAATCCCGGCTCAGCAACAGGCTGACGGTTCCTGCGCCCAGAATACCACCAAGACTGAAGAAACCATGAAAGCCCGACATCATCGGTTTATCTGCAGCCTGCTCAACCTGAACCGCCTGATAATTCATCGCCACATCCAGCATGCCCAGCCCGGCACCAAAAAGCATTAGCGCAGCCGCCATCACCAGATGAGAGTCTGCTGTCGCCAGCAGCGGCATCATCATCAGTACTAACAGGGTGGAGACGCACATCACGCGACGGCAGCCAAAACGCGCCACCAGCGTGCCGGTCACCGGCATCGCCGCCAGCGAACCAATACCCAGACAGAGCAGCAAGGCGCCCAGGGACGCGCCACTGAGCTGCAGACGATCCCGGGCAAACGGCACCAGCGGAGCCCAGGCTGACATCCCTAAGCCATTAATTAAAAAGATAGTGCGTGTACCCCAGTTAAGGCGGCTTTGATGTTTATGTTGTTGTGAAGCGTCCAGTGCGGTCATAGGTCGGATTCATCAATGTTAAAGCGGAAAAGTGTAGCACTGGCCGCGAGTCAGTGGCCGTTGCGCCTCTTGTCAAAAGTGGTGCAGTCACATCGCATAAATGGCAAAACCGGCAGTTTACCGACTTTTGTTGCATCGCAAATTTTTTCCAGAACTTTCCTGGTATGACCACCGCTCACCCGGGAGTACTTAACTCAAATTTCCCTGCCTTTTTTCAAGGGCTTGCTGTTAAAAACGCAAAACAGCACCACCTGTAAATGCTGACTGAATCACACAATTAAAAAAATTCCTGTCATGGCCCTCACGTTAATGACGCAGTGGTTTTAAGCCTCATCGCATCATTTATGGAAACAGTCAGCAATAAATTGACATGAAAAAACAAAGACAAAGCGCATTACCTGAAAACGAATTTTCGGTTATGGCTAATGTAATAATGTTTTAATCATAACCAAATCTGTACATTGAAATTGATTTTTAACATGGTTACGCTAAAAGTTAATCAGTCACAACCTTTATGTTGTGTGAAAGTCTGTACAGCTTAAAACACTCAAAAACTAATAATAATACCGCTGCGCGCCTATTTTATGTGCGTTAGTGACGCGGCTTAGTTTCGCCATTTTTACCTGCGCCAGGTTAAGACACCTTCTTCATCTCAGAAGGTGAAATGATGCGTGAAGACTTTAAGCATAAAATAAATTTATGTTTAAGGATTCAGTATATTAGCTAATCTGGTGTAACAGAGGTTATAAATGGCAGAACTCACACAGAGCCGTGTAGATATCATCTCGCGCGAAAACGGTACACTCCTCTCACAGACCACTGGCGGTTCATCACAGTCCATTAACCTCACCGAACCCAGCGTTGTACGTATCAGCGGCACGCGAGACATGGTGACGCAGTTTGAGCGCCAGGGTAACGATCTGGTGCTGAAAATGCGTGACGGCAGCACAGTACGCTACCAAAAATTCTTTCTTGATGACGCCGATGGTCAGCACAGCGAACTGGTGTTCGATGATGGCGTCAATCCACCGGAACATGCACTTTTCCCGCAGACCGCAGAAGGGGCTGAACTCGCTTCCCGTTCGATCACACCGACCTATGAATCACTCGACAGCGTAGAGCCGCTGCTGCTGGCGGATAACGCCAATACGTCAATGGGCGTCATCACCGCAGGCGGTCTGGGTGTGCTCGGTTTAGCCGGACTGGCAGTGGGCATCGGCGGCGGTGGCGGAGGGGGTGGAGGTAACGGCGGCGGCAACGCCGGTGGCACCGATCCGGGAACACCGGTCACACCCGGGACACCTGCCATTACCCTGAATGCCTTCGCTGGCGATAATGTGCTGGATAATGCGGAAAAAACGACCGATCAGGTGCTGAGCGGCACGACCAGCAATGTCGAAGCCGGTCAGATTGTCACGGTTACGCTGGGCGGACAGACCTACAACACCACAGTCGGCACCGATGGCAGCTGGAGCGTTACGATCCCTGCCGCCGCGCTGGCGGGACTTCCCGCAGGCACCACCACCATCGACGTCAGCGTCAGTAACGCGGTGGGCACAGGCGCTACGGGCAGCCTGCCGGTTACCGTCGCTGCCGCCGATCCCGGTACACCCGCGACACCGGTTATCAGTCTGAATCCCTTTGCCGGCGACAACCTGCTGGATAACAGCGAAAAAACAACGCCACAAACGCTGTCCGGCAGCACCAGTAACGTTGAAGCCGGGCAGGTGGTCACCGTGACACTGGGCGGTCAGAGCTACAGCAGTAGCGTAGCCGCGGACGGAAGCTGGAGTATTACTGTGCCTGTGGATGCGCTGAGCGCGCTGGCCACCGGCAACGCCACCCTCACAGCAACCGTCACTAACCAGGCAGGCACCGCCGCCAGTGGCAGCCTGACCTTTAACGTCGAGCCGCCCCTGACCGAGCCGGGAACGCCGGTTATCACCATCAATCAGTTTGCCGGTGATGATGTCCTCAGCAACAGCGAGAAAGCCACCGATCAGCTGCTGAGCGGCTCCACCAGCAATGTGGAAGCGGGTCAGGTTGTCACCATCACGCTGGGCAATCAGACCTTCAGCGCAGTCGTGGATGCGCAGGGCAACTGGAGCGTCACGCTCTCACCTGCGGCGCTGAATGCGCTCAATGCCGGTTCACTTGCGATTTCTGCGGTCGTCACTAATCAGGCTGGCATTGAAGCCAGTGAAAACCGCGCAATCAGCGTCGATACGCCTGTCGTTACGGGTCCGCCTGCGGTCACGGTGGATGAATTTACCGGTGACAACCAGCTGAGCAACGCAGAGAAAACCACCGATCAGACGGTGACCGGCAGCACCAGCAATATCGAACCGGGTCAGGTTGTGACGGTCACGCTGGGCGGTCAGACGTACAGCGGCAGCGTAGATGCGCAGGGCAACTGGAGCATCACGCTACCCTCAGCGGCCCTGAGCGCACTGGCGGCAGGTGAAACGACACTGACGGTTTCGGTCAGCAATGCGGCCGGTAACACCGTGACCAGCAGCCTGCCCATCAGCGTGGAAGCGCCGGTGACGCAACCGGGCGAACCGACCGTTACCATCAATGAATTTGCCGGGGATGACATCCTCAGCAACGACGAAAAAGGGACCGCCCAGACGCTTTCTGGCACCACCACCAACGTCGAAGCGGGCCAGACGGTCACGATCACCTTTGGTGGCCAGACTTACGCTGGCATCGTGGATGGCAGTGGTAACTGGAGCGTGACTGTTCCGGCTGGTGCGCTGGGCAACCTGCCTGCGGGATCCAATGTCATCAGCGCCACCGTCAGCAACGTCGATGGTGTGAGCGCAGGCGAAACCCGCGATATCTCGGTTGAGGCACCTGTGACTGAGCCGGGCGTGCCGGCGCTGACCCTGAATGAATTTGCTGGCGATAACGACCTGAGCAACGCCGAGAAAGCGTCCGATCAGCCTGTCAGCGGCACGGTCACCAACGTTGAAGCCGGACAGATCGTCACCGTGACCCTCGGTGGTCAGACCTACAGCGCCAGCGTGCAGGGTGACGGCAGCTGGAGCGTCACCGTGCCATCCGCCGCGCTGAACGCACTGGCAGCAGGCACCACTACCCTGACCGCCTCGGTCAGCAATGCGGCGGGCGACACCGCGACAACTTCGGAGTCGATCACCGTCGAAGCCCCGGCGACGCAGCCGGGTGAAGCCACCGTAACCATCAACGCCTTTGCCGGTGACGATATCCTCAGCAACAGCGAGAAAGCCACCGATCAGCTGCTGAGCGGCACCACCACCAATATTGCTGAGGGCCAGCAGGTCACTATCACCCTGAATGGTGAGACCTTTACCGCCACGGTTGGCGCGGATGGCAACTGGAGCGTCTCGATCCCAGCCAGTTCGCTGGCGGCGCTGGCCGCCGGTAGCACGACCCTGAACGCTACAGTCACCGATACGCTCGGCGCAGCCGTCAGTGAAACCCGTGACTTCCTGGTGGCGTCAGCGGGCACTTCACCGAATGCCCCAACGTTAACCGTCAATGCCTTCGCTGAAGACAACATCCTGAGCAACGATGAGAAGCTGGAGGCTCAGGCGGTCTCAGGCAGCACCACCAACATCGAAGCGGGCCAGGTTGTGACCGTAACCCTGGGCGGAGAGCGCTACAGCGGCACGGTCAATCCTGACGGCAGCTGGAATATCGCGATTCCGGCCGATGCACTCGGTGCGCTGGCCGCAGGATCTGCCTCGCTGGTGGTGACGGTCAGCAACGCAGCGGGCACCAGCGTTAGCGACACGCTGGCGATCACCGTCGAGCCACCGGTGACTGAGCCGGGCCAGCCCACCCTCATCATCAATCAGTTCGCCGGTGATGACGTCCTGAGCAACGATGAGAAAACCAGCGACCAGTTGCTGAGCGGCAGCAGTACCAATGTCGAGGTGGGTCAAATCGTCACAGTCACGCTGGGCGACCAGACTTACAGCGCCACGGTCGGCGCGGATGGCAGCTGGAGCCTGAATGTCCCAGCCAGCGCACTGGCAGCACTGGCGGCGGGCAGTGCAACTATCGCGGCCACGGTTTCCAGTCAGGCGGGCATAATCGCCAGCGAAGATCGGGCGATTGTGGTGGATACCCCGGCGCAACTGGAAACGCCGACAGTGGCTATTGCCCTGTTCGCCGGTGACGATCTGGTGGATAACAGCGAAAAAGCCCTGGATCAGACGCTCTCCGGCACCACCAGCAATGTGGAGGCGGGCCAGACGGTCACCATCACCCTGGGCGGTCAGAATTACAGTGCCACGGTCAATCCTGATGGCAGCTGGAGTACACAGATCCCGTCTGCAGCGCTCAGCGCACTGGCAGCGGGCAGCACCGCCATTGCGGTTAGCGTCACGACGGTAGCCGGTGCTGTGGCCACTGACACCCGTGACATTAACGTCGCGCCAGCAGCAGGCGAACCTGGCATCGTCTCAATCAATGAACCGGTCAGCGCGGATGGCTTCCTCAATTTGCAGGAGCTGAGCAGCGATCTGATCATCAGCGGTTCGGCGGTGGGTGTTAATCCAGGCCAGACGGTGCAGCTTAATTTTAACGGCGGTAATTACAGCGCAGTGGTGAGCAGCAATGGCGTCTGGAGCGTCACCGTTCCGGCAAGTGCACTCACCGATATCACCGACGGTGTGAAACAGATTTCAGTGACGACCGTCGATGCCAGCAATACGCTGCTGACCGCCTCCGCTCCGCTGAATGTGGTCGCCTCTGCGCTGCCGCAAATCACGCTGGACGAGAGTGCGATCACCGATGGTGTTCTCAACCGGACGGACGCGGATAGCGATCTGCTGATCGGCGGCAGCACCGGCAAGGCCGTCGCGGGCCAGCAGGTTGAAGTGGAACTTAACGGCAAAACTTACAGCACCACTGTCAATGCCGACGGCAGCTGGAGCCTGCCAGTGCCTGCCAGCGATCTCGCTTTACTGGCGCAGGGCGCTAACAGCCTGATCATTACCGCCATTGACGAGGCGGGCAACCGCGCGGACCAGACGGTGAATTTCAGCGTCGACACGCTGCCACCGACGCTGATTGTGGCTGAGGTCGCAGGTGGCGATGGCATTCTCAACAGCAGTGAAGTGACGGCGGGTGTGCCGATCAGTGGTTCAGGTGCACTGCCGGGCGAGCGGGTTTCTGTTTCGCTGAACAACCAGAGTTACAGCGCCACAGTCGATGAGCAGGGCAACTGGACGGTTGATTTGCCGCCAGCAGCATTGCAGGCATTGTCTGATGGCAGCAGCTATACGCTGACCGTCACGCTGACCGACGCCAGCGGGAACATCGCCACCCAGACGCAACCGCTGTTAGTCAACACACAACTTCCGGTTGCGGCCGTGACCGCACCGGGCGGTGATGGGGTTCTGACCAGCAACGAACTGACTCAGCCGTTGCTGATCAGCGGCACCGGCACCACGGGCGACACCGTAACGGTGGGGTTAAACGGCAAGACCTATAACGCCGTTGTTGATGAAAACGGAACCTGGAGTGCTTCCGTTCCGGTTGCCGATCTGGGCCCGCTGACCAATCAGACTTATCCGGTAACGGTTACGGTGACCGATCCGGCCGGTAACAGCAGCTCGCAGGATACGTCTTTGCGGGTCGCCACGTCCGTACCGGCTCTGACGATCAACGATCTCACTAATGATGGCGCGATCAACAACAGCGATGCGCAGCAGCCATTGATCGTCAGCGGCACTGGCGACGAAGGCGACATCATTCGCGTCACGCTGAATAACGTGACTTACAGCGCCGTGGTGGCGCAGGGTGGCAACTGGAGCGTCAATATTCCTGCCTCTGATCTGGCGAATGTGCCGAATGGCACCCAGACCGTAACGGTGGTGGCGACGGACGCCGATGGCAACACCACACAAACCGGCAGTCCCTTGATTTTCGCCACCACGCCGCCGCTGCTGGAAGTCTCCACGCCGGGCAGCGATGGTTATATCAATATCGCTGAGCACACCCAGGATCTCACTCTCGACGGGCGTGGCGGTGCGCAGGGCGATACGGTCACGGTAACGTTCAATAATGAAACCTACACCGCCACCGTGGATACCAACGGCGCGTGGAGCGTAACGGTTCCCGCCGCGATTGTCAGCCAGCTGGGCGATGAGATCTATCCGATCAACGTTGCCATCAGCGATGCGTATGGCAACACCACCACACAGTTGACCAGCGTTACCGTGCTGGCGGCCACGTCACCCGCCCTGACCATTGATCCCGTCACCAGCGACAATCAGGTCGATAGCGCGGAACAGCTCAGCGACATTCTGGTCACCGGCAATGTCACCGGCGTACCGGCCGGTTCGCCGGTATTATTGACCATTAACGGGCAGTCTTACGACGGTGAGGTACTGGCGAACGGTAGCTGGAGTGTGACGCTGCCCGCCGGATCGCTGGGCGGTTTGGGCGAAAAAACCTTTACCGTAGCGATTACTGATCAGGCCGGTAACCCGGCGCTGCCTGCTGAAGGGCAATTCAGCGTGGTTATCTTACCCGAACCGTCGCTGTCGGTGACCCCGATCAGTGGTGACAATGCGCTGAATGGGCTGGAAGCACAGAGTGATCTCACTGTAAGTGGCGGCTCGGCAAACCTGCCGGCTAACAGTCCGATCAGCGTGACGCTGGAACCCAACGGCACGGTTTACACCACCACAACCGATATAAACGGCAGCTGGACCCTGACGGTGCCCGCTGCTGACCTGGTAAATCTGCCGCAGGGTAACACCACGGTTACCGTCTCTTCGGGTGATGTGCAGATCAATCAGCCGCTGCTGGTGGCGACTACGCCGCTGGCAGACCCGGAAATCAATACGCCTTTCACTGACGGCATTCTCAACACGGATGAAGCCAGCGTGGCGCAGACGCTGACCGGCTCAGTCCAGCCAGGCCAGGCCGTCAGCGTGACCCTGGGCGGCATAAGTTATCCGGCAACGGTCGCAGCAAATGGTGAATGGCGCGTCACGCTGCCGCCAGATGCGCTACAGGCACTGCCGCAGGGCAGCAATCCGGTTACCGTGACGGTAAGCGATGTGGCAGGTAACAGCACCAGCATCAGTGAACCGCTGATTGTTGATACCGGCTTACCCGCGCTGACCGTTAATCCGATTGCCATCGATGGCATTATCAATGCGACTGAAACGACCACGGATTTGAACCTGAGCGGCACCGTTGCGCCCGGCGGCAGCGTCAGCCTTGTACTGAATAACCAGACCTATGAGGCAGTAGTTGCCGCCGACGGCAGCTGGACGGCTACCGTGCCTGCTGCCAGTCTGCAACTGCTGCCAGAGGGTCGTTACGATCTTAACGTGACTGTCACGACTCTGAGCGGCAACGTCGCCACCACGCCATTCCCGGTTACCGTGGATACCACGCCACCCGACTTCAGCTTTGATACGCCTGCTGGCGATGGCGTGCTGAACATTGCAGAACAGGCCAACGGCTTCAGTTTCAGCGGTGCAGGCACTGAAGGCGACAGCGTGAGTGTCACGCTGAATGGCGTCACCTACACAGGCACCGTTGAGGCGGGCGGAAACTGGACGCTGGCTGTGCCGCCAGCGGCACTGGCCGGTCTGACTAACGGCATCAGCTATCCCGTGGTGATCACCGTCACCGACGAGGCGGGGAACAGCAACAGCCAGAACAGTGCGCTGACAGTTGCCACAACGCCGCCTCCGCTGGTGGTCGCACCGATCAGCGGCGACAATGCGCTGAACACAGGTGAACTGGCGGAGCCGCTGGTCGTCAGTGGCAGCGGTCAGAATGGCGATATTGTCACGGTCCAGCTTAATGACCAGATTTACAGCACCACGGTTGGCGTAAATGGACAGTGGACGCTGCAGATCGCCTCTGAAGCGCTAGCAGCACTGCCGTCAGGCAGTAATCTGGTAACGGTGACGGAAACCAGTGCGAACGGTAATCAGAGCAGCCAGGTGATTGATCTGAATGTGGCTACCTCGCCGGAGATACAGCCTGCGCTGACCATAGATAGCAGCACCTTTGCCGGTGATGGCATCGTGACGGCGGCAGAGCAGCTACAGCCGATTACGGTCCGCGGCAGCAGCAGCAATGTTGAAGCGGGCCAGCAGGTCATCATCTCTCTGAATGGCACCGAATACAGTGGCGTGGTCGCGGCCAGTGGCAACTGGAGTATCATTCTGCCTGCAGGTGCACTGGCTGAATTGGGGGAGGGTAATCAGACACTGAACGTCAGTGTGATTAACGTCGTGGGTAATACGGCCAGCAGCCCGCTTAACTTCAGCGTGGACAACACCCTGCCGTCGATTGCGCTGGCACCGATTAGCGACGACAACTACCTCAATGCACAGGAAGTGAATGGCGCCATCGTCGTGAGCGGCAGCACCAGTGGTCTGCCGGACGGCAGCATTGTCACCGTCGTGGCTAATGGGACGCCGGTCAGTGTCACCGTGGCGGCAGAGGGAAGCTGGAGCCTCACCTTACCGGCTGGCACCTTTACCGGCACTGCGGATGGCCCGCAAATCATCACGGTCACCGCCAGCGACGCTAACGGAACAGAGTTTGCGACCAGTGACGCCACGCTGACGATTGTCGCCAGCGCATTGCCAGTGGCCACTCCCGGTGTGGCATTCAATGATGGCATTCTCAACGGTGAGGAAGCCTCGGCAGGTGGCGTGATCACCGGCAGCACCGGCGTAACCGGTGACGGCCAGACGGTCGTTGTGACGCTGGGCGGCAGTAACTACAGCGGTACGGTGGATGCCACGGGCAACTGGCAGGTCGCGGTTCCGGCCGATATTCTGGCTGCGCTGCCACAGGGCAATGCGCCTTACACCGTGGTTGTCAGTGATGTAGCAGGCAACACCAGCCAGGCGAATGGCAACATTGTGGTGGATACCGTGCCTCCGGTGCTGAACTTCATCACGCCATCCGATGGCATTATCAATGCTGCCGAAAGTCAGCAGCCGCTCACGCTGACCGGCAGCAGCGAAGCAAACGCGCTGATTGTGGCCAGCTTCAACGGCACCACGCTGAGCACCACCGCTGACGTTAATGGCAGCTGGTCGCTGGCATTGCCTGCCACGGTTTACACCGGGCTGGGCAACGGTAGCTATCCACTGACCGTGACCGCCAGCGATGCGGCAGGCAATGCCACCACCACCAGCCGTGACCTGGCGCTGAAAGTGGAACCCGGCACACTGCCAACCCTGACGCTGGATGCGTTTGCTGGTAACAACGTGGTTGATGGCGCGGAACGCCTCACCGATCAGCGTCTCTCGGGCACCACCACCAATGTTGAAGCGGGCCAGCTGGTCACTGTGAACATTGAGGGGACGGTTTACAGCGCCACCGTGCAGGCGAGCGGCGCGTGGAGCCTGACCGTGCCAGCCGGTGCGCTGGCGGCCATTAATGACGGTAGCGCCAGTTTCACTGTGGCGGTCAGCGATGTGGCAGGCAACACCACTAGCCGTGATCTCAACTTTGACGTGAACAGCAACGCCTCTGGCCTGGCGATGGACGCCATCAGCCAGGACAACTACCTGAATGCACAGGAGCTGGGTCAGTCGCTGATCGTGACCGGCACCTCGGTGAATGTGCCTGAGGGCAGTACGGTGACGCTGCTGTTTAACAACATCAGCTATACCGCGCAGGTCTCGGCCACTGGCCGCTGGAGTGCGATCGTGCCGGCTGAGGCACTCACGGCGCTCGCCGATGGGCCTTACACCGTGACCGTCACCGCGACAGACAGCGGCGGGTCGACCCTGAGCAGTGAGGCGACGCTTAACGTACTGGCGACCACTCTGCCGGCACCACAAATCCTCTCTGCCTTTGGCGATGGAGTGCTCAACAGCAGCGAGATCGCCACAGCACAAACCCTGAGCGGCACCACAGGTGTAACAGGTGACGGACAGCGCGTCAGCGTGCAGCTGAATGGCGTCACGTATAACGGTACGGTCGACAGCAACGGCAACTGGCAGATCAACGTGCCTGCTACGGCGCTGGCTGACCTGCCAGAAGATGTTATTAGCTATACCGTCACGGTGCAGGATGCGGCGGGTAACACCGGCAGCACACCGGGCAGCGTAACGGTGGATCTGACGCCACCGACGCTGACCCTGAACGCCGTTGCGGGCGATAACAGCGTTAATATCGCCGAAAGCCTCGCTCCGATTGTCCTCAGCGGCAGCAGCAATGCTGAAGCCGGGCAGCAGGTCACGATTACCCTGAACAATCAGCTCTGGACGGCTACCGTTACCCAGGAGGGCGACTGGAGCCTGACACTGCCTGCCGGTTCGCTGGCCGGTATTCAGGCCGGCGCTTACATCCTGACTGTGACAGTCAGTGATGCGGCGGGTAACCCGGTCACGGAAACGCGTGAAATCACCGTGGCAACCGGGGCATTGTCGGTCAGCATAAACACCCCGTTTGGTGATGGTTATCTGAATCTGGCTGAGCAGGGTGTCGGCCAGACACTGACCGGCAGCACCGGTGTGCCGGGCGACGGCCAGACCGTCACCGTGACGCTAGGCGGGAATGATTACCCGGCCACGGTGGATGCGCAGGGCAACTGGACGCTGAATTTAACACCTGCGCAGGTGCAGACGCTGGACGAGGGGATCAATACCCTGGTGGTCAATGCCAGCGATGCGGCCGGTAACAGCGGTCTGCTGACCAGCGCCGTCACCGTTGATCTCACACCGCCGGTATTGAGCGTCAACCCCATCGGCGGCGATAACATCATCAATTCCCTGGAGGTACTGGAAGCGGTCGCCATCAGTGGGTCGGCAACGGTGGCGGATGCCGGGCAGACAGTGACGGTCAGTTTCCAGAATGTCGATTACACCACTCTGGTGCTCTCTGACGGCACCTGGCAGGTGACGCTGCCTGCCAGCGTTGTGCAGGGGCTGGCGGACAACACCTACCCGGTTGTTGTCTCAATGACCGATGCAGCGGGCAACCCGGCGGTTGCGGTTCAGACCACACTGACGCGCGATGCTGACAGTCTGAATCTGCCGACCCTGACCCTCGGGACGCTCAGTGAGGATAACTTCCTTAACCAGGCCGAGTCGCAGCAGGATCTGAGCATCGGCGGCACCAGCACCAATCTGGCTGAGGGCCAGCTGGTGGCGGTGACGCTGAACGGCCTGCAGTACAGCGGCACGGTGACCGCGAATGGCAGCTGGGCGGTAACCGTTCCGGCCGCCGCGCTGGGTAATCTGCCGGATGGCGATCAACTGGTGCAGGTGGTGGCAACCGATGCCTCTGGTAACCCGGCCAGTGCCAGTGGCAGTCTGGTTGTGCTGGCCAGCGCGCAGGTTCAGCCGACGCTGACCATGAACGTGGTCGCCGGTGACGATGTGATCAATGCCACCGAGTCCACTGCAGAGGTTGCGGTCAGCGGCAGCAGCACGCTGCTGGCAGCGGGTACTGTCGTAACGGTGTCATTGAGCGGCACGGATTACACGACGACGACCACTCTCGATGCGAACGGCATCTGGACGGTGAATGTACCGTCCACGGCCTTTGCCGATGTGGTGCCAGGTAGCAGCCAGACCTTTACCGTCAGCGCAACGGATGTCGCGGGTAATCCGGCAACCGCCACGAAGGAGGTTGATTTTATTACCACACGCCCTGTGCTGACGGATATTACGGTCAGTGCGGGCGACACCCTTAACCTGTCGGAGTCGCTGCAGGATCTCACCATCAGCGGCACCACCACGGGCGCAATACCCGTGACGGTAACGCTGAATAATGTCAGCTACACCGCCACGGCAGATGCCGACGGAAACTGGACAATTACTGTTCCGACGGCCGACGTGCAACAACTGGCGGATGGCCCCAATGCGATCATCGTTTCTGTCACTGACGCGGCGGGCAATATCACCACGGACACCACCACCTCACTGGATGTGGCGTTTAACACCCTGCCAGCGCTGACCCTGAACACACCGTTTGGCGATTCGCTGCTCAGTCTGGCAGAAACCGAAGGCCCGATAACGCTGAGTGGTGACAGTACCAACCTGCCGGAAGGCAGTGTAGTAAACATCGCTCTTGGCGGGCTGACGTTCAGCACCACCACGGATGTCAGCGGCAGCTGGACGCTGAACCTGGCATCGGGTGCGCTCACAGGCCTTGACGATGGACTGACACAGGTGGTGGTCACTGCTGTTGATGCTGCCGGAAATCCGGCGCAGGCCACTGCAGGCGTTGAGATCCTGCAAACCCCACCGGTTTCCGCTGACTTTGCTGTTACGCAGTTCGGCGACAACGTCATTAATATCAGTGAAGCCGCCTCGGTTCAGCAGGTTACCGGCACCTCCACCGTCGTGGCGGGTCAGACGCTGAGCGTCACGGCAGGTGATGACGCTATCCCGTTATCCGTCACGGTCGATGCCAGTGGCAACTGGACGGCCAGCCTGACGCCAGAGGTAATCGCCAGCCTGGGGAGCGGGGAACATACCCTGACCCTCACAACCACGGATCGGGCAGGAAACACGACCGAGGCGACCAAAACATTTATCTCTGCGATTACACCGATTGCTGACCCCTCGCTGGATACACCCTTTATTGATGGGCGGATTAACGCCGCAGAGGCGGCCGCAGGGGGATCGCTTACCGGTGCGGTGAATGTTGATAACGCAGCGGGGGTCACCGTCACGCTCAATGGGACTGTTTATTCCGCAACGCTCAGTCAGGATGGTTCCCGCTGGTCACTGGACCTGCCACCTGCTGTATTGCAGTCACTGCCGGATGGCAACTGGCCGGTGACGGTGACCGTCACCGATGTGAACGGCAACACCGGAAGCTTCGGCGGTACGGTGCTGGTGGCGATTAACTCGCTGCCGGATGTCACCCTGAATCTGCCGTTTGGTGACGGTGCGCTGAACGCTGCCGAGGCGGGAACGGAACAGATCCTGACGGGTACCACCGGCATTAGCGGTGCCGGTCAGACTGTATCGGTCCTGATCTCCGGCTTCAATAATGATCAGCCGCTGGCTGCAACGGTGCAGACCGACGGCAGCTGGTCTTTGGCCCTGTCGCCAGCGCAGCTGGCCACGTTCACCAGCGGCACTCACACTATTACCGTGACCGCAATCGACATCGCGGGTAACAGCGATAACACGGCGCTGAATGTGGTCACCGAAGTGGCCGTGCCGGTACCCGGCTTTAACCCTGGTGCATTTGGCGGAGATAATCTGCTGAACATCAGTGAAGCGGCGGCAGGCGTGACCCTGACCGGCACCACCGGCAGTGTGGGGGCGAATCAGGCGGTCAGCATCACCGTCGATGTTAACGGCAGTCGCTATTCTGGCTCAGTGGATGGCGACGGTAACTGGACCGTAAACATTCCGCCGGATGCCCTGAGTTCACTGGGTAGCGGGCCGCAGACGCTGACGGTCAACGTGGTGGATGCAGCGGGCAATAGCGCATCAGCGCAACTGCCATTCACCGCTGATCTCACCGCGCCACAGCCTGCAGTCAATCCGGAATTCCTCGGCAGCTATGTAAACAGTAGCGATGTTGCCGCGGGCATTACCCTGAGCGGCACCACCGGTGAGGTGGGCGCGAATCAGACGGTGGGGCTCACGCTTGACGGCACGACCTATACCGCAACAGTGGATGCGAATGGCAACTGGACGGTGCCCCTGACTCAGGCGCAGCTTTCAGCACTGCCGGATGCCACCTATCCGGTCAGCGTGACAGCAACCGATGCAGCGGGCAACAGCACCACCATTACCAGTTCGCTGGTGCTCGACAAAACCCCGCCGGTGCTTAGCTTTACCGACTTCACTGGCGACAACGTCGTTAACTACGCCGAGAGCATTCAGCCGCAGATACTCAGCGGCACCACGACCGGCGCAGAAACCGGTTCTGTCGTCACGGTTTCGCTGAATACCACCATCCTTGGCACCGCAATTGTTGACGGTAACGGCAACTGGAGCGTGACGCTGACGCCAGAGCAGATGGCCACCTTTACGCCATCGACCACGCTGACGCTGGCAGTGACCGATCTGGCTGGCAATACCGCAACCGTGCCTGTCTCGCTGACCGTCGATCTGACGCCACCACCAGGCCCGCTGGTAACGCTGGACACAGTCTCGGGCGACAACATTATCAGCACCCAGGATGTGGCGGGTGGGGTAGCGGTAAGTGGTACTTCGGCTAACCTCGGCGCGAACGGGTCAGTGGAGGTGGTGATCAATAGTGTTCCCTACACCACCACGCTGGATGCGTCGGGCAACTGGTCGACCGGGGCCTTGCCCGTCACCGCCTTTGGCAATGCGGACGGCAGCGTCGGCATCACCGTGACGGCCACAGATGGCACAACACCGGTGACGACCAGCGGTAACGTGCTGATCGATCTGACTGCACCAACCCTGTCGATCAATACCTTTGCGGGTGATAACCAGGTTAATGGCAATGAAAGCACCCTAAGCCAGGCGATTACCGGCACCGCCGATATCGCTGAGGCTGGCCGCACGGTCGTTGTGACCTTCAATGGCCAGACCTACAACGCGGTGGTGCAAACCAACGGCACCTGGTTTGCTACCGTTCCTGCCAGCGCAATGCAGGCACTTACCGATGGCACCACGCCAATCACCGCGCAGCTGACGGATGCCGCCGGCAACGTGGGGGCGGCTACCCAGACAGTGACGGTCGATACCGCCGCGCCACTGGTACTGGTGGACGCATTCCTCGGCGACAACGTGGTCAACGCCGCAGACCTGGTGCTCGGTCAGGTGCTGACCGGTAGCGCGCAGGGAGCCGAAGGCCAGACCATCAGCCTCTATCTGGGCGATGCCGCCCCGATCGCCACCGCGACGGTGGGGGCTGACGGACGCTGGAGCATCGATCTTGCGCCGAACGTCCTGTCGAGCCTCAATGACGGCGCGCTGGTGTTTGGCGTGCGGATCAATGACCTTGCAGGCAACCAGACCGACGCCACGCTAACGGTCAATAAAGTGGTCAACAGTGCGCTGACGCTGGTGGTTGATTCGGTGTTCGGCGACGGCACGCTCAGTGCGCTGGATACCACCGTCGCGCAGACGATCTCCGGGACCGCACTCTCCGCGGGCGTCGGTGCCACAGTTTCCGTGGTGCTGGGCGGGACCACGCTCTCTGCCTCAGTGGGTCAGGATGGTAAATGGGCTATCGTGGTGCCACCGTCGGTACTGGGTCTGCTCACCGATGGTCAGCTGGATATTGACGTCACCCTGACGGATGCCGCAGGCAACACCCGCACGGTGGGTGAAACCGCTACGGCGATTGTCGATGCGGTGCCGGTCGTTGGTCCGCTCACCGGCTTGTTTGGCGGCGATAACCTGCTGAACATTGCAGAAGCCGCAGCCGGACAGCTGGTCGGTGGCGTCATCAGCAATGCAGCTGCAGGTTCACAGGTGACTGTGACCTTTGGCAGCAAGACGTACAGTACAACGGTGCAGGCGGGCGGAAGGTGGAGCGTTAACCTGCCGGGCAGCGATCTGACTTCACTGCTGGATGGCAATCTGACGCTGGGCGTCAGTGTCAGGGATGCCGTGGGTAACGTTGCCTCTAACAGCGCCTCAATTGGTATCTTTACCCAGACACCGTCCATTTCGCTGACGTCACTGTTTGGTGATGGGGTACTGAATCTGGCCGATATCGCCACCGGACAGGTGATCAGCGGCGTGGTAAATAACGTTGCGCAGGGCAGTGTGGTCACACTCTCGGTGGGCAACAGCCAGCTCAGCGCTACCGTGGGTGCGGGCGGCGCCTTCAGCACCACGGTAACGCCGGATATTCTGGGCACGCTGGCACAGGGCAACGTGACGGTAGGGGCTTCGGTCACGGATGCAGCGGGCAATACCGCCAGCACCAGCGCCGGTGTCCGCGTCGATACGCTGCTGCCGACCATCACGGTGAATCCGCTGTTCGGCGACGGTCTGCTGAACGTGGCAGATGCGCTGTCGACGCAGATCATCAGCGGCGTCGTGGGCGGTGCGGAAACGGGGTCGCGTGTGGTGGTGTCGGTGGGCGCACAGCAGTTTGTGACGGCAACGGATGCGAATGGCAACTTTACCGTCTCGCTGACGCCTGCGCTGCTGCAGGGGATTGCCGATGGTAACCTGACGGTCGGATTCAGTGTCACCGACAGCGCCGGTAACACCACCAGCACCACTGCCGGGGCGCTGGTGGGTATTCACAATCTGCCGAAAGTGACGCTCAATCCGCTGTTTGGTGACGGCGTGCTTAACGTGGCGGAATCGCTGGTCACGCAGACTATCAGCGGCACCGTCTCCGGGCTGGCGGCGGGCAGCAGCGTCAGGCTGGCGATTGGCAGTACCAACGTCACCGCGCAGGTCAACGCCGACGGTACGTTCTCTACTGCCATCTCGCCAGCGGTGCTCTCGACGCTGCTTAACGGTAACTTCACCGTCAGTGCGTCTGTCACCGACACGGTCGGTAACGTCAGCAGCACCAGCGCGGGCGTCTCCCTGGGACTGGTCCAGCCAACCCTGACAGTGAATACGGTGTTTGGCGACGGTGTGCTGAGCGCCCTGGATCTGGCTTCCAGCCAGACCCTGAGCGGGACCTCCAGCCTTTCAGCGGGTTCTGTCGTCAGCGCCACACTGAATGGCCAGACCTATACCACCAAAGTAGTGAGTGGCGGCAACTGGAGCATCAGCGTGCCAAAAGCGGACCTTGCCTTGATCACTGACGGCATTAAAACCGTGACGGTCACTGGCACCGATGCCTACGGAAATGTGGTGAACAGCAGTGGAACGCTGAACGCCATCAGCCAGTCGACGCCAGTGGTCGCCATTACCTCACTGTTTGGAGACGGTGCGTTGAGCGCGGTGGATGTAAAAACCGCACAGACTATCTCAGGTACCGCCAGCAATGCTGAGGGATCGGCGGTGCGGGTGACGCTGGGTGGGCAGACATACAGCACTACCGTGAGCAGCAATGGCAACTGGAGTCTCTCTGTTCCGGCAGCTAACCTCGCCGCCATTGCAGATGGACTACAGACTGTCACCGCCAGCGTCATCAACGGTGCAGGTACCAGTGGTTCCACTTCGGCGTCGCTGGGCGTAGTGAGTCACACCACGCCGACGGTCAGCGTGAACAGCTTCTTTGGTGGCGATGGCTACCTCAACATCTCAGAGGCCAATGCCCCTGAGACCATCAGAGGAACCAGCACTAACGCGGCGGGTGGCACGGTAACGGTGAACGTGGCGGGCAACATCCTCACCACCACCATCGGTGCGAACGGCGCATGGAGCATCAGCGTGCCATCAGCGACGCTGAAAGGCATTCCGGACGGCAGCCATCCGCTGACCGTGACGGTGGCGGATATTGGTGGCAACACCGCGACCAGTACCAGCAGCTTTACCGCGTTGTCGCATAATCAGCCGCTGGTGGGTGTTGATCCTGTACTCAGCATTGTGGGTTCTCTGCTCAGCGGTCTGGTGGTGCAGGGCGGATCGCTGAATGCCGCGCAGGGCTCAAAAGTCAGCGTAACGTTGCTTCTGGCCAACGGCAACAACGGTCCGACGCTGAACACCACAACCGATGCGCTGGGGCGTTATGCGGTTAACTTCTCACCGTCACTGCTGTCGGTGGGTGGCCTGCTGCTGTCGCTGAGTACGCTGGCAAAAGTTTCGATTACCGACGCAGCCGGTAACAGTTACACCACCACAAACACGCTGTTGCTGGGTGCTGTGCTGCCGGTCACGCTGGCGGCATCCGAGTCGCTTGCGCTGTTCTCAATAGCGGATGACAGCGCCACGGTCGCCAGTGCCAGCACGGAAACGCAGCACAATACGAGCACCAGCAGCGACGATAACAGCGCCCATGTCGCAGTGACCTCGACGCTGATTACCGAAGCGGATACCGTAACGCCGGTCAGCAGTGAAACCGCCACAGCGAGTGACACCGCGGTGGCAGCGGCACCGGCAGAGGAGGCGGGCTATACCATCGGCGGCGTAGTGATTACGCTGGCTGATGGCACGACGGCAGAAGGGGCGTCGGTTACCGGCAGCAGCGGCGCGGATACCGTGACGGTCAGTGACCTTAACTTTACCCATATTGATGGCGGCGCAGGCACGGATACACTTGTGCTTAACGGTGAGTACCTCAGTCTGGACCTCACCGCGCTGGGCCTGAAAGTTGAACACATTGAAGTGCTCGATTTGGGTAAAACCGGCACCAACTCCGTGAAACTCGATCTCAATGAGGCACTCAATATTACGGACAAACAGAGTGACGATTTGATGATCAAAGGCGCGGATGGCAGTCAGGTCACCCTGGCAAACAGCAACGGCGGTATCTGGGAAGTGACTGGCGAGCGCACGGTAGAGGGCAGAGTCTTTGAGATCTACCACAACTCGGCGCTGACCAGTGAGAACACCCTGGGTGATGTGCTGGTGCAGCAGAATCTGCAGGTTCATGTGGTGTAGCAATAATAACGTCGGTCAGGCTGATCGGAGAAGCGGGTGCGAAAGCACCCGCTTTTTTATTTAGTCACGTGATAATTTATTTTCCAGATAATCGCCAATATTCATTAGCAGAATGAAAGATTAGGGTAGGTGCAACAAACGGCGTCACGCCGTGAATCATTATTCTGGCTCCCTTTGTCGCTTTATCAGCGTCCTCTTTCTCCATCCCTGTTACCTGCGGGTAACCAGTTCCGACCAGCGGAAACGGGCAGCATCAGCTGACCCACCACCTGTCGACAGCCTTAACGTCCGGTTTATCCGGGCGTTTTAGTCTGCGTTTCTGTTCTGAACTGAGGTTACCTATGTCAACACGTGATACGTTTCGTTCTGTCCGGCTTGAATCCATTTTCCAGACGGCAGTCAGCGACTTTGCCGTTACCGACAGCACGCTGCCAGCCATCGTGCCACTTCCCCTGCAAAGCCTGAGCCTTCCGGTGGCTGCGCAAAGCCTGAACCTGCCAATCAGCACTTTCTCCACGGAATCGCTGCATAGCAGCCCGGTTAATGACAACACGCTGTCCACGGTGAAGAGTTCATCTCCCCCGGCACTACGGCCTTACGAACCCATCGCCATGGACGGCGTTATCGCCAGCTGGGAAGCGCATAAGCCAGTACATCTGCGGGGGCGTGCTGAAGGTGAAGCGGGTTCAACAGTGACACTGACTTTTAACGACCAGAGCTGGCACAGTACGGTCAATAAGTGGGGCTACTGGAACGCCTCTATGCCCGCTGAGGCGCTAAAAGGGGTGCCGGATGGCAATCACAGCCTGCAATTGACCCTCACCAATAAAGCGGGCCACAGTACCACTACCGACGTCGATTTTGGTCTCTATGCTGATCGCACCATCAAACCGACACTGACCGTGGATACGGTCAGTGGTGACAACGCGGTGAGTATTGCCGAGAGCATTTATGGTGTTGAGATCAGCGGCAGCGCAACACACCTGCCGGTGGGGTCGGTGCTGAAACTAACGCTGGGCACGCAAACCACCACCGCGCACATGGAAAGTGACGGCAAATGGTACGGTTCTTTTGCTGAAAGTGATTTAACCGCGCTGCCGGATGGCGTTTACAGCCTCAACGTCACGGCGACCGATCCCAACGGAAAAACGGCAACTGACTCTCACGATTTGACGCTGATCACTCATCAGAGCAGCCTGCCACAGATAACCTTCGATAAGATTACTGCGGACGATGTGATTAACCTTGCGGAAAGCCAGCAGGATCTGCTGCTGAGCGGCATGCTGACCACCGTCATGCCGGGCCATCAGCTGGTTATCAGCGGCGCCAACGGAAAAGATTATAACGCCACCCTGGGCCAGGAAGGACACTGGCAGGTGATCATCCCGGCAGCGGAGGTGAACGCCTTTATCAGCGCCGGGGAAATCCGTGCCTGGTCCATTGATGGGGCAAAAAACTACACCGACGTCACCCATGAACTGAATATCCACACGGATTTACAGCAGGTCTACACCGAAATGGATATCGGTGGTGACATGATCCTCAACTATCAGGAAGCGCAGCACGATCTGAGCTTCTATATTGAGGGTTGCAGAACACTGGAAATCAATGGGATAACCTACCAGCCTGACGCAAAAGGCATGGTCACGATGACCTCCAGCGAGCTTATGGCGCTGCCGGATGGTCCGGTCACCGCCACTTTCCATCGCCAGGATGACTATGGCAACAGCGATACCCAAAGCTGGGACACGCTATTTACCGTTGCCGTACATCAGCGGCCAACCCTGACGCTGGACATCGCCTTTGGCGACAACAAAATCGATGCTGCCGATGTGAACAGCTGGCATCTGATTCAGGGCAGTTCCAGCAATCTGCAACCGGGGAGCCAGGTGGAATTAACGCTGGGCGATCAGCATTACAGCGCCAGTGTCAAAGCGGATGGTGGCTGGTCCCTGACCATTCTGGCCGGACAACTGGCTCCACTGGATGAGGGGGAATATCCGATGACGGTCAGCGCCAAAGACAGCGCCGGTAATATCGCGACGGCCAGCCAGACGGTGCAGGTGGCATCGCATACCGAAACGGCGAGCCTGACAGAGGGGCAGACGCTGGATCAGCTGCTGGAAACCGTTAGTCAGACTCAGCAGGCAGAGACCGGGCATGTGGCACAGGCATCTGTTGCTGTCCTCCCTCAGGAGAGCCATCTCTTCTCAGATGTGCCTTATACGCTTGCCGATCACCTGTTGCAGCATCCGGCAGCACAGTCGATAGTGTGACGCTAAATCATTAGTAAAAGTACTGATTTCCGGGCAGGTCTGTTAAGCCTGTCTGGAGTGGTCAGGCGTGGCTGGGTGGTTAATTTTCATTCATTCAGGCGGAATATTAAAGATTTCATCACTATTTAACAGGAATAAGTACAGAATATGATCTAATAATGTTAATAGTTATTTAGTGTCTCTGATGTTAATCATAAATAAAATAATGCAATAACTCTGTCAGGATCTGATCGTCATCCCTTTTGCTCGCTTTGTTCACCAGGAAAAACATCATGATGATAAAACCCCCTGTTGGTATGGATAATGAACAAAGCGCAGTTAACTTTTTTATTGTGCGCCCTGAGCGGCGTGTCAGTGAATGCGGTCTTTTCCGCACCCTTACCCAAAGCAGAATTTAACTGGCGCGCAGCGCCGACCGAAGAACAGATTGCCAGCTTAACGCTGCGCGACGCCATTCTCCGGGCCTTCGCCCGTAATCCGAAAATCTCGGAAGCGGCGGCACAGATCCACGTTGGCGAGGGCGATCTTGATGCCGCCCGCAGCGCCTGGTATCCGCAAATCTCACTACAGGGTGCGGCGGGCCGCTCCCATCAGACTGACTCCGCCGGGAGCCTCAACAACAATGGCTCCGGCGGTATCACGCTTAGCCAGCTGCTCTACGACTTTGGGCGTACCGGCAGCGCCATCGATGAACAGCATGCACTGTCAGAGGCTTATCGCTTCGGCCTGTTCGACTCCATGACCACCGTGGCGGAAGATACGCTGCAGGCCTACCTCGAAGTCAAACGCTACCAGGCGCTGGCAGACATCGCGCACACTAATATCGCTTCACTGCAGCGGGTGCGGGATATCGCGAAACTGCGCGCCGATGCGGGGCTCAACTCACAGTCAGACGTGCTGCAGGCGGAAACCCGCATCGCCGCAATGCAAGCCACGCTTGAGCAGTATCGCGCCCAGCTGCGCTCCGCTACCGCCCAACTCACTGTACTGACCGGCGTGGTGCCCGCCACACTGCCAGAACTGCCCCAGGCACTCCTGAAACAGCAGATCACCCTCGACAAAATTGCCTATGAAAGCAGCGCGGCGGTGCGCAGCGCACAGTCTAAACAGGAGGCCGCCCGTGAACGGGTACGCCAGGCACAGTCCGGTCACTGGCCAACCATCAAAGTGCAGGCGGGCCGGACCCGCTATGAAAACGATCGCCAGTCTTACTGGGATGATGAAGTGCAGCTGCAGGTGGAAGCGCCGCTCTATCAGGGTGGCATGGTCAATGCCAAAACTGAATCAGCGGAGGGCGACCGTGAGGCAGCGCAGGCTGCAGTGCAGCAAGCCAAACTCGCCATTAATCAGAACGCCTCAACCGCCTATGCCGACATGATTGGCGCGCAGCAACGGCAGGCTGCCGGGGAAGTGCAGCTGGCCAGCGCCGACCATACCCGCAATGTTTATGCCGATGAATATCGTCTGAGCAAGCGCAGCCTGAACGATCTGCTGAGTGTAGAACAGGATGTGTTTCAGGCTGACAGCTCACGTATCACCGCGCTCTACGATGGCTGGGACGCCACCGTACGCTATGCCGCCGCAGTAGACAATCTGCTCGATATCATGGGTATCGATCGCCAGCAAAGCAGCGGCGATCTCCTTCCTTCGCTGCAATAGCGATAAGGCAAAAATCATGAGTACGTTAACCCTGAACACCGATAACTGGATTGCCGCCATGCTGCGCGTCGCCGCGCGATTCGGTAAGCCTGCCGATGGCAAAACCCTGCGTCAGCAGATGCGCTGGTTTGAACATCTGCCGGTGTCACAGCAGCTGGAGCGGCTCTCCGGCCTGCTGGGACTGCATCTGACCATGGTGCCGCAGAACAAACTGCGCTGGCGTCAGGAGATCACGCCGGTGGTGCTGGTGCTGGAAAATGCCAGCGTAGCGGTGCTGGAGAATATCGATGCGGACGGCAGCGCGCGTTACTGGCTCAGTGAAGGCGGCGATGTGGTGCGTGAAAGCGCCTTATCGGAGCTGCTGACACGTGCTCAGGGCGATGTTGGCGTGATTGGGGTGGCGGCGCGTGGCCGTGATGCGCGCATCGACGAATTCATTCAGCCTTATGAGCCACACTGGTTCTGGAAAAACTTTCGCGGCATGGGGCGTCGTATCACCGAGATCTCACTGGCGTCGGTGATCGGTAATGTGCTGGCACTGGCCGGAATTCTCTTTTCGATGCAGGTCTACGATCGGGTGATTCCGGCGCAGTCACAGTCCACGCTGTGGGTGCTGTTTGTCGGGGTACTGATTGCTGCGGCGATTGAATATCTTATCCGGCTGATGCGAACCCAGGTCTCAGATTTAATGGGTAAACGCATCGACCTGAAAGTTTCCGCCATGCTGTTTGCCCGGGCGATGAGCATCCGTAATGAGGCGCGGCCGAAATCGACCGGCTCATTTATCTCGCAACTGCGTGAGATCGACCAGGTGCGCGAGTTGCTGACCTCGACCACGGTTGGTGCCGCGGCCGATCTGCCGTTTGTTATCCTGTTCCTGTTCATCATGTCGTTTATAGGCGGCTGGCTGGTGCTGATTCCGCTGGCGGCGATCCCGCTGATCGTCATTCCGGGTCTGCTGGTTCAGATTCCCATGGCGCGGCTGGCTAAAGAGGGGCTGCGTGAGGGCGCGCTGCGTAATGCCGTGCTGGTGGAGACCATTGAAGGCATTGAGGATATCAAGGCGCTTCAGGCCGAACCCTATTTCCAGCGTCAGTGGGAGCAGACGCATGAAGTCAGCGCCGCGATCAGCAATCAGCAGCGATTGTGGGGCGCGCGCCTTACCGGCTGGGCATCGACGGTGCAGCAGCTCACCTATGCAGGGATGCTGGTGTTTGGGGTTTACCTGGTGCTCGATTCACACATCACCACCGGTACGCTGGTCGCCTGTAGCCTGCTCTCATCCCGCACTATCGCTCCACTGATGCAGCTGACCATGGTCTTCTCACGCTGGCAGCACGCCAAAATGGCGATGAAAGGGCTGGATGAGTTGCTGAAAAAGCCGCTCGATCAACCTGAAGCCGCCACGCTGGCGCACTGTCCGACGCTCACCGGCCAGTACGATCTGCGCAATGTGCATTACAGCTATGACGAAGAGAATGAAAAAAATGTGCTCAACGTGCAGCAGCTGCAGATCAAGCCCGGCGAGAAGATTGCCATTCTGGGTAAGGTCGGGGCAGGGAAGTCGACCTTGCTGAAGATTCTTGCCGGTCAGGCACAGGCCAGTCAGGGCAAGGTGATTGTTGATGGTGTCGATATTGAGCGTATCGATCCCACTGATTTACGCCGTCAGCTCGGGTGGCTGTCGCATGACTCCCGCCTCTTCTTTGGCACGCTGCGGCAGAACCTGATGCTGGGCAATCCCCATGCCAGCGAACAGGAGATGCTGCAGGCACTGCGTATCAGCGGCGCACTGTCGCTGATCCAGCAGGACGCCGCCAGCCTGGATCGTATTATCAATGAAGGCGGTCGCGGGCTCTCTGGCGGGCAACGTCAGATGGTGATGCTGAGCCGATTGATCCTGCGTCAGCCGCAGGTGGTGCTGCTGGATGAACCCACTGCGGCAATGGATGAACAGCTGGAGGAGCATGTGATTCGTCAGCTGCAGGGCTGGATCAGCGGCCGGACGCTGGTGCTGGTGACGCACCGTCCGGCACTGCTGAAAATGGTCGATCGTATTGTGGTGATGGATAACGGGCGCATTGTCGCTGATGGTCCGCGCGACGAGATCCTGCGCCGCGCGACTGCACCTGCTACGGCAGGTAAAGGAGATGTGGCATGAGTCTGGTGATTGTTGATAAAGATCTTGCCCGTCATGAGCGCCGGACATCAGCGATTATCTGGCTCTGCACCGCCGCGCTGGCGATATTTCTGATCTGGGCGCACTTTGCCATTCTGGATGAGGTCACAGTGGGCACCGGTAAAGTGACGCCCTCCAGCCGCGCGCAGGTGATCGACAGCCTGGATGGCGGCATCGTCAAACAGCTTAATGTGCATGAAGGTGACATTGTTGAGAAAGGGCAGGTGCTGGCGACCCTCGATCCAACGCGCTTTCAGTCAAATTTCGGTGAAGCGCAGGCTAAAGTGCGCACGCTGCGTGCCTCGTCCGAGCGGCTGGAAGCGGAGCTGTCGGGCACGCCGCTGAAGTTCAGTGCCGAAACGCTGAAGGAGCCGAATCTGGTTACGCGCGAGCGGCAGCTCTATGAGTCGCGACGTCGTAATCTCACTGAAACCATCAGTAACCTGCAGCAGTCGCTGAAACTGGTGCAGGATGAGCTGCGGCTCACCGAACCGCTGGTGGCGAAAGGCGCGGCAGGGCAGGTTGAGGTGATCCGTCTGCGTCGTCAGGTCAGCGATCTACGTGGCAAAATCGACGAAGCGCGCAATGACTATCTGGTGCGCGCTCACGAAGAGCAGGTGAAAAACAATGCGGAACTGGATGCGCAGTTGCAGGTTGCCGCAGGCAAAGAGGATCAGCTGACGCGCGCGACGCTCTACTCGCCGGTGCGCGGCATCGTCAAAGATATTCAGGTCACCACGGTGGGTGGTGTACTGGAACCGGGCGGTAAACTGATGGAAATTGTGCCGCTGGAGGATCAACTGCTGATTGAGACGCGTATCAATCCACGCGATATCGCCTGGATTCGGCCCGGACTGGCCGCCACCGTGAAAGTCACCGCCTATGACTCCTCTATTTATGGCGATCTGCACGGCGAAGTGGAAACGGTGTCGCCAGACACGCTGCAGGATGAGGTGAAACGTGATCAATATTATTATCGTGTCTACGTTCGTACCCAGAAAGCCGAGCTGACCAACCGCACTGGCCGAAAATT
The DNA here is from genome assembly GCF_041982285.1 of Pantoea sp. ANP04. NCBI lineage: Bacteria > Pseudomonadati > Pseudomonadota > Gammaproteobacteria > Enterobacterales > Erwiniaceae > Pantoea > Pantoea sp. ANP04. The sequence goes on along the minus strand of NZ_JAUTYS010000001.1, from coordinate 391,773 downwards.
CCCGATTGTGCCCGGAATGGTGGCCAATGTGGAGATTAAAACCGGTCAGAAATCCGTCATGGATTACCTGATTAAACCACTGAATAAAGTCAAAGAATCGCTGCGCGAGCGCTGAAAATGCGGTCCAGCTGAGAGGCTTATTTGCTTAATTACGGTGATAAATTAACATGGCGGATATTCAGACTATCCGGGCACAAAGTGTGCGCAATTTAACAAACTGTGCGGAAGCAGAGTGAAGTTAATTTAACCACGTTAAAAATGTTTACGAAGATATAGTGCGACGGCGAATGACAGGCAAAAAAATGCCGGACAGATTGTCCGGCGGGAAATAATAAGTTGTACATCTCATTCGGGGAGAATGAAGGTAATAATGGAATAAATGATGATAGCGGGGTCTATTCTATTATCAGATGTCGTATAAGTTTTATCATTCAGTGCTTCAGAATGCTCTGATGTAAACTGTTGATAACAAAGATATCGGAAGGGGTGTATCAATTTGTGCGGTTTTTTTTACCGATCTGTGCTGGTTATTAGTTCCCCGCTATTTACATTATGAAATAACTGTTTCGATGGATGAAACAGTTTTGGAAATTTAGTAGCATTTTCCTGGTGGATTATTACCCGCTATAAAACAACAATGACCTGCCGGCTGAATTTTTAATCATTCAGTTAGCAGTGGCAAATTATAAAGGCATATAACAGAGGGTAATAAAATGAAACGTCGCGTTCTCTCCCTGATGATTCCTGCACTGCTGGTTGCAGCAGGATCAGCAAACGCAGCTGAAATCTATAATAAAGACGGCAACAAATTAGATCTCTTCGGTAAAGTTGACGGCCTGCACTACTTCTCTGACAACAGCAGTTCCGACGGCGACCAGTCATACGTTCGCTTCGGCTTCAAAGGCGAAACAGAAATCAGCAATCAGCTGACCGGTTACGGCCAGTGGGAATACCAGGCAGCACTAAACAACTCTGAAGACCAGGGGACAGCAGACAGCTTTACCCGTGTTGGGTTCGCCGGTGTGAAATTTGGTGATGCGGGATCCTTCGACTATGGTCGTAACTACGGCGTAGCCTATGACATCGGCGCATGGACTGACGTGCTGCCTGAGTTCGGCGGCGATACCTATGGCGCGGATAACTTCATGTATCAGCGCGGTAACGGCATGGCGACCTACCGTAACAACAATTTCTTCGGTCTGGTGGATGGCTGGAACTTCGCAGTCCAGTATCAGGGTAAGAATGGCAACAGCAGCGAGTCACCGAATGGTCGTGACGTGCTGGGCCAGAACGGCGACGGCTGGGGTCTGAGCACGACCTATGATCTGGGTTCAGGCTTCGGCATTGGTGCGGCAACCTTCCAGTCTGACCGTACCAACGACCAGAACAGCGAAACATCAGGTATCCTCGGCCATGGCGATAAAGCGTCAGTGTATACTGGCGGTCTGAAATATGACGCGAACAACGTCTATCTGGCAGCGATGTACTCACGCTCCTTCAACGCAACCCGCTTCGGCAGCACCGACTCTTCAGCGTTTGGTTATGCGGATAAAGCGGATAACTGGGAACTGGTTGCGCAGTATCAATTCGACTTTGGTCTGCGCCCATCTCTGGCCTACGTGACCTCACGTGGCACCGATGTTCAGAACTGGGGCACACAGAATCTGAAAAAATATATCGATGTTGGCGCGACGTATTACTTCAACAAAAACATGTCTACCTATGTTGATTACCAGATCAACCTGCTGGACGACAACGCCTTCACCGACGCGGCCGGTATCAATACCGACGACGTGGTGGGTGTAGGCCTGGTTTACCAGTTCTAAGTGATAAGGGAGCGCAGTTACGGCTGCGCTCCTGCGTTATCTTCCGGGCTAAACGCATCAGCCTTTGGCCACTTCGTTGCTTCCGGCGCCGTTGTTTCTGATGACATAACGCTGCCAAACCGCGCGCCTTCAAATGCCACGCCTGCCAGAGTAAAAGCAGAAAAGCTCAACCAGTGATGCCATGCTGACTGCCACTTCTGTGAATTTTTCATTCTGCACCTCTCAGAGATAAACACTGTTTCAACAGTGCAGAATTCATGCCAGCTTTACCGCTCTCACAGCCACAGGCGTTACGCCCGTTTTGATACACTTGCCGCGCACGTCAGGGAGCGATTGCCCCAATCAGGTGCAGTTAAGCCCGTTACTGGCGCGGCCGGGAAGGGGTCATGTGACGATGACGACGCTGTTCGACAACTTTATAACTGCCGTAAACAAACAGACCCAGGGCAACGACCAGAATCGCATAGATCATCTGTAGCTCCTTACTTTGATTAATGTTAATCCCCTGTCGCGAGGCGGGATCAGGATAGATGACCGGGGAATGCTCTCGTGATTCAGTGAAATATTCAACTCTATTTAAGCGAATTTACCCAAACTTTATGCTTTGTAGTGGCTATTCATAAAGTGTTACAGGCGAGGAATGATGAGTTATAAGATTAATCTGCTGTTTATGTCGATTTTAATTCTGACGGCGGCGGGCTGTGATCAATCAGCACCGACAACAGCGATGGTGCTGGAAGGAAAAACCATGGGCACCGTCTGGCGGGTGAGCCTGGCGGGTGTTGAGAGTAAGCGTAAAGCGGCCTTACAGCAGCGGATTCAGCAGCAGCTGGACGCGGATGATGCCGAGCTCTCCACCTGGAAGCCGGACTCTGCGTTATCGCGCTTTAACCAGAGCCGTGACCTGTCACCGCAGCCGGTGAGTGAAAACATGGCGGACATTGTCACGACCTCGCTGCGGATTGGCCGTAAAACCGGCGGGGCGATGGACATTACCGTCGGTCCACTGGTTAATTTATGGGGCTTTGGCCCGACGAAACAGCCCATCCATACACCGGATGTAGCCCAAATTGCCGCCGCCCGTGCGCAGACCGGATTGCAGCATCTGAGAGTGCTGCAGGGTGCGGATGGACAATGGTTGCAGAAAGATTTGCCAGAGCTCTATGTCGATCTCTCGACGGTGGGTGAGGGCTTTGCCACCGATCATCTGGCACGGCTGATGGAGCAGCTCGGTATCAACAACTATCTGGTGTCAGTCGGCGGTGCCGTGCTGAGCCGGGGTCTTAATGCGCAACAGCAGCCGTGGCGGGTGGCGATCCAGAAACCCACCGATCAGGAGAATGCGGTTCAGGCACGCGTGAGTCTGCAGGGACACGGTATCAGTACATCCGGCAGCTATCGCAACTATTATGAACTGGACGGCAAGCGCATTTCTCATGTGATCGATCCCGTTACCGGACGACCCATTGAGCATAAACTGGTTTCTGCCACGGTGATTGCCACCACGGCGCTGGAAGCCGATGGCTGGGACACCGGACTGATGGTGCTCGGCACCGAGAAAGCCAAAGCGCTGGCAATTGAACAGCATCTGGCGGTCTATCTGATCAGCAAGCAGGGCGATAAATTTGTCAGCTGGATGTCGCCGCAGTTTGCTGCTTTTCTGATTCCCGCTGAATCCGGAGAACCCTGATGTTAGATCTTTTTAGTGAAGAGCAACCCTGGCAGGAGCCGCTGGCGGAGGGGGCCGTGATCCTGCGGCGCCGCGCACGTGATGACGCAGAGGCGCTGTATCAGCAGATACTGGCGATTGCGGATCAGAACCCCTTTGCCCATCGCATTACGCCGGGTGGCCATCGCATGTCGGTGGCGATGACCAACTGCGGCGATTTTGGCTGGTCGGTGGATTCACGCGGCTACAATTATCAGCAGCAGGATAACCTCAATGGCCGCAAATGGCCGCCCATGCCACCGCTGTTTCGCGAGCTGGCGCAGCAGGCCGCGGCGGAGGCGGGCTTTCCTGGCTTTAATCCGGATGCCTGTCTGCTTAATCGCTATGAACCGGGTGCGAAGCTGACGCTGCATCAGGATAAAGATGAGAAAGACCTGCACCAGCCCATCGTTTCGGTGTCGCTGGGTCTGCCGGCCGTGTTTCAGTTCGGTGGCTTCGAACGGGGCGACAGCACCCAGCGTGTGCTGCTTGAGCATGGTGATATTGTGGTGTGGGGCGGGCCGTCGCGCCTGCGTTACCACGGCATTTTGCCGCTTAAGCCAGGCGTGCATCCGCTGGCCGGCGCCTGGCGTTATAACCTGACATTTCGTCGCGCCTTTTAACCCACTACGGCAGTCACGGCGTGGTGAGAATAACTATTGCTATCATTTGGCATCCCATTAAACTGCAGGCTGTTTTTTAGCTGATGGATTGCCTGCATGACGTTGTTAAGCGTTGTTTTTCGCCAGTTTCGCTGGCCTTTTATCGGGGTCATTGCCCTGACGTTGTTAAGCGCCGTGCTGGGTATCGGCATGATCGCCTTTATCAACCGCGAAATGATTGTCGCCATCAACACCTCATTCGCGGTGCTGCCGCAGTTCCTGTTGCAGCTGGTGGTGCTGATGGCGGTGACGCTGGCTTCGCAGCTGGCACTGACGATGCTCGGGCATCAGTTTGTCTGGCGACTGCGTGGCGAGTTCATCAAGCGAATCCTTGATAGCCGGGTTGAACGCATCGAGCAACTCGGCAGTGCACAACTGCTGGCGGGACTGACCAGCGACGTGCGGGCAATTACGCTGGCTTTTGTGCGTCTGCCGGAGCTGTTTCAGGGCGTAATCATTACCCTCGGCTCAGCCATCTATCTCGCGTGGCTGTCACCAAAAATGCTGCTGGTGACCAGTCTCTGGCTGGGTGTGACGCTGGTGGGCGGCTGGATGCTGGTCTCGCGGGTTTACCAGCACATGGCAAAGTTGCGCGAAATCGAAGACAACCTCTATCGTGATTACCAGACGGTGATTGAGGGGCGTAAAGAGTTACAGCTTAACCGCTCACGTGCGCAACAGGTCTATGACACAGTTTATCAGGAAGATGCCCGCGCCTGGCGTCACCATATTGTGCGTGCCGATACTTATCATCTGAGTGCGGTCAACTGGTCAAATATCATGACCCTGGGCGCTATCGGCATGGTCTTTTTCATGGCTAACAGCCTGGGCTGGGCCAATACTGCTGTGGCCGCGACTTTCTCCCTGACGCTGCTGTTCTTACGCACGCCGCTGCTTTCTGCAGTGGGCGCGTTACCCACGTTGCTCAGCGCCCAGGTCGCATTCCGTAAGCTCAACGCCTTTGACCTCGCGCCTTATCAGGCAGGGTTTCACGCGCCCTCGGCGTCGTCAGACTGGCAAACTCTGGAGCTGCGCGACGTCTCTTTTCACTATGGTGACAACGGCTTCCAGGTCGGGCCGATTAACCTGACGCTGCGCCGGGGCGAACTGGTGTTTCTGATTGGTGGCAACGGCAGCGGAAAATCGACGCTGGCGATGCTGCTGACCGGGCTGTATCAACCGCAGTCCGGCACGCTGCTGCTGGATGGTAAAGCGATCACGGCAGACGAGCTGGATGTCTGGCGCAGTCAGTTCTCCGCGGTCTTTACCGACCTGCATCTGTTTGACCGGTTAATCGGGCGGGAAGGCGTTGCCGCCAATCCGGCGCTGGTGCAGCAGTGGCTGGAAAGGCTGAAGATGCAGGACAAGCTGAAGATTGAAGGCAATAAAGTGCTCAATCTGCGGCTCTCAAAAGGACAGAGTAAGCGACTGGCGCTGTTGCTGGCGGTGGCAGAAGAACGCGATGTGCTGCTACTGGATGAGTGGGCGGCAGATCAGGACCCACATTTCCGACGCATCTTCTATCGTGAGCTGCTGCCGTGGTTGCAGCAGGCGGGTAAAACGGTGTTTGCTATCAGCCATGACGATCACTACTTCATTCATGCCGATCGGCTGCTGGAGATGCGCGAAGGCCAGTTGACGGAGCTGACCGGTAATGAACGCGACCTCGCCACGCTCGACTCGGTTAAACGCACCGATACAGGGCTTTGACGGCAGATGGCAACACTCAGCAGCTACCGCGTTAATTGCCGTGCAGGTCGCTGAACACGGTGTTAACACTTCTGTAAGCGTCAGCAGCAGGCAGCCGTGCTGACTGAACAATCCATTGGCAGGTGTGCCTCATACGCAGTAAATCACAGATAACAGCCCTGTACGGCAGGTCATCTGCAGTGAAGTCGATGCGTTAAAGTTTGCCTCCTGCCAGCGCAGGAGGCAGCGGATTAGTGGGCGAAATGTTGATCAAGCGGTGCGCTGAACCAGCGATTGTTCAGCACGTTTTTGATAACACTATTTTTGTCTGCCGCTGACAGGGCGTTGTCCTGTTCAATGCGGGTGAGAATATCGTTATAGCTATAAGTCTTATTGCTCATGTAGATAATGGCTTTCTGCTTGTTAGCATCCATCACCAGCAGCGATTCCCCCGCTGCGGCATTTTCCGGTGTCCATTTCTTCCATTCCGGCAGGGTCTGATCGTTGGGTGACCCTGTTGCCAGGAAGTTTTTAATGTAGGAATTAAAAAATTCACCTAATGCCTGAGAGCCTTTTAGCTTCAGCGCATCCTGCGTAAATTCAGCATACTTATTTTTATCCCAAAAAGGCATAAACACGCCGTGGAAAGAACCGATGGCCGATAGTTTATCACCTGTGACAAACGCATCCGTGCCATAACGGAACTCCATCCCATACAGCGGCGCGTTATAATTTTTATACATGCGCTCAGCAGACTGGTTAACATTAAACAGGCTATATAGCAGCCCGCCATAATAATTTGCAAAGGTGTATTTATTCAGCAGCGCGGTATCATTTTTAAGCGAACCGTCTTTCACCTGTGTTGCAAACAGTGGGTCGTTACGGGCGAAGAAAGAAAACTCCTGTTGTCCTGTGGCCATGATGGCGGGGACGGCATTATAATTTTTGGTCTCAAATCCATCCTTCGGGATCACCACACCATCGCGGTAGAGATGCGGGAATTGATTCATGCGAATTCCCGCATCGCCAAAAAGCATTGCCAGATCTGCTGCCGGAAGCTGATAGAGAAAATGACGAACCTCTGGTGAGCCCGACAGGAGCCAGCTTTTCGCTGCGCCGGCATCCGGTTTAATGCCCTGTTTAACGACCAGAGGCGCTATTCTTTGCGCGAAGATGCTTTCCGCTTCATGTTTGTCAGAGGTGGTCATGCCACCACTGAAAACGATGGCTTTGTTGAAAGTATTTTTAAAAAGGGGCGATATAAGCATCGCCATCACGTCTCTGCCACCCGCTGAAAATCCGGAAACGGTAATATTATTTCTGTCACCACCAAAAGCCGAAATATTGTCTTTGATCCACGCCAGCGATTGTTTGATGTCGAGTAAGCTGTAATTCCCGGAGTCATCCAGCGGGTTGCCATCGTTCAGTGCTTTCAATGGATTAAAGCCGAGTGCGCCAAGACGGTAGTTTACGGTGACAATCACGGCATTGTATTTTTCAGCGATAAACGCCGGCGCGAACTCAGTGGAACTGCCCAGCTGATTATTGCCACCATGAATATAGACCAGCACCGGAAGCGGTGTGCTGCTCTCTGTCGGGCGATAGATATTGAGATTCAGGCAATCCTCATCACCTTTGGCTCCGTCCGGGGAAACCTGGATACAGTCTGTAGCGGGCCGGGTTGCATCGAAAACGGTTTGCCATGCGTCAGGGGAAATCGGTTTTTTCCAGCGCAGTTCCCCGACCGGTGCTTTTGCATAAGGAATACCGGTCCAGGACAGCGTGTTTTGATGCTCTGCGCCTTTGACTTTGCCTGACTGCGTCGTAATTTCAGGGGAGATCGTTTGTGCAGTGGCTGATGAGGCAAGCAAAAAGAGTAAAAAAGTCGGGGACAATCTGAACAGAGAATTTTTCATGCGTACCTTGTTCCAGGGAAATATTTCTTATACCTGAAGTGTCGCAATACCCACTCATGTCTGGCTCACAAAACAGCACAAATCCAGCCATTATCGCGTGTTACTCTTTTTTGGTGGTGAAATATGCCTGTGGCTGGCGGAACGCATCGACCCTGTTGTGCCTCTGCTTATTGTGAATTCTGATTTAGTGGTGGTCGCAAATCACAAGGTGACAGGCCAGGAAAAAACATACTGGCGTTCTGTTTAGAACGCTTTTAAAGCCGATGCATAATCAGCGTGATCACCTGATTATCGCGCCACATAAACTCCGCCTCCAGTAACGTCCCCATCGCAAAACAGCCACCGAAGTCCTGAGCCAGTTGCAGCGTCGCGCGCTGCTGCGCGAAATCTACCGACACCAGTGCAGCATCCAGAAAATCCATCGGCTGATGCAGTTGTGGCCACAGCGCTTTATAAAGGCTCTCTTTGAGAGAGAAGAGCAGCGTCGCGGCAGTGCTGAAGGAGACGGGCAGCGTCTGCAAAAGTTGCTGTTCCTGCGCATTCATCAACAACTCTGCCGTTTCCTGCGCCGTCGTCTCTGACATCAACTGCTCAACATCGACGCCAACCGCACAGCGTTGCCGGGTTGCCGCTACCACGACCACACCGGCACTGTGCGACAGCGACGCCTGAACGCCAGCGGGCCAGCAGGGGGAGCGATCGGGTGCGTTGGTCAGGATGAAATCGGCAATGCCCAGCTCTTTCATTACCGACCGGACCAGTAAACGGCTGGCGAGGTATTCAGCACGCCGTTTAGTGACAGCCTGCTGCAGTCGGGCGGGTAAGGGAATACCCCATTCGACAGCCAGCACGTCATGATACTTTTGCGGGTCAAAGCGACTCACCGCCAGCAAATAATCGCTGTGGTTCAGGTGGCTGGAAAGAATAAAGCCGCCTGGAACAGGCGGCAGCGGCAGGTCGGGATAGCGCATGCGAAACCATTTAAGCCAAAAAGGCATTAAATCAGGCACGATGCATCAGGGCAAGCAGCCCGCCGTAATCAGTCGTTGGGAGGAATGGCAAAACTCTTCAGAGAAACAACAAAATGGTGGTGACCCCTGCTGATGCGTGCACCCCGGTCGCACCAGTGGCTCGCCAGACGAAAGAAGTCGTCGCTACCAATGTCATACGCCAGTTCCACTTTGCTAATGCCTGAATGCAGTAAAGCCTCCGCATCTTTCAGGCTTTTCGCTTTGATCGCCATAAAAATTATCCGTCAATTTCTGGGGAGTTTAGAGTAGGCAATTTTTGTGACATTTTTGTTTCAGTTTGATGAAAAGACGCGACTGATGGCCGATTTTGTGAGGCAGATCAGTTTCGGGCGCCCGCGTTAACCTGCTGATTGTAAGAGAAATGTTAACTGCTTCAGCGGACAATTCTGAATGTTAAGCCGGAGAGTGGGCAGAGATAACAGAAACAGAAAGGCCGCGTCATACGCGGCCCTGTGGGTTACTTCTGGTCTGGCGGGGAAGGTTGCTTATCGCCGGACTCGGGTGCTTCGGATGGATCATCTTTTTCGATTAATGTCATGAACTCTCCTCTTGTTACCCACACGCTGTTAAGTATAGAACGCTTTGCAGGAGATGTGATGAAAGTTATGTTTTGATGACAGAAACGAAAAAAGCAGCCTTTTGGGCTGCTTTTCAGGGAATTTGGTCGGCACGAGAGGATTTGAATAGTTCATTTAACATTATGAGTTTAATGGTATTTTAGAATGATATTTATGTTAAATATGCCTATGCATATGCCTAAAACATATGCTTGTGAAATTTACTTACTTTTCCATTGTCGACGTAAGAGAGCTATGAAATCTTCGACATATAAAAGCTTATCTAAGGTAAATGCCTGTCTTCCAACATGAGCTGGGTTCAAGAAGACCGGAGCTTTATCTTGTCCCATAGAGAATGATGAATACATAGTATTGGGACTAGCCAGGTACTCAGCCTGAGTTTTCCATGAGGCTGAGGAGCCACCTGATATGCTTAGCGCAGGCACGAGATGAGTTAATCGTTGTGTAGGATCGATGTCAGAGTAGATCCATAAAGCATAATCTAAAGCTTTTGAGAGCTGCTCAGTTACCTGTTCTTCGATGATGGCGGGAAGGCCTCCTGAAGGTGAAGACAAAGGTAATGAGATCAGTAGATCGCCATTAGAATGTAGCTTTACAAGATTCTTAAGATCCCGGTTTAGCGTCTGACATATACACAGCGCTCCGTTTTCAAGCGATACATTTGTGCCAAATTGCTTGTCGAAGATAGCATGCCTGCCGAAAAGAGCTTCTTTTGATAACTTATCCTCAAGCTCTTTAGAGTCCATTTGAGCAGGACGGATAATGGTTGAATCAGGGCCGGCAGCAATTGAGATATCCAGATTGATTGCGCTTTGTGAAAAAGTTTGGTTACTGCGCGGCAGATTCTCAACTGCTCTAGTTTTAAGGCCCACTGGATCAAGAGGTGCTACTGCACGGGCAAGTACAAGGTCATGAATTGCTTTAAGAGCTTTAGCTTTTAGATCTTCAGCTGAAGAAAATTCTCCTCTAAAAAGACCTTTTTCCCAAGTACTTACTTCTTTTATCAGTTTATCCTGTTCAGGTTCCGCTTCGCTGATTTCACTTTCAATGAAGATAATCAATGGCTTGGTATTACGAGCTTCAATAACTTCCTCGTGGGTTGCTGACAGGCCTGACTGTTGTTTCGCTCCATATCGAGAGCCTAAAATCAAGATTACAGCATCAGATTCACGAACACCGTTAAGACAAGTGATTTGTGGCGAATTTGCTCTAGCCCCAAAATCCTCTGCCATAAGTGGTTTATGCCCAAGAACACAAACGGCATCCTTGACAGCTTTTCTTTTATCTTCAAAACCCGATATCAACGAACTTATGAAAATATTCATATGAATTCTCAGTAGACAGGTTATTAATAAGTATAGGCATTAATCGTGAGTCGACCTTTGTTACCAAATAGGAAAATTATGAAAAATTGGTCTACTGAAGATACAAGAGCAGTCAAAGCTTGGATGAACATAGAAAACTATAAAAGTTTTGAAGATACAACGCTCAATGCGCTTTATCACGAGTTATGGGCAAGAGCCCTTCTTTTCAAGCCATGGCCTACTGAAGAGGAAAAGGTCGGTCTTGGGGGATACATGCGACAGATCTTCAACGGTAAGCCCATGTTATTCAGATCTGATCAACTCGACTACATGGAAGATGACCACACCCTTCAGAGTCCCCCTCATATCTTCATTACAGATATAACGAGGCTTGCTGAATTCAGCATAACTGCACTGAGAGTTAATCTAATCTCATGGGAGCAGGGAAGTGATGAATATGGCGTTAATCTGCCTCAACATGATGCTTATGTTTCAACTGTCATGTCAGCAATAAGTGAGAAGACAGTTCTTCTAGAGATCGATCTTGCCAGTGGTACAGACGATGAAATTGCAGAGTCTATCAAATCAGCACTCCCGCAATGGCGGCGCGTAAAAGGCATAAAAGCAGACATGTCAGGAGCGGTACGCTTCGGATATGGGACGATAAAGAAGATTATCTCCTATAGGCTTATCGCCATGCTCGACATGCTTTTGTGGGCAAAAATGAATGATCTACGTCTTTCTGACGACAGGTTGTCGAGACTTTTGTACACAGACGAAGACGATGAGGCAGTTATTCGTCTGCACTACCATATTAAAGACGCAGACAGACCCCTTGCGATGAAAGCTGCAACCATAGATTTCATTAGGCAGTTCAACTTCTTCATAAATCGAAACCAACACCTAAAAAACATGAGAGTTTCGGAGGTCATGAAACTCTCGGATTCTAACTGACCCAGTCTTCAATGGTCCTGCTGTCAGGGACCACGCTAACTCATGCCTTCCAGTCCTAGTTACAGTTGCTCTCATCGAAACCAACAGAGGAGAGCACCATGAACCGACATAATACGAAACTAATCCGTTTATCTACCGTGATTGAGAGAACCGGCTACAGCCGTTCCTGGATCTACGAGTTGATCAATCAAAAGCAGTTTCCTCAACCTATCAAGATTGGCTCTCGTGCGGTGGCGTTTATTGAGGGGGAGATTGATGAATGGATTGAGGTGTTAATTTCTAAATCACGAAACGAAACCATTTAAGAGGAATTTAATATGAAGCTAAACGATTTTATTAGTACTAATAAATATTTTAAGTCTATGAAAAAACAATCATTTGATAAAAAATTCGATCATGATGCAGTTACAGCCATGTGTAATGATGAATTTTCTAAAAGCATTGCTTTCTGGTTGGGAGAATATCTCTCAGGAAATATAAAGGGTGCAGTATCTACTATTTTTGAATTTGAGTTTAAATTACAGTACGCAGTCTTTTCAATATGGATGACTTTGTTTAAGCAGAAAGAAGATGTTGAGAATCTGGCCAAAATGATCCTTTTGTTTAAATCTGAACATGAATTCAAGGATTTTAAATTGTGAAATTATTTTAAATAAATCGTATTTTTAGAGGGTTAATTTAGCAGTGATAGGAATGGGGCCATGTATCATATGCATGACCCTTCATATAAATGAATTACAACCTATCTTGCTTTTTTATGGTTTCTGCTAGTTGTTCAATATTGGAACCCAATAGTTGCTGTTCATTTTTAATCCTTTGGGTTAAATGTTCGCTTCTAAGATCGGCAACACGTGATTGAATAGACAGAAAGTTTTCGAATTGTGGTTCTCCGTCGAGAGTGGATTTTTGATCAAAGCCATAGCTAATGAGCTGAGATATTGAATGTTTATCATCAAGATTATTATCGATTTTGTAGTCTAATAAATATTGGAAGAAATCAAGGAACTCCCTTGCTGATAACTCCAATAGGTAGCGTTCGTAGAACTCGAAGGAAGATGATTCATGTAATTCTTGCAAGATTTCATTTTCATTTTCAAGAAAGTATATCCACATAATTTCCAGGTTGTTTTTAATGTCAATCATAGGCTCTCCATAATTTTTTATTTATATATAACTAATTATAAAATAAAAGCAACTATTGACTAGTTAAACAGTTGTGTTATTTAGAGTGAATGCTGTGAAAGTTGTTGATAAAAATGGAAAGAATTAAGCGTAAAAATAAGATAAAATTTGCAAAATTCTTTACGGTAATAATGCGAAGTCAGTTATATCAAGCTGCGCAGAGTGTTTTTAAGGTATCAGGTAAATAGAACATTCCTAATATATACCTTATTAACATTTGGAAAGAATATTTAGTACCATCCTTTATTGACAGTTATTAAGCGGTATATTAATAAAATATTCTTGCAAAATTATTGTAGGTCATTGTTTTTGAATATTTAACCTATACCTGTTTTGCAAAGAATTTAACTGAAAAAAAGGAGAGTTTATGGAAAGATTTGGTATTAAAACGTTTAGAATGAAAAATGGTGAGCGCTATTGCATTATAAAAAACAAGAAAACAGGTATTCCGGTATTTTATCCATGTTTATTTATTACTACACAACTGAGAAACAGTAGTGAATCGATAAAAACAATTGAGACTCAGGCAGGGTGTATCGCACTTTTTTATCGGTTTCTTTTTATACGAAACATAGACATTGAAGAGCGAATTAAAACAGCAAGATTCCTGGATAACAACGAAATTGATCTTCTGCGGGATTTTGTCGGTAACAGGATGAGAACTGCGAAAGTGATTAGTATCAAAGATCCTCATCCTGGGGTATGCAGTGCGACAAAGTACATACGGCTTACGACCATAGCAAAATATCTCGAATGGTTGTGTCAGCTAACTATCAAAAATATAGATGATGGATATAGGAAAATTTCCTACTTTGTGAAAAAGATAAAAGCCAGAAGACCGAGGATAAAATACAGGAATTCAGAAGGTAATGTCTATAAAACAATTGAAGAAGAAGATCTGGATATCCTTCGTTCTGTTATTGATCCTCAATGTGAATTCAATCCATTCGACAAAAAAGTTCGCCTAAGAAATCAGCTTATAGTCATGATATTACATTCGCTAGGAATAAGATGTGGCGAGTTATTGAACCTGAGAGTAGAAGATATTGATTTTGCAGCGCAAATGCTTTTCATAAGAAGGAGGGCTGACAGTATTGAGGACACAAGAGTCAATCAGCCTCTCGTAAAAACGCTTGAAAGAAATTTACCCATGTCTGACGAACTTACCAGACTTCTCCATTCTTATATTACAGGGGAAAGAAAAGCCAACATCAAAAAGAAAAAGCATGGATACCTTTTTATTACGCACAAAGAAGGAGAGACACGCGGCGATCCTTTGTCTGTTCCTTCATACCATAAGATAATTTACAGACTCAGAGGCATTGACTCAGGTTTAAGCCAGTTGACTGGGCATAAGTTCAGACATACCTGGAACTATTTATTTTCGAAACTGATGGATGAAAGTACCGAGTATGTGAGTGAAGAGATGCAAGAGAAAATGCGTTCCAACCATATGGGTTGGGAGCCGGGTTCTGGAACAGCACAAACCTACAACAGACGGTTTATCGTTTCAAAATCAGAGGAAGCAGCCTTGGCAGTTCAGAAAGTTATTTTCCAAAAGCGGAGTGGGGTGTCTTATGAATAAATTAAATTTTCTGGACGCGCATCGAGATATCTTTCATGCAAAAAATGAAAGTTACACATTTGGATTGGATGATGAATTCTGGGAGTTAAGTAGAAATATAAAACTGAATGTGGGTGAGGTCACTAAAAGGTTGTCAGGTAACCTCAGGTTCGGCTATGTGAATACACTGAAATATTTCGCAGAAGAAATCAGCCCCGGTTCTGTTAAGCAAATTAACAGGGTTTTCATGAAATTCATTTCGTTTATGAGTTTTGATTCAATTGACGAAGCTGTAATGCTAACAACAAAATCAAGTGATAAGTTCTCGAATCAGGATCTCATTTGCCTCAGGATCCTAATCAAAAAATGGTATGAACTAGGTTTTGAGGGGATTACCAAAAATTGTGTAGACCTCGTTGATAACTGGACGATAAAAGACAACAAAAAGGGGGAAGTTGTTAAAAGACGAGACCCTTATCAGGGCCCTTTGACAGACATGGAATTTGATAATTTTTACGATGCTGTCTCACGTGCATACCAGAAGGGTACGATATCCTATTCTGATCTGGCAATGGCCTTAATTACCATTCATACGGGAAGAAGAAGTTTACAAATTACACAGATAAAAACTAAAGACATCATAAACGAAAGAGCTATAAACGAATGCTATATAAATATCCCCAGAATAAAGCAAGGTGAAAAGTATAGAGCCTCATTCAGGCGATTCAGGATCACACATGAACTATTCGATATATTTAAAAAGCAGGCACGTATTGTCTCTGAGGCTTTTAGCAAGCAGCTCGGCAGAAAACTCTCTGAGAAAGAAATGTTTGAATTACCATTGTTTGTCTGTAAGGAAAGGCTTGAGGGGGTTGTTGAGTGTGAGAATTTACATGAGATTCTTTCTTCAGACAGACTTCATGCCTATGCGATAAAGTGCACTCAAACGCTCAAAAGAATAGCTACAACAGAGGACGTGATCTCAGAAAGGACGGGTGAAGTAATAAATATGAATGCCAGGCGGTTTCGCTATACGTTAGGTACCCGGCTTGCCAGAGAGGGTTATGGAGAAGTCGTTATAGGCGAATTACTTGATCATTCCACTTTAATGTATACAGGCGTTTATGTTCAGTCAGGTCCAGATAGTTTAAATAAAATCGAAGATGCCGTCTCCGCTGAGCTTGGCTACTATGCAAAGATGTTTCAGGGAGTGCTGATTAACAAAAGTGAGGATAAATATCCCGGCGGCAATATCAGAATTAATACTGGTGAAAAGTCAGGGCAATGCGCCAGTTGCAAATCCTGCACAGCATGTGTGCCCATCCCCTGTTACACCTGCATGCATTTCAGACCTTTTGTTGAAGGGCCGCATGAAAAATTACTCGAATATTTACTCAATGAGCGTAACAGGATTCAGTGCATAGTGGCTGATCCTATGACTACACAAATACTGGACAGAACAATTATTGCAGTATCAGAGGTGATAAATAAGTGCAAAGAAATTAAATCAAACCCGGAGGTGTCAAATGGATAATATCAAAAATGATAAAGTTAGAGTACTCGAAACGCGCAGGGAAAAATATTGCGCGCAGAAGATAGATGATTTTGTGAGCTACTGTCGGTTCACTCTCAATAAAAACGCCCTTGTGAGCTGGGAGGAGGTTAACTGGCCAAAAGTTTTCCTTTTCACTAAAACCCCTGTCAAAGGCGTTAAAAAAAGTTCTGTTATCGTAAATGAGCTATTAGACAAGAATTTTATTGAGTTCGCTAAAAGCTATGTCCTTTACCACTACATGAATGGGGGCAAGAAAATCAATCAGCGTCTTAATATCGTTTTCAGGACACTTGAGGCAGCCCTATTGCAGGTCAATGGGCGGAGTCATATTCAGTACGTTAACCTCACTGTTCTGGACCAGTGCATTGTCACCTTAAAAAGCACATACACCAAAGCAGTAGCGCACGCCTGCGGCAAAGTACTGGAAGGACTGGTTTCATTTCTCAGAGAAAAAGAATTCTTGATCACGCATTCACTGCTCTGGAAGAGCCCGCTTAAAGCGCCGGAAGCAAGCCACAGGCTCACTAAAACTGCACAAGAGGCTCGTGAGGCAAAGTTACCTGACGAAGAGTCATTGAATGCTATCGCTGAAATCTTCGCACTTCCAGACGATCAGCTTTCAGAAATGGACGTGTTCATAAGCTCTGTCTTTGCGTTGCTTATGTGTGCGCCTTCCAGAGTAACTGAAATCCTGACGCTCCCTGCGGATTGTGAAATCCGTGAGGCGGACAGGGAAGGAAAGCTGAGGTATGGGCTGAGATTCTATTCTGAAAAAGGCTTTGGTGGAAATGTGAAATGGATACCTGAAGTCATGGTCCCGGTTGCTGAGATAGCTATCAGGAGGCTGAGAACTCTTTCAGAAAACGCCCGGACATATGCCAGAGAGATTGAGATTTCTGGTGAGGGCCGTGAGCTTTACCTAGACTTCCCCTGGTACGATAAAGAAAAGAACATTCGATACAGCAACGCACTATGTCTTCTGCTCCGGTATCAGCTCAGTGCAAGTTTAACGACGCAAAGATCTCTTTTCAGACCAACCGCCAATCTGGTCAGCGCCAATCTGGGAAGCACTGAGTATCGCAGGACGCACTCCATTTCTACGATTTTTGACAGGCACGGCTACAAAGGGTCAAAGGGGAATAACCTTTCACTCAGAAGTCATCAGGCAAGACACTTACTTAATACGATTGCACAACGTGGTGGGCTTGGAGATTTTGAACTAGCCAAGTGGTCAGGACGAGTGAGGGAGACACAAAACAGGACCTATAACCACGTCAGCCAGGAAGAGAAGGTCCAGGAGTCAGTTAAGCGTGGTGTGCAGAATATTGGCATTAAACCAGAAAACACCACCCCAAGAGCTATAGCAAACCCTTCATGGCGTATTGATGTCAAAGATACAGGCCACGCAGCCATTCACGTGACAGAGTTTGGCTACTGCACTCATGACTACGTAATCTCTCCGTGTACGAAGTTCAGGGACTGTATCAATTGCAGCAATCATGTGTGCGTGAAAGGGGACAAAGCCTCGCTAAGCAGGCTGGAAGCTACTGCGGCCTACACAGAGCAGCTTCTTGAAAAGGCAAAGGTTGATATGGAAGAGGAATACGGGGCTGACAAGTGGGCGGCCTATCACGAAAAAACTCAAGCAAGACTTCTGGATTTGATAGCGTTACTCAAAAGCAAAAATCTTGAGGACGGGGCGCTGGTAAGACTGGAGGGTGATGATTTTACACATATGAAAAATCTCACAGGCGCGAGCAGAAATGAACTGATTGGAAATGAAAGGATAAATCATAATTAAAAGGAGAGTCATATGGCTAAACATCTAGATAATAAAGATATCAGCATAATTAAAAACACAATAGCAGGTTGGGACATTGAGAAGTCAGGTAAGCTTTCATGGGAATATCTTTGTGACAGGCTTGAACCTCTGATTGGTAAGCGACCAACCCGTCAGTCACTGGGGCTTCACAAAGATATTGTCATGGCTTTCAATATTAAGAAGGAAAATATTAAGTCTGGAAACAATGAAGAAAAACGGCCAGCTAATTTAAAAATGGCCTCACAGCGTATCAGTAATCTCGAATTCAAAAATAAAGTATTGGCAGAAGAGCTAAGGAGTCTGGAAGAGAGGTTTGTTGTATGGCAGTTTAATGCTATAAATCACGGAATCAGTTTTGAACAACTTAATAATGGATTGCCCAGGATAGACAGGGAAACGAATGCTGATTAAATATTTAGTTGCGCAGATATTGCGCAATTTAAATTATATGTTATCTTGTATATACAACCAAGGAGTGGTTGATCAATTTTGCAAGGACGCAATCTATGAAAAATACAGACGCTCTTTCAAGGGAAGAAAAGTTACTTTTGCTTTTGCAAATGTTTATTGAGAGATTAAAAAAATCAGGTTTTGCTCAGGACAAGATAATTAGATATATCTGGCTATTCTGTGTCGGCTACTACATTAAGTACTACCTTCCACAATCTAAAACAGATCTCGCTGATCGTTTTACTATCATATCTATGCTATCAAACGCTCTAAAATCAAGTTCTCCAAGAATCATTCAGCACCTTGGCTATGAACATGAGATTACGTTTTTCTTTCGCTTTATGATTCATTATGCCATTGACAATGAAGAAGAGGCGGAAAATATTTATCGTGAGGAAAGGGTAAAATATGAGAAAGCTGTACTCCTGAATCAGGTTGTTGCTGCCAGAAGAAAGAGAAAAAAAAGGAGAATTTAATTCATATTGCCAATAATTAATCTTGAATAATTGTTTTTTAGTCTTAGTTACCAAGTGACCCGAGGAAATGATAACTAGACCTTGGTTGATTTAAGTTTTTTGTTTTTTCTTAAGGGACTCTGGTAGGAAAGCATTTATTTCACTATCATTAAAAGTCATTTCTTCAAGTTCCTTTAAAGCCCGACTAGCAAGCGTGTATGCTTTACTGTTAGTTGGAGGCGCTTTTGAATATATAGAAGATAACTCTGCCAAAAGTTCATCTCTCACTTTTTGTAAATCGTCGATGCTTTTATCTTTTATCTTAATATCAGTAAGTAAAGATAAATACTTTTCTCTGACGCACCAAATTTCATTAGCTGCTTGTTTATGCTTCTGAGTTAATGAGCCAAGATCATAATTTTTAAGGTATGTATTTATGAATAGAAGAATGGCTGAAATTAAAGAGCCTACAATAGCACCCCACTTTGAGTTTCCAAAAATAGAAGTTAGAAAAGAACCGGTGGATATTGTCAATAAAATTATCTGTGCATTTTTGAATAAGTTAAGTCTATCAAGAAATATTTCAGCTAGTTTCTCATGAGTTTTATGAGTATAAACCACTCTGCCGAAACACTCTCTTATTTGAGCTTCTAAGTATTCGTATTTATCAATCATCATGTCCTCCTTATGCATTTTTTATATCAATTGGAACCTGAATCCTATCTCTCGCCACTACCTCATTTTGATATATTGCATAGCATTCAACATAATGCTCACCTGTAAAATCTGCCCTCTCGAGAATTTTATGGCTACCATCATCATTAATAATCTGACCACGAATGCAGTTCCTTTTTAGTGCCTCACTTCCCGAGTTTTTTACTTTCCACTTAAGGACAAAGGGGTGTGGTACATTAGATTCTTCTAAATAAAATTCTAACTGGACATTTTTATTTATTTTCTCAGAGTTTCCTATTATTTTAGAAAGCATTTTTTCAAATAAATTTTCATCTTTTAATTTGCAATCGATAGTTATTTGATATTTCTCTTTAACCTCATAAAGGTTTTCAATATGCATTTCAGAAGTTGACGCTGACTCTTTTGAGAAATCACTGTTAGGGAACCTACGACCGAATATTTTCTTCCACTCCTTCATTTTTGCATTGAAGCTTTCTTCATCAACTGCATTTTCGGATGCTTCTCTTGATTTTCTTACCTTTTTATAAAATTGTGCTTTTACGGGTATTTTGGAATTACTACCAAAGGCATAATAAAACTCTCTCTCTCCTTCATCTTCAAGGAAGCGGAAAAAGTCTCTAATCAACTCATCATAGCTGCGATAGCTTTTATCATCATAGTCATCATTTTCTAGAAAAAAATTATAACACAATGTATCTACTAAAAATCCGCTCATTTCAATTTCATTATGTGTCCTCCAGACTCTCATCATCTTAGCAAGTCTCCTCAAATGCCCCTTTCGTGTGGCGTTTAATTCCCGGAAAGACTCGATTTCATCTCTTGGATTACATTTTTTCCATTTGCCACCATTGTTTGTGTCTGGGTATTTGAAAGTGCCTTCTTCTTTTTGGAACACAGGGCAGACTTCAAAATCTTGGTTGCCAAAACTAATGACAACAACTTGCCCATCACCTCTGATATTTGTTGATTTGAAATTTTCTTTTAACTTATCTTTAACCCTTTGAAGTAGATACGATTGATTTTCTTTGTATGTGTCCCAGCATTCATTAGGCAGAATAAATAGCATATCAAGGTCTGAAATATCCTTTATGCCTGTATATCTACCATAAGATCCGACCTGTAGGGAGTTAGAGTTTTTGGAGTCTAAATCATAAAAAAAGTTATTAAGTTGACGAGTTATTCGTCCAAATCTTTTGTTGATTTGACCAGAATTAACAACTTTAATATTATTGAGGAATGCTGTGAAAGCTTTACTAGTAGACATTGTGTTCTCTCTATTTTTTAATGTTAAGCTACGTCATGCAACTTATTGTTATCTTTAACATTATTTGACAAGAAAATCATAAACATAAGTATCTATCTAATTTCAAAATTTTACAGATTTCTCTGCATTACATTCATAACTTGAATGGCCAGGTATCCCTTCGAATTCCACATTCTGTAGTATTTGATTTTATCAAATGAAACAAGTACTTAGCTAAATAAACTTATTTCTCCACTGATACCTAAACCAATCTTGCCATGTATTGTAAATAAACCTAATGATTTAGGCAAAAGATATCGGTTTTCTGCTGGAACTAAAGTTTAGTATGAGTGCTAGGGCCACATTGTTGAGTATTATGTATCTTTAAGATGAGGTAGGGGGATGCAGGAGATTTTAGGTCATTAGAAAAAAGATAATGATGGCTACTTAACTCAAACTATGTAGCCTCATTCAGCATTTTTTGGATTTAATTAAGGTGACACTTTCCAGTTCCCATTATTTTTCGTGAATTTGAATTCAGCAACAGTTTGCTTCTCGCCCATGAATGGTAGTGTTATGTCAGTATCCACTTTGCATAGGTATGTACCTTTTGCCTCTGACTCCTTACAGGAAACCTTCTCAGCTTTGTTCAGAGTCGTGAGCATGTCTTTGCTGTTCTCACCGAACCGTTGTCTGGCTTGCTGGTTTGTGTGATCAATGTTGTCTTGCATAGCCTTTTGAATCTCTGCAGATGAAGGTTCGCTATCGCAACCTGTGAGTAATGCTGCCAAAAAAACAACTGCAATTGCTGAAATTTTATTCATTTCTTAATCCCTTATTAGATATTGATAATCATTGTTTTGTCGTGGGTGTGTTGAGTGTCTGGTCGAAAATTTCGCACCATTGTTTCAACTGCATTTCTGTATCGCGGATCCCGCGTTCATGGTGGAAACGGCCTTTACGGGGGTGAAATTTGATTTGCCACTCCGGTAATTCAATGTCTCTCACCTGGATGAAGAACCCTGAGTTCTCGAAGTTTTTAAGGCGAGTAAGGTTGTTGTGACCTTTAGCCCCCGCCATACCGACTAAATCAAGAGCTACGATTTCCCCTCCATTAGCCAGGTGGTATCTCCAGCCTTTAACCTCATTGAACTTGTAAGCTTTTTTGCGCTTGCCAGCTTCCAGTGTCAGCAGCTCTCGGTTGGTATCAATGGTCATTTTACTGTCCTGGAATTCATGACTCCAGATCCCGCTATTGTTGACGTTCAACAGATCAATCGTCGAGGCGTTAGCTCTTTTATGTGTGTATGACACATATGCGGTGAGGAGTAAGAAGAAGGCAGGTAATGTCCACATGAACAGGAACCCTGCAGTGTCCCTGGGGTTTGAATCAGTCAGTATCCAGACAATCACCAATACAACAATCCATAACCTGATAGAACGAAAGAAAGAAGGTTTACGTACTTTCTGACTATTCAAAGCCGCTGTGTCCATTTTATATACCTTTGACGTTATGGGACTCATAACTAGCTGATTGGTAACTGCTTTTACGACGCATTTTTGAACGAGTTCAAAACTTAAGCAAATCACTTGTACCGATCGATGATCCTGTTTTGATAGGTATTGACTATCGTATATGATTTATCGATCTGTAAAAACGATCAATTATTTGTTCAAATAAGGACTTAGGCTTGAAAGTTGTGTTGAGGCAGGCGGTTATCGAAAGGGCACTGCTGTGCGTTCAGTCAGTATTTCGCTGCTGACTAGTGGCTCAGATAACTCAGGCTCAGCTGAGAGGACTTTATGAATTGTCGAAAATGAGGATTTTTCGTGGAGAAACGTCTTACCTGCCTTTTTGAGCAGGTTTATGAAAGCGGCCAGGTAAGGAATGCTCAGCAGCCATTTCAATACCCTTGTCATAAAGAAGTCAGCACTTCTGGTTTGCTCGCTTGGCATACGCGTCATGTCGAGCAGTGTCTGCGCTTCAGTTGCCTCTGGCGCTTCAACTCTATGTTCATACACAGGAGGAGGCGTACTTTCGGATTCTAAAGCAACTGGTAATGACGGTATGATTACTACATTAGTAGCTTCTATCTTTGGATCACTCGTCTTATTACCTCCCATAGCCGTAGCTTTCAAATCAAAGAGCAGAGGATTGTCACGTTCAGGTTCGTAGTGAAGCTTCTCCTGAAGGTTGGCCCATGAGTACGTCTTTCCCAGTTGCGAAGCTTTGAAAGCTATACCGGAGTATTCGAATGAGAAACCATTCATGCGGCCAGAAGTGGCAATATTCGGAACTGGCGTTATGCCGTGCTCGCGAAGTGCTTCAATGAAGCGAGGAATATCATTGGCAGCTATAAGAAGCTCATCGATAGTGTTCTGCAGGAACGTTTTAGGAGTTGGATGACCTTCACGCTTCTCCTTCTGTTGCTCGCCACGAGATAGCTTCTTGCGCTCTCTGACAGGGGAAGTGCTATGTGAAGGAGAGGGACCTTTGGTTCTGGTCTGGCCATGAGTCAGTTCAAGCTCCTGAATTACTCGCGTGCTGATTAGGTTTTCATTCCTTCCCAGGTAGAGCTTCCCTACGTTGATGAGGTCTACTCTACTGGCAATGATATGAATGTGCTGACCGGCCTCATCGTCATGTAGGACATAACAACGTAGGTGAGTGTCACTGAATCCCATACGTGTCATATAGTCGTCGGCAAACACAACCCACTGCTTCGCTGTGAGGGATTCACCCTGTGGCAGGCGAAGCGAGTTATGCCACACCGGTTTCGCCGCGTCTGAACGAAGTGAAGCAGAAGCGTTGAACTCAGTTATCAACTCAGCTGCTGAATCTCCCAGCAGGTTCCCCCCTATGACTACGGGATCAGTTTTATGATGTGTTCCAGGTTTCAACGCGTATAGAACAACTCCTGCGAAGCTCTTACCTCGCTTGATCTTCTGCATGCCCTTCATTAGAGGGGATACTCCATAGATCAGCAGTAAGTAGGCGAGAGCGAAGCTCACTGATTTGCCGCTTTACTGCGAACAATTCTGTCTTAGTAAGAGGGGTACACGACTGCTTTGAGTTAAGGTGGTTAACAATCTCATTGAGCCTGTGATTTATCTCGCCAAACATTTTCCATGCCGCTCTGTTTATCTCAGGAACGATAGAAGGTTGGGTCTTCAAAAGGCACATGCGAAGCCACTCGCCCTTAGCGTGATGCTTACGCTCTTGATCCAAAATATTTAGCTCTGAGTTATTGAGTCTGACGCTGACACAATGAATACGTAGATTTTCTGCAAGGGGAGGGTAGTATATATCTCTCATAGAAGCTCCATTTCTAAAAATAAGCATATTCCTTATGCCTGATCTATTTATAACCGATAGCTAAATTATGTCAACGATGTGGGTTTTGACTTCCCTTTTTCAACCGAAGGGCAGAAAAAGCAAGGCAACTCAGCTTCGCTGAGTTAGCCCTTGCTGTTAAGAGAAAGTTGACATGCCATGAAATTGTGCTAATTAGTTTGTTACTGTTACTGAAAATGGAGATATTTTATGTTTAAATTAATTAAAGAAAAGCCTTGCTTTTCGACTACTTTAATAGTCGTAACGGCAGTGAATTTTGTTTTCTTTTACTTAATATTCAAGTGTTTAAGTGGCAGCTATGCACTGAATTTTTCTTTCGTTTCTTTCATAATAAGTTTTTTAATAAGTACCCTGGCATTGTATACTGCTTTGTTTTTCGATGATAAAAAAGATTTTGCTAATGTTTAATTTTTCGTTTCAGTTTTACTCTTGCGTCTCTTCATGAAGTAGATTTTTACCTTAGTGACTACTAATGCTGAAAAGTTGTAATGAGTTGATTTTTTACATTGCAATATATATTTTTCAAAATATTCATTATATGTTAGAGAGCATTTAATGATAGTCGCAGTAGCTATGACAGTATAAATGAAATATGCAAATACATTATTTGTTAATATCAATTTTTGAGAATCTGTTGGTATTCTTAAAGAAGTTAATATCAATATACTCCCTGAGATCGATGCAGGGATATAAATTAAAAGATCAACAAGCGGCTTTAATGTATCTTTAAATTCTGGGATGCAAGTGAATGATATAAGCAGACCAATAAAAAGAGCTATGAATGTAAAAATGTAATAAATGGAAAGGGGATAGCCCAATATCAACATGCTCATTATTAAAAACATTAACGACGTCAAAATTATAAGAGGAGCAAAGACAATTTTATAATAAATAGCTGAGCGAATATTAGCATCAATTTTTTTTTGAACAGGGTATCGTTTTGTTTTTGTCTTAGTGGCACTTGGCATAGTATATTCTCACTATTTTTATTAACTTAAAATAGCTTTAATCTTTAGCATATCTTGTTTTTTTATGCAATTATTATTTGCTGATAATTTAGTAGTAACAAAATTGTTAGCACTATTCTGCGGGAATTGTAAAAAATTAATTTCCATTATACTATATACAGTATCGATGAGATTGGTTTTAATGACATAAGCATCGCTTCAAGTTATCAATATGAAGCGGGTGACGTGAACTTAGTAGGATTTTATATGAAAAAAGTTTCTTTGAGCGTATTACTTCATAATGTTTTTTCAGCAAAATCTCTCAACGGAGGTAAATCGCACTCTTTTATAACATCAAATTTCATCAAAACATTAGAGCAATTAAGTGGGTTTGATTTGGATGTGTTTTTGATGAGAGCTACAAGTAACCCCAATTATCCAGTTAATCTCGACTTTTCTGCGAGGAACATATTTAATTTAGATCAATCACATGACATTAAATTCAAAAATTTTAATTCTCAACTTATATGGTATAAGCACCTTTTTTTAAAGCATAAAAAATTCCTAAATGGGATTTTACTGTCAAAGAAAACACTCGACAATATGATTCTCTATTCATCAGGAGAAGAATGCATTAAGCATATTGATGAAATAGAAAAATTGTATGGAGTTACTTTTTGGAGCGTGGATTGTCGTCTTTTAGTTAATAAAGTATTGCTCAACGAAAGCAATACACAATACATCAAAACAATTTTGGCTGAAAATAAATTTAAATTATCTGAGTTTTTAATACAGCAGCTGCTCTTCAAACATCAAGTAAATAACTTTGATGATTTTTCTAAAAACCTTAACAAAATCCTAGATGATATGCGCACAACTAACGACAATGGTTATGCAAAGTTTCTTGCAGATGGCATTTCTGCATATCTGATTCCCTTAGAGTTTGATAAAAAAATTGATGTTAATGAACGCAGTCTTTCTCCTTTTACGGTCTTACCATTAATTGATCAGTATTTGCTTTTCCATCGAATGATAACAGATATTCAAATTCATGGGCGTGGTTTAAGTAAAACTGAATTGAATATAGTGTTGGAGATCTGTAATGAGATAGATGATAAAAGTTTGAAGCAAGTAGTAAATAAAAAGAATGTTGAAATTGTCGACATCGATTCTGAATACAAAGAAATAATTAAATCTTACACAGTTGGTGATTACCACAAAACGCTAAAACAAATAGATGCTCTAAAGTGGAGGAAAGACATACTCTCTTTAATTGAAATCTATGCTAAATCCCATGTGTATTTAGGGTTAGAGCCAAAAAATAAATGTTTGTTCGAAAAAATAGCCGCTCTTCTTATAGATATCATTAAATGTGACAGGAAAGCAATAAAAAATATCGATGAGTTTGAACTCTTAGCTGCTAAATTGTATTTTAATGATTCATCTGCAGCTCTTCTTTTTACTTTATTTAATCTGATTAGTGATAATGATAATAAACTTCAGATTTCAAAAAAGAATATGAAGAAAAACGGTTGTAATGTTACATCTGCTCATCTTGATTTCGATATGAATGAGTTATGGACTATATTGAGCGTTAATGAGAAGGATATACCTGAATATCGAAGGCTGAAATTTAAAGAGATCGTCAATTTTGATAGCAAAAGTTTAATTGCCCATTACGAAGATTATTCAAAAAAAGTAGTAATTGAATCAGAGTTTGCAAAAGATTATTCGATTTTTTTATTAAACTCAGATTTGCTTGATTTGTGCATTAGATTTATTGCAACTAACTGCATTTTAAATCCAGTAAGCTATTATTTTTTTCCCGTCAAAAATGTTTTAAGCCGTGTTAAAGAAAATTTAGATGAATATGCATCAATTGCATTATGTATCCTTATTGATATTGATATTAAGCGTACAAACTGTTTGACAAACGAATTTCTTTTGGAGAGTTATGAGAGCCTTGCTGATAAAATGCAGATTGAAAGGCCATCTGAATTCTTTCTTAATAAAGGATTAGACTCACTTGAAAAGTATTTCTTAAAGTTTGTTTGTATACCCTCTGTATTAGATTCTGATCCTAATTTTACGGGGACAGAAGATTTAAAAAAAGAAAGAATAGCCATTATAGATTTACTACTTTCTCAAAAAGAAGATATTGATCTTAAGAAAGAACGAGATGAAATTATCGATGAGATTTCTTTTGAAGACATAAAGACAAGATATGAAACTGGCAAGATATTTGTTGATATTGAAAGTCTAAAAAGGTCAAAGCTAGAAAGATATAAATACTACTATGACACACTCAAAGATTCGTTATTACTGGAACTAAAGCCTCCAGAGGAATTTACTTTAATTTCTGATGAAGGCAATGTCACAGCTATTCCAGCTGGAGATACTAACTCTTTATTAGTTGAATTATTGAAAGAACTCATTACTGACTTCGTGAAAAATGAGAACTATGGACTCGATAAGTATTTAAGTGCGGACATTCGGCATGGTATTTTCGAAAATCAATTCCGGTCTAGTGCTGAAAAAAATCAATTAATAACTGACATGGATAGTGAAGGTAATTACTTAATTAGTAATTTGATTGCTGAAACATACCCTTTAATCAATTCAGTTATAAGTAATGAAATTGGAAATGCTATAGCAAATTTTTCAAAGCGGTTTGACACTGAGCTATCTAAGGCAAATTCATGGTTCAATGTAAAAACTACACTGGCAAGTGAGTCAGAAGAAGGAATGATTGATTTTATAATTTCGGTTAATATGTTTGAAACATTCAAAAGTAAAGTCGTTATAGCAAATAATTTTGAGTATTTTTTTGATGCATGTATAGCCTTCATGTGGGATATAACATTTAATCGATTGAAATTAATCAAAGAGCGTTTGCACTTTGAATTTAGGCATAATGTTTTAGATTTAATCTTAACTCTTAAGCATCAGGTTGATATTTACCGGCGCAGAAGTCCAATGATAGAAATACAGGAAAAATTAGATGCATTGGCAGAGGACATCAATAAAGAAGTTTCGACAGTGTGCGAATGGCTAAATGTTTTAGAATATAATGAAGAAAAAATATATAAAATATCTTCGGTAATGCTTGCTTGCAAAAAAACCTTTTTCAGCATTCATCATTGCGAAGAAGACGCGATAAGTATAAGTTTTGCTCATGATGAAGATGATGCCAGATTATCTTATAAAGAAGCCAAACCTCTGATAACATCTATAATTACTGCGTTAAATAATGCTATGTCTTATGGGGATAAAAAGATTTGTATTGGTATAACTACTACTATCCATGGATGTATTATAGATATAAAAAATATCATAGTAGAAAAAAAAGGTATGAGTTACTCAGGGATTTTGTCTGAAATTGAAGAGAAAATCAAAAAAGGTGATTCAAGCTTGAACACTAAAGAAGGTGGTGCTGGAATTTATAAAATTTATGATTTGCTGAATTCTATTCCAGAAAGATTCAGTGTTGAGCATGAAATACAAAAAGATTATTTTATTTTAAGAATCATGGTGAAAAAATGAATATCTTAATTGTCGAGGATATTGAATATAAGCGTGAGAAAGTAATTAGCTCCTTATTTAACATGTCCTCAAGAATTGTAATTGATGTAGCAAAGTCCTTTTCATCGGCTGTGAACTTGGCTAATGATAATAAATATGAACTAATAATACTCGATATGAGCATACCTACCTATGATAAAGGACCTAATGAAAATGGTGGCAGATTTAGGGTTTATGGAGGTAAAGATATTATTCGTAAGCTTTTGCGGAAAAATGATATACCGAGAATCGTTATTTTAACACAGCATACTACATTTGGAGAAGTTGGGGATCAAAAGACTACAGATACGCTCTCAGAAGAAATTGAAGCATTAATAGGAGATAAGTTTTTGGGGATCATAAAATATG
The DNA here is from genome assembly GCF_041982285.1 of Pantoea sp. ANP04. Classification (NCBI taxonomy): domain Bacteria; kingdom Pseudomonadati; phylum Pseudomonadota; class Gammaproteobacteria; order Enterobacterales; family Erwiniaceae; genus Pantoea; species Pantoea sp. ANP04. The sequence goes on along the minus strand of NZ_JAUTYS010000001.1, from coordinate 362,906 downwards.
ATTCAACTAAACCGCAGTGGAAAGAAGAACTCAACAAAATTGTACAGGGTTTGATATGATTAAAATTCTTATTGTTGATGACAGCATCCCAAGAATCAACAAATTTAAAAATGCATTAACTGATCTTTTAGATAAAAACGCTATAGAAGTGGATGAAGCTTTTACGAGCGACTCAGCAAAAATCGCACTCAGATTAAAGCAATACGATTATTTAATACTCGATGTCTTTTTACCAAAAAAAGAAAAATACACACCAGATGAAAAAAACGGATTGGAACTTTTAAAGTATATTAATTCTGATAAATATTCATATTCTCCAAAAAAAATAGTTGGAATAACCGCACACTTAAAAGATATAATTAAGTATGAAGCTGAATTTAGGCATTATGCATCAATTATTTTTGAAGCAAGAATTAATGATATAAGTTGGGTTGAATCGTTAAAAAAAATAATTCATAAAGATGTCGAATCAGACGCGGCTGTCTATCTAAGAAAAGAAGATAATATATTAATTACCGTTCATGGAATCAGAACGCTAGCACCATGGCAAAAAGATATTGAAACCAAATTAAAAAGTTTAACAAATAATTTTAAGTTTACTCATTTTAATTATGGTTTTTTAAATGTTGTTTGTTTTATGCTTCCTCCGACTCGCTATCTGTTCTCAAAAAAAATAATAAATGATTTGGAATTAGTAGTAAAAAATAACTCTAAAAGGAGGATTTTTATCATATCCCATAGCTTCGGAACTTATTTAACATACCATGCTTTAAGAAGGTTTTATGGGTCTGATGTTAAAATTGAATGCGTAATATTCTCAGGTAGCGTATTAAGAAGAGATGTTTCTATGGAACCATTAAAAAAAATTACTAGAAGGATAGTCAATGATTGTGCTGTCGAAGATTATATTTTATTAGCATGTAACTCTTTAGTTTTAGGACTGGGAGATGCGGGGCGAAAAGGATTTAAGGAACCTAATGACGAATGTTTTACCAATAGATATTTCAAAGGTGGTCATTCTGTTTATTTTGAAAAAGATGACTTTATTGAACAATATTGGATGCCATTATTAACAGCAGAAGGGGATGTGGCAAATGTTGACTCTCGAAAATCACACATTTTTTCTGATGTAACTAATGCTGTGCAAAATTTACTATCATATGTCAAGGGGGGTATCTGGTTTTTTATATTTTCTCTGGTAGCCTTCTACATATTTAGTTGAATTAGTTTTGGTGGATTCAGTCAAAAACTTAAGCATGATCCTAATTTACAACGTAACCCATATATACTATGAATATGCACGGCGTTGTTTTACGGGCTAACATAATTTTAATAATATGTTCTGTTTGCTTTAATCAAAATAACATGTTGAACCACTTAACGCTGAGCCTTACCAGTCATTTCGTAATGTCGTATTACGTATCATAATTTAACAAGGGTGCTTCTATTTTTAATATTTATTTCTTCATCCGGTAATTTTAAACCTGAATCACAAGTTGGATGTTTGGTTTCAGCGCGATTAATAATTGAATGATTATAAATAGTTACATTAACATCAACAATAGCAGGGCTTAAGTTCGTAAAAGTGATAAGTAAGTAGTGAAAGATTTTACAGATATGTCAAATATTAATGTTTATTATATTATTTTTGAGGATGTGATTTAAGCCTTCAACTAACATTGCTGTTTTTATTTTGGGGAGAGTTTATTGAGATTTTAGTATGTGTTTTCATTATTTTTTATTTGTTTCTTTTATATTTCTTATAGGGTGGAGAAGGGAAAATAATTATTATAAAATTCTCATCTATTAGGGCTGCTTTAGCAGCCCTAATGAGTTAATTAATTAATTTTAGTGTTAATTTATTTTATGCTCGATACTTATGGTAGTCTGATTTCCTGAAAGAACGTTTATAACTGGATGTTCTGGCTCACATATGTGAGAAAATGCAATTAGAATATATATAAAAAACCTTTTATGGGACATTTTATCAACTCCAATTAGGATGGGAATTCATCATCACTCAACCTGATTACTAAAACACGATCATAAAATTCTGTAGGAAATGATCTGGACTAGTCAACCTATTGATATAGTTGATTTTTTATGTCACATCTAATATCGAACAATAATTTTTCAGGAGATGTCATATGAAGACAACGGATTACGAGAGCTATGCTTTTACAAGAATAAAAAACTTTATTGCTCAAGAAGTATACATAATGGCTGTAAGGAAGAAGTATCCTTCTGTATACGATTATATATGTAAAATTAATTTCAAACTTAGAGAGGGATTTAGTTATATTAAGACTGAATATGATGATATTATCTCGAATGAATTTGAATATTTCATAGAAACAATGTTAAATAGTGTAGTTCATTGTGCTAGTTATAATGTTAAAAAAGACGTGGTTATAAATTGGCTATATAACATATATCCAGCCGATGAATATGAACATGATGATGAGATTATTAACGTTTTAGAAAATCTGAAAAAAAGGATGTTAATTTCTTTAGAGGATATTTCTCTAGTAACTACAGGTCATTCTTTTAATTTTTCTCACGAGTTTCCGCCCTTTGTTTTTTGTCTTTGCAATAATCACGTATTTGCATTGCTATATTACTATGGTAAAGAGTACCTGCCAAAGATAAAGCAAGAAAATAAAAAAGTTACGATTACCTCTGTCCGAGAACCATTCCAAATACGAAGGAGTTATGGGCGTGATCTTTACCGAACCCGAAAGGAAAAGGTCGAAATATATGTTCCAAAAGAAAGTTTAAGAAAAAAAATGAAAGCAAGTGATGGGGTTTTAGATTTTTCTAACACTCAGGATGACTTAATACAAGAGTTTTTCTATACGTCTTTATTGCCTGATAGTGAAACTGTAAGTTTAACAAAAGAACTCAGAATAGGTATTGATACTACTATTTCGCTCGATAACCTAGTTGTTGATAAACTTTTGGAGATGATCAGATATGAGTTATCTACGGTTCAAAAAGATAATAAAAATGCCAGATATGTTTTGGCAAAAAATTTAAATGAATTAGAAGAGGCCTCTAAAATTCCTGAAATAAGTAAAGCTAATATTATAGTTTTTGAGAGGTTACATATGTCACATTTACCTGAAATTAAAGGCGAAATCATTGTAAAGAACTATCTTTGCGGGTTGATCATTTTAAATCGGTACCTCTTTGAAAATGAAGGTGGCTTGTCTCTGGATAATTTGTATTCTAATTTATCAGAGGAGCTTACAGTTAACTATAAAATTGACAAATCAAATTTTTCGGCAGTAACAATTAGACGAGGTTACGAGGCAATAAATAAAATGCTTAAAAATAAAATCGAATTAATTTAATTTTTACTTTTTTGATTTATAATAAATCATGGTGGAATGAATGAGCGTCTGTTTTCTTCTTTGCTTTGCTATAGAGAGAAAGTTCGTGAGTTAATATTTATACTGGTTTTTAATATTTCTTATGTGGATGATTTATATGATAGAGTAGGGGTTAATAAAAATTAATTTAGAATTTTAATAAATTAGTTGCACTATATTAATAATAAAGATATTTTATTTATGGCTTCTGAGGCTTATAAAGTGAGTATAGCTATCTCCCAAGTTGTCTTAAAATTCATTACAAATTTTTAGAGAAGTTGTAAGGCGTCAGAGTTCTAACCTTTCAGGCTTCCAGATAGTCAGCCCACCATTGCAACATAAGCTTCCGTTCTTCTAAATGCTGTGCTTTATGAATGTAAGCTGCTCTAACGCTATTACGCTCTTGATGGCTTATTTGTCTCTGTACGGCGTCTCTTGACCAAAGCCCGGATTCAATCAATGCACTGGAAGCCATAGTCCAGTACGAAAAAAGCCAGACCCAGTTGGCTGGCTTTTTGTTGAATAATGAAATTTATTGGCCTAAATCACGTAGCTTGTTGCCAGACATGAGATTCTTTTCGATATGCTCAAGAATGACTCCTTTGGTTTAAGGGATCAGAAGAAAAGTTATCACGATAAAGATCAGGTTGAAGCCGGTATAAAGCCAGAACGTTCCTGCAGGCCCAATACTACCCAGAAGTGACAGGAAGGTTGCTCCGATTATCATGTTGGCAACCCAGTTAGTAGTCGTTGAGCAGGTAATCCCGAAGTCCCGGCATTTCAGAGGTTGTATTTCAGAACACAGTACCCAGACCACCGGAGCGGCGCTCATTGCATAGCCCCCTATGCATAGCATGGTCATACCCACTGACACTCATGACAGGCAGGAACTGATATCTCCCTGACCCGCTTTCATGAGGCAGTAGCCCAGAACCATATTACAGATGGTAACTTCAATTGTTTCCTAAATGATAGTCTTTATCTTGGATATGCTTCTAAATACTCTCCTACTATTAAATTTTAATTGAGGCTTAAAGATATAATAATTCATTATTCAGACCGATGTATTTTTTTAGGAGAACTCTTTTTTTCGCTGTTTTGCCAGTGCTAGAATGTTTTTTAAGTATTCAAAATGGTTGATGATATTTTTCATTACAATGGCTCCAAGGGAAATGCCAAGAAGAAAAAACAAACCTAATATCGAAATTATATTGGCAACGTCAGTGTCGAATAATCCTTTAAATAAAATACTGCCTATTTTTTCAAATCCACCTAGAGATTGTACAGCAGAGTATGATAATCCTAAAATAGATATAATGGCAGTTTTAGTACCAAAGAAATCTGATATACGTGCTTTAAATCGTTCAATTTTAAGATTTAACCAATATGTTGCATATTCCAACTCGGGAATAGAATAGTGATCGAGTTGTTCAACATTCTTCTCATCGTGATTGATTTCTATTTGAAAGTCGTTTAATACTTCCTTTCGCATATTAAAGAAGAATTTCATATCAGCGACTATAGGTGTTGATAAGCATATAATTCCAAAGATATGATTCATTATAAGTAGCAATAAAGCGTAAATTTCTACGCTCTTTTTATCAATATTAAAAGTTAAGCATAGAATAATTAGTGCCCCCAACAGCAGAAGACATAGAAGGCATCCAAGCAAAGAGTAATTTTGTATTTTTATTGAGGTTTTTTTCTTGGATTTTATCAACGCAAATGGAGTGTGTGATTCCATTTTACTAAGAATGCTAACTATCTGATTAACTCTATTCATTTTGTTCTCGCACGTCTAAATTTAAATGTTATTGATCTAGTCAATCTATTTTCGTGATTTAAATCAGAACACAATACATAATTAACAGTAGCGATTTTTTAATATTTGAAGATTTAAAATCATTTAAATTCTTCTATTATTTTTTGATTGTAGTCTTCTAAGTATTTTTGTAATTCATTTCTGTCAATCAAACGTACTTTTGCTGATTCAGCAAGTTCTTTAGCCGAATTAGTGAAATATGAATTTGTAATAACCATTGCTTCGTCACATGAGTAAAATGCTTTAGCGGAGATAGCTTGTTGTACTGCTGAATTACCAACTGAGCCAGAGTAGTTTTTTGCCTGGATAACAATATTTTTGTCAAAGCGAGTGACAAATAGATCTGCACCTTGATCTTGGGTTCTCTTGGTTTCTTTAACATCATACCCAAGAGTCTGGAAAATTTTGACTAAGAAGTCTTCAAATTCAAAACCATTCATTGAGTCCACTGAGTACATATTAACATATTTATCGGGATTGAAGTGCTCAAGGCGTGTAGCCAATCTTTCGACTAAAATGTCAAAGTATATAGTTTCACAGATTGATATATATTTTCTAACATTATCAATCGACATTAATGGTGTGCCTGGAGTGTTTTGAGCATTCTCATTGAAATCTAATGCAGGGAAGGTTATTTTATTGTTCCAGACAAAATATAGAAATAAAGATAGATCCGCTCTAAAGGTTGTTCCTGCTTCTTCAATCCATGATTTTAAAGATTCTGTGAGTGTAGGTTTGATATGCCTTTTGATCTCATTCGAAAATCCACTATATAAAGCGTTGAATGATGTGGTAAGTAAAAGCTTGTCCAAAAGCATTGGCAGCTCTTCTAACTCATCAAAGCCCTTCCGAACAAGTACTTCGCGAAACAAAACAAAATCAGAGTAGGTACTTTTATCTTCAGTCAGATTATTCTCTGACCGCTTATCATGTGAAAATTTTGTCGTGTAGATGAAATTGGTGAAGTAAGGATCCTTAAATGTTGCATATTTATCTAGGACATTTTGCAGGAGACTATTGAGTTGGGATTGCTCTTTCTTTTTTCCGAATAAGTCTTTTATGATTCCTTTTGACTGATATTGAAACTCTGGATAAAAAGAGGGATTAAGAGGAATCATTTGTTCTGAGGTGATAGGGGGAGGCGTTTTTGTGCCCCATGAATTCGTTGCAGTTGGTACTCCGCCAGAACACCAGGGACAAATAATTTCGAAAGATGTCTTGCTGCATGAGTAACACTGATAAATCATTAGGCTATTTCCTTTTGAAATTATTAGGCTTAGTCACGGTCTTTGGATCTTAAGGTTTAGTGGCTACTCTTTTAGTTGAGTATAATAGTAGATGCAAATACTTTTCATACTTTCACATCATGGTAATGATTTACTGAATCATTTTCCAATCCTGATGAAAAGCTATAGTTGCCACTTGCTGATTGTTCAACATGCCTACCCCACCAAGCCATCATATCTCTTCGTTGTTCGAGATACTGAGAACGGTTATAAGCTCTCCTGACCTCATTGGTATCAATGTGAGCCAGTGCTGCTTCAATGACGTCAGGTTGAAATCCCTTCTCGTTGAGAACAGTTGAGGCTATGGATCTCATACCATGCGCAACCAGGATATCTTTGAAGCCCATACGTTTCAGCGCCATGTTTGCCGTCTGACTGTTCATTGGTTCCAGGGGATTGCGGTAACCGGGAAAAACGTATGATCTGTGCTGGCTGATTGGCTTCATAACTTCTAGCACAGCAAGTGCCTGTTCAGACAGCGGTACAATATGCATACGTTTCATTTTCATGCGCCCGGCAGGAATGTGCCATTCCTTTGTCTCGAAGTTGATCTCATCCCAGCGTGTCATCGCCGCTTCTGCCGGTCGTGTCATTGTAAGGAGCTGCCATTCGATGAGACAGCGCGTCTGTTTGCCAATACTCGCAAAGGCGAGATTCTTCATAAGCAGAGGTAGCTGTTCAGGTAAGAGGGCGGGGCGGTGTTTTACTTTCGGCTTATGGAACGTCTTACCGATTTTTGCCGCTGGGTTTGAAGTGACTAAGCCAGAATTCAAAGCGTAATCCATAACCTCATTGATACGCTGACTCAACCTTTTAACCGTTTCGAGTTTGCCTGCCGCATGAGTTGGGCTAAGGGATCCAATGAACTGTTGGGCTGTAATGCTGGAAATAGGCATGGAGCCAATATGTGGGAACACATATTTACTCATTGAACGCCAGATATCGTTAAGAGTGTGAGTTGTTAATCCTGCTGCCTCTTTGGTCTTAAACCACTCAGCTGCAACTTTTTCAAACGTACTTTCACTCACACTCTTCTGACGAAGTTGCTCTGCTTTTTTGTGCTCTTGAGGGTCGACGTCTTTGCTGAGAAGAGCGCGGGCTGATTCACGATTTTGGCGGGCTTCAGAAAGCGAAACGGAAGGGTATGAACCAAAGCTGATCATGGCCCGTTTACGAGTAAAGGGTTTGTAATAACGAAACCGCCAGAGTTTTGAGCCTCCGGGAGTTACCTGCAGTTCCAGACCGTCCCCGTCATAAAGAACCAATGCTTGTTCAGCAGCTTTGGCGTTCTTCACTTCGGTATTGTTTAAGGGTTTGGTCTGTCTTGCCATGAGCAGTCTCCATTCTGTTCCTCGGAAGGCTTAGGCATATCAAAAGGCAGTCTTAGAAACGTATGCCCATGAGTATGCCTAAATCAGGTGGATTCCACTGTATCAATCAGGATTTCACTAGACAACAGAAAAACAGCAGATTTCAACAACCTACTGTTTAAACTGTTTTTTATGGTTCTCTCTGGACTTCACCAGACAAAACGTTGGGAGAATTTGGTCGGCACGAGAGGATTTGAACCTCCGACCCCGGACACCCCATGACCGTGCGCTACCAGGCTGCGCTACGTGCCGAACACTGGAGGATTAGTCTACTGGTTATCGTCATTAATGCAAGATACCTGCCGACTATTTGCCTGATAATTAATCAGTTAGCGATAAACCGCTTCTCCTCAGTCAGGACCTGCAACAGCAGCGCCAGCTCTGGCTTGTGATCTTTCAGCGCGTTGCCCTGTGCATCATAAGCGCGATAGCTGCCGTTGTTGTTGAGCACCAGCGTCACCTGCGGCGTGGTAATCACCAGCTTATTCTCTTCACTGCTCGCCACCCAGTCATGACGGCGACGTGCAGCAAACAAATCTTCACCCTGTGAATAGTTCACCGGATTGGTCCGCACATGCAGCAGTCGCTGCATCAGCGTTGCCATTACATCCTGATGATCAGAGAGCCGATCAACAGTTTGCGCCGGTGTATCAGGCCAGTGAATCACCAGTGGCACCTGCAGCGTCTGACGGTTTCCGGCGCTGTCAGGATCGCCATCCAGTGCCAGACCACGCTGCGCCGTAATCACTACGACGGTGTTCTTCAGCAAATCACGCGCCTGCAGGCTGCTTAGCACGGCGCTAATCTGTTCATCAACAGCAGGTGCCTGACGGAGATAACTGCGCTGACGCGCTTTGCTGTTGTCGCCGGTGACATCAGGCCCGTTCAGAGCAATCCATGAGAACCACGGCGCCTGCGAAGCTTTCTGTTTCTCCAGCCAGTTCTGCCATTGCGCCACGGTGCTGGCGTTGGGCTGGCTGGTTGTCGCAGGCAGTGAATAGTCGGTCAGCAGCGCCTGACGGTAGAGCGGCGGATTAAAGCCTTCCGAGGAGAACAGGCCAAACTGATAACCCTGAGTACTCAGTGCCCCCAGCAGTGCCGACGGTGTTCGTGATGCCAGAATACCGTTCATGTAACTGGAGGAGATGCCATAGAACAGGCCAAACAACCCTTTCTCAGGTGTATCACCGGCGCTGTAGTGCTGGGTAAAACGCACGTTTTCGCTGGCGAACTGATTAAGCTGCGGCAGCGCTTTGGCAAGCGTAGCATTGTTCAGACCATCAACAGTCAGCACCAGCAGGTTGTTACGGGTGCCAGCATCGCGGAAGGTGATATCGCTCAGCGGATACTCTACCGCCACCGCTTCCGGATCGCCCTGCTGAATCAACCGGCGCTGATACTCCTGCGCATCCAGCAGACCGTGACGTTCAAGGAAGCGACGGGCCGTCATCGGATAAGAGAGCGGCAGATTGGCGCGCTGCATGGTAATCGGGCGATAGAAGTTGGCATCGGCCCAGATATACATCAGGTGGCTGGCAAAGAAGGCGCTGATAAACAGAGCGGCGACAGGTTTACCAAACGAGCGGCGATTCAGGCTACGCAGCTTCTGCCAGCTCCAGGTCGCAAACAGCATCTCGACCAGGAATATCAGCGGCACGCTGATAAACATCAGTTGCCAGTCGCGCGCCATCTCGCTCTGGTCGGGGTTAATGACCAGCTCCCACACCACAGGATTAAGGTGCAGGTGGAAACGGCTGAACACTGCACTGTCGACCATTATCAGCGTCAGTCCGGCAGTGGCGACCACCGCGGATAACACCCGCATCAGCCGTTGCGACATCACCACAAAGGTCAGCGGGAAGATAATCAGCAGATAGGCAGCGAAAACGACAAAACTAAAGTGGCCAACCCAGCTGGTATAGGCGTAGATGCGCCCCGCCAGCGAAGAAGGCCAGTCGGCGACCAACAGGTAGCGACTGCCTAAAATCAGCGCGAATAAGATGTTAAACAGAGCAAACCAGTGCCCCCAACTGATCATCTGGGAGACTTTTTCGCGGTAGCGCTGCCGGTTGGTTACCATATTATGAAATCAAATCAGCCAATTAATGGGCGTTATCGTCACGCACTGATGCCTGAAGGGCATCGGCGAAAGAACGTGCCAGTGAACGACGTTGCGCCGGAGCGACATCGCTGTTAATTAAGTTGGTCACCATATTTCCCAGAACCATCAGGGAGAGATCGGTGGGGGCCTTGTCCTTGTGCAGGATTTGGGCCATTTCCGCGAGGAGTTGTTCCACGCGTTCGTCACTGTAACGGGATGATTGTGCCATATCGTCGTCTAAGCTCATTTCAAAAGGCGATATATTACCGGAATAGCGCACTTTTTACCGCAATTTTATCGAAAGCAGTACGTTCGCTTCACGCATAGAGTTGAAAGCCGATGCTGGCGGTGTTTGAATACGCGCCTGTGCTAAAAGGAGAGTCTACCATGAGTCTGGATATCGACCAGATTGCCCTGCATCAGTTAATCAAACGCGATGAAAACCAGCTTGAACTGGCGCTGCGCGATTCACTGCTGCCTGCCACCAACACGGTTAACGCGATGGTGGAGGAGTTACACCGGGTTTACAGCGCAAAAAGCAAAGCCTATGGCCTGTTCAATGCAGAAAGTGAACTGGCAGAAGCGCTGCGTAATTGTCGTAAGGGCAACGATGATTTTCTCGCTTTTAGCCGCGCTGCAACAGGTCGTCTGCGCGACGAGCTGGCCAAATATCCGTTCGCTGAAGGCGGCGTGGTGCTGTTTATTCACTATCGCTATCTGGCGGTGGAATATCTGCTGATTGCGGTGCTGAACAGCCAGTCCAGTATGCGCGTCAATGAGCAGATGGATATCAGCAGCACCCACTATCTCGACATCAATCATGCGGATATCGTGGCGCGAATTGATTTAACCGAATGGGAAACCAACCCGGAATCGACCCGTTACCTGACCTTCCTGCGCGGCCGCGTCGGACGTAAAGTGGCTGACTTCTTTATGGACTTCCTGGGTGCCGAAGTGGGATTAGACACGAAGGCGCAGAACCGCGGTCTGTTGCAGGCCGTTGATGATTACTGCAACGAATCCGAACTGGATAAGCAGGAACGGCAGAACTATCGCCAGCAGGTTTACAGCTACTGCAACGAACAGTTGCAGGCGGGCGAGGAAATTGCACTGGAAGATCTGTCGAGCGAGCTGCCACCACTGGGCGAGAAAACCTTCCAGGCCTTTACCCAGGAGCAGGGCTACGAGCTGGAAGAGAGCTTCCCGGCGGATCGCAGTACGCTGCGTCAGCTGACGAAGTTTGCCGGCAGCGGCGGGGGACTGACCCTGAATTTTGATGCGATGTTACTGGGCGAGCGCATTTTCTGGGATCCGGCCACGGACACCCTGACGATTAAGGGCACACCACCCAATCTGCGGGACCAGCTTCAGCGCCGTACCAGCAGCAAATAAAAAAAGCCGGGCTTAGCCCGGCTTCTGTTCTCTGACACGTCGATTATCTCTGTGTATCAGGGACAAAATAAAAGGGCCGGTTTCTCAACCGGCCCTTTTACATTTCAACGTAATTCGCGATTAAGCGCGAACGAAGTCGATGTGGAACAGTTTTGGCTTGAACGGGTGACGCTGAACAGCCTGAACTTTCACTTTAGTTTCTTTGCCGTCAACTGACAGGGTCAGAACTTCGTCGTAGAAACCTGGCTTAGATTGCAGGTTCATTACTGAGTCGTGATCCAGATCGATGGCAACAGCCGCTTCAGAACCACCGTAGATGATGGCCGGGAAACGGTTTGCTGTACGCAGGCGGCGGCTCGCACCCTTACCCTGCTCTTTACGTTCTACTGCATTGATAGTGAGCATTAATATATCTCTTTATTTAAATCCTGCTACAGGCGACCCAGTAACAGGCAGGTTATTCAATACCGCTGATGCACATGCAAAAGCGGGCGGCAGTATAGCCGTTATGCCGGGTGGTAGCAAACGATATACCCGCTCGCCGGGTTCAGCATCCGGTCAGCCCTCGCTGGCATCACCTGTTAACGCAGCTCATTGGCGCGGCGATAGCGGCCCTGATAATCGAACATTTTCTCGCGGATCTGCCAGAACTGGCCTTTGGCCCGTGCGACGACAAAATCGGGATGACGTAGCAGCGGCTGGAGTGCCAGGACGTCAGCGGCGGTCTGCCAGCCCAGCGGCACGCCGGGGGCGCGCTGATGGGGACGCATAAAGAGCTGTTCAAACGCCTTACGCTGGGCCGGCGTCTGCAGACGAAAGCGTTCGCTGACGCTGGTGCCTTCCTCATCAAAATAGGTCGCCTTCAGCCATTCCCCTTTGGCGTCATGGCCCTGTTCCAGCGTCATGCCACCACAGCGAAGCACCAGTGCGTCTTTCAGTTTCAGCGCCGCTTTCAGCATATCGTCCGGATCGACCAGAATTTTGTCGCACTGGTGACAACGTCGGGCGGCAATATCATTCTCTGCGCCGCAGTCGGGACAACTTTTAAACCGGAAGCGGAAATCACACTGTTCGCGCTCACCTTCGTCATCTTCCAGTACGCCCTGACAGCGCCGGCCAAAATGCTCGATCACCATGCCATCTTCGGTCGCCTTGCCCCAGAAGGTGTTGGCGAAACCGCAGGCGGGACAGAAAACCTGAACCGGCTGATTGTCGCTGGCCCCTTTGGGGGCGCCAACTTCGGGCGTAAAGAGATCGTGCGGATTACCCGCGTAATCGAGAATCAGGCAGTCGGTTTTACCCGGTGAGAGCCGCAGGCCGCGTCCGACGATCTGCTGATAGAGGCTGACCGACTCGGTCGGGCGCAGGATTGCGATCAGGTCAACGTGCGGCGCATCAAACCCGGTGGTCAGCACCGCCACATTCACCAGGAATTTCAGCTGCTGCGCCTTAAACGCCAGAATCAGGGCATCGCGCTCTCTGGCTGGCGTTTCGGCCGAGACCAGCGCGCTTTTTTCTGGCAGCAGTCGCAGGATTTCACGCGCATGCTCCACCGTCGAGGCGAAAATCATCACGCCCAGCCGATCTTCAGCGAACTCCACGATCTGGCGGATGATATGGGGCGTCACGCGCTGCTGCTGCTTCAGTTCACGGTTCAGATCGGCTTCGCTGAACAGGCCGTTGGACTGTGCCGTGAGACGGCTGAAGTCATACTGCACCACCGGCATATCCAGTCGTTCCGGCGGCACCAGAAACTGATGCTTGATCATGTAGCGCAGGGGCAGTTCATAGATACAGTCGCGAAACAGCGATTTTTCATCGCCACGCACCATGCCGTGATAGTGGAACTGATAAATCCAGCCTTTACCCAGACGGAACGGTGTAGCGGTCAGTCCCAGTAAACGCAGTTGCGGATTGTGCTGACGCAGATGATTAAAGATCTGCTGATACTGACTCTCTTTATCATCGCCAATGCGGTGACACTCATCGACAATCACCAGCGAGAAGGCGCTGTCGAACTGGTCGAGGTTACGCGCCACTGACTGCACGCTGCCAAACACCACTTTGCGCTGACTCTCTTTGCGCTGAAGTCCGGCAGCAAAGATATCCGCCTCCAGCCCGTAGGCCTGATATTTACTGTGGTTCTGCGCCACCAGCTCTTTGACGTGCGCCAGCACCAGCACCCGGCCACGGGCCAGCCGGGCCAGCTCGGCAATCACCAGACTCTTGCCGGCACCGGTTGGCAGCACAATGACGGCAGGTTCCTGATGGCGACGGAAATGCGCCACGGTGGCATTCACCGCATCCTGTTGATAGGGGCGTAAGGTAAAAGACATGTTGCTCACTTTTGTATAACTGGCGGCAATTATGCCATGAAAGTGCGGTAAACGCGCTGTCAGGCTGGCGCGGATCACGTTATACTTCCCGCACATTTTCAACGGTTAACCAGGCCGTTTCAGATTCCCTCCGCAGTAACAGGCAAAACGAATTCATGCGACTCGACAAATTCATCTCTCAGCAACTGGAAATCAGCCGCGCCATCGCTCATCGCGAGATCCGTGGCCAGCGTGTCACCGTTAACGGGGAAGTTGTCCGCGATACCGCGTTCAAACTGCTGCCCGACCATGAAGTCGTCTATGACGGCAACGTACTGCAGATGCAGACCGGTCCCCGCTACTTTATGCTGAACAAACCGCAGGGTTATGTCTGCTCAACCGACGATCCCGATCATCCCACCATCATCTATTTCATCGAAGAGCCGATGTCATTCAAACTGCATGCGGCAGGGCGTCTGGATATCGACACCACCGGACTGGTTCTGCTGACAGATGATGGCCAGTGGTCACACCGCATTACCTCGCCACGTCATCACTGCGAGAAAACCTATCGGGTGACACTGGAATCGCCAGTCAGTGACGATACGGCCGCACAGTTTACAGCGGGCGTGCAGCTGCACAATGAGAAGAGCCTGACGAAACCGGCACAGCTGGAGGTGATTACCCCCACAGATGTGCGGCTGACACTGAGCGAAGGTCGTTACCACCAGGTGAAACGGATGTTTGCAGCCGTCGGCAATCGGGTCATTGAGCTGCATCGTGAACGCATCGGTGACATCGTGCTGGACGAGGATCTGGAACCGGGCGAATACCGTGCGCTGACAGAAGACGAGATCGCCAGTATTGGTCTGCCGAAAGAACTGCAGACAAAATAACCGGGCGGGCCAGGCGGCCCGACCCAGACTCATTTGTGCAGGAGAAGGTGTGCGTAAGGAAAAGAACTCGCCAACAGGACTGGTCGTCATCCTCGGTCTGTTAGCCATGCTGATGCCGTTGTCGATTGACATGTATCTGCCTGCCATGCCGCAGATTGCGCGTGAGTTCGGGGTGTCAGCCGGTAGCGTGCAGATGTCGCTTAACCTCTACATCCTTGGCTTCGCGATTGGCCAGCTTATCTATGGTCCGCTGGCAGACAGCTATGGGCGTAAGCCGGTAATTGCACTCGGCACGCTGATCTTTGCCTGCGCCGCTGCGGCCTGTGCACTGTCACAGACCATCGATCAGCTGATTCTGATGCGCTTCCTGCACGGACTTTCTGCCGCCGCAGCCAGTGTGGTGATCAACGCGCTGATGCGTGACAGTTACTCGAAAGAGGACTTCTCGCGCATGATGTCCTTTGTGATGCTGATTACCACCATCGCGCCGCTGCTGGCGCCGATCATCGGTGGCTGGCTGCTGGTGCTCTGGAGCTGGCACGCAATTTTCTGGGCGCTCGCGGGTGCGGCATTAGTGACCACTGTGCTGGTAACCACACAAATCCGCGAAACCCTGAAGCCGGAGCAGCGACAGCGTTTTCATTTGCGCACCACGCTCGGCAACTTCGTGACGCTGTTTCGCCACAAACGGGCGTTCAGTTACATGCTGTCGAGCGGCTTCTCCTTTGCCGGGCTCTTTACTTTTCTCAATGCCGGCCCCTTTGTTTACATTGAGCTGAATCACGTCTCACCGCAAAACTTTGGCTACTACTTTGGTCTCAACGTGGTGTTTCTGTTTGTCCTGACGCTGATTAACAGCCGTGCCGTGCGCCGCTTTGGCCCGGTGGCGATGTTCCGGCTGGGGCTGCTGATACAGTTCTGCATGGGCATCTGGTTGCTGGTTGTCAGCGCCTTCAGCCTCGGCTTTTTGCCGCTGGTGATGGGAATCGCGATGTTTATCGGCTGCGTGTCGATGGTCTCATCGAATGCGATGGCGGTGATCCTGGATGAGTTTCCGCATATGGCCGGAACGGCATCCTCTCTGGCGGGCACGCTGCGTTTTGGCGTGGGTGCTTTTGTCGGTGCACTGCTGTCGCTGGTGAGTTTCAACAGCGCCTGGCCGATGGTCGGCACAATTGCCCTGTGCGCGACAATTTCTCTGCTGCTCTTCTTCTACGCTTCACGTCCCCGCACTGCGACCCGTTAACCGGGCGCAGTGGTTTCTTCCCCGATTGCCCGCAGTGATGCATATCCCGACGGTTTTGTTTCTTTATTGTGAAAATTTTTAGTTAAAAAAGTAATCACAATGCGTCTAAAATGATTGTTAACGGTGAGTGAACGCGGTACATATAGGCTGAAGTGCGATGTAAGTCGCAAAAATGCGCTTCTGCAATCCGCACGGATGGGCCTCCCTGTCCGGACTCTGCGGTGAATGACCCGCTGGCTGCGGGCAGGTCGGTGTTGCGACATAAACTCATCCGGGGAAAGTAAACTATGCTGCAACTTTCAATTGTGCATCGTCTGCCACAGCATTTTCGCTGGGCCAGCGATCACCACAGCGCCATTGATTCCGATGATGCAACGCTGGATGAGCAGGATTTCGTGGCGCTGCGATTGATCAGCCATGACGGCATTCCGGCGTGGGAGATTCTGCAGCAGTTAAAAGAGGTTCTGGCGGATATTCAGGTTGATTGCAAAGTTGCTGAGTGCGAAGGGCAGCCCTGCCTGTTCATTCAGCGTCGTGACGAAAGTGCCACTAACTGCTGTTTGAAAAATCAGGGCGTGGCGATAGCAGAAACCTTTATTGGAGGTTAAGCTGCGCCGACTGCAGTAGCTCGCGGGTATAATCTGCCACGGGTGAAGCAAACAGCCTTTCACACTCGCCCTGTTCCACGACCTCTCCCTGGCACAGCACGATAAGCTGGTGGCACAGCGCGCGAACCACATCCAGGTCGTGACTGATAAACAGATAACTGAGCTGCCGCTGCTGCTGCAAACGGCGTAACAGCGTCAGAATTTGCTTTTGCACCGTGCGATCCAGCGATGAAGTCGGTTCATCCAGCACCAGCAACTCCGGCTCCAGAATCAATGCCCGCGCAATAGCAATACGCTGTCGCTGACCGCCAGAAAATTCGGCCGGATAACGATGGCGACTTTCCGCTTCAAGCCCCACTTCCTCCATGACGGCGATAACCCGCTGCGTCTGCTGCACACTGTCGAGTTCAGGCTGATATACCGCCAGACCCTCAGCAATAATCTGCTGCACCGTCATGCGCGGATTGAGTGAGGAGTTAGGGTCCTGAAACACCACCTGAATACGCTGACGCAGCGGCAACAGTTGCTGACGCGACAGTTGATGCAGCGGCTGACCGTCAAACCAGATCTCGCCGCGTGAGGCAATCAGCCGCAGCAGTGCCAGCCCGGTGGTGCTTTTACCCGAGCCGGACTCACCCACCAGGCCCAGACTTTCGCCACGCCGCAGGCTAAAACTCAATCCGGAAAGCACCCGCTTTTCACTGTTCTGGCGACGGAACAGCCCGCGCCGCTGTGTAAAGCTCACCTGAAGCTGCTCGACACGAAGAAGAATGGGCGACGCTGCGGGCAGCGGAACGGCTTTTCCCTCCGGTTCCGCAGCCAGCAACTGCTGGCTGTAAGGATGCTGCGGCTGGTTCATCAGGGTCTGGCAGCGATTCTGCTCCACGATGTGACCGTTGCGCATCACGCTGACATTATCTGCCAGCTGACGCACAATATTCAGGTTATGCGTGATGAACAGCATGCCCATGTTCAGCTCACGTTGCAGTTCGCGCAGCAGCGTCAGGATCTGGGCCTGAACCGTCACATCCAGTGCCGTGGTCGGCTCATCGGCAATCAGCAGCTGCGGCTCGGTCAGCAGCGCCATGGCAATCATCACCCGCTGGCGTTCACCGCCGGAAAGCTGGTGGGGAAAATCATTGAGCCGGGTGGCGGGCTGCCGGATACCGACCCGATCGAGCACGCTGAGAATCTCACCGCGTGCGGCCGGACGACGCATCCCGCGATGCAGTGACAGCACTTCATACAGCTGCTTCTCCACGGTGTGCAGCGGATTCAGTGACACCATGGGCTCCTGAAAAATCATCGCGATCTGGTTGCCGCGAATACCCCGCAGCCGCTGCTCGCGGGCGCGCAGCAGATCTTCACCGTTAAACAGAATCTCGCCGCTGGGATAAATCACTGAAGCCTCATGCAGCAGTCGCATTACCGACAGCGCGGTGACGCTCTTGCCGGAACCAGACTCACCCACCAGCGCCAGCGTTTCACCTGCGTCAATGCGCAGCGACACGTCATTCACGACCTGTCGAAGCTGCTTGCCCTGACGAAAGGCGACTGAGAGATGATTGATAGCAAGCAATGGCGTCGTCATTCAGGCTCCTTTGCCCGGATCAAAGGCGTCACGCACCGCTTCGCCGATAAAAATCAGCAGCGAAAGCAGGATCGCCAGCGTGAAAAAGCCCGCCAGACCTAACCAGGGAGCCTGCAGGTTGTTCTTGCCCTGCAGCAGTAACTCGCCCAGCGAGGGCGAACCCAGCGGCAGGCCGAAGCCCAGAAAGTCGAGTGAGGTCAGCGTGGTAATCGATCCGCACAAAATAAACGGCAGAAAGGTCAGTGTGGCCACCATCGCGTTAGGCAGCATATGGCGCAACATAATCCGGCCATCGCTGACGCCCAGCGCCTGCGCGGCACGAATGTAATCAAAATTTCGGGTACGGAGAAACTCTGCCCTGACAACACTTACCAGACTCATCCAGCCAAACGCCACGGTGACCAGCAACAGCCACCAGAAGCCAGGCTGAATCACGCTGGAGAGAAGAATCAGCAGAAACAGCGCGGGCATGCCAGACCAGACTTCAATCATCCGCTGCCCAATCAGGTCAATTCTGCCGCCGAAATAGCCCTGCACCGCGCCGACCACAATCCCGATGACGCTGGAGAGAAGCGTCAGCAGCAGACCGAACAGCAGAGAGATACGTGTGCCATAGAGCAGCCGAGCCAGTACGTCGCCGCCGTTGGCGTCCGTGCCGAGCCAGTTCTGCGCAGAGGGCGGAGAAGGGAAGGGCACCTGAGTAGCAAAATTAATGGTTCCGTCGCTGAAACGAATCGGTGCCCACAGCGCCCAGCCATTCTGCCTGATGCGCTGCCGCAGCCAGGGATCCTGATAATCCGCCGCTGTCGCCAGTACACCGCCATAGTCGGTTTCGCTGTAGTCAAACAGCAGCGGCACCGTCCAGCGTTGGTGGTAATGCACCAGCAACGGCTTGTCATTCGCGATCAGTTCAGCACCCAGCGACAGCAGAAAAATGATCAGAAAGATCCAGAGCGACCAGTAGCCGCGTCGGTTGTGACGAAAGCGCTGCCAGCGCTGCTGATTCAGGGGTGAGAGCGTCATGAGCGGCTCCCGAAGTCGATGCGGGGATCGACCAGCGTATAAGTCAGATCGCTGAGGATATTCATCAGCAAACCGATCAGCGTGAAAATATAGAGCGTGCCAAACATCACCGGGTAGTCGCGTTGCAATGTCGCGTCATAGCCGAGCAGCCCAAGCCCGTTGAGCGAAAACATCACTTCGATGAGTACCGAACTGGTAAAGAACATGCTGATAAACGTGGCCGGGAAGCTGGCGATCACCAGCAGCATCGCATTGCGAAACACATGATGATAGAGAATGCGTCGCTCTGGCACCCCTTTGGCGCGCGCGGTCACCACATAGAGTTTGCGGATCTCGTCCAGAAAGGCGTTTTTGGTCAGCATGGTCAGCGTGGCGAAGCCGCCGATCACTGTCGCCAGCACCGGCAGAGCGATATGCCAGAAGTAGTCCAGCACTTTGCCATACCAGGGCAGTGTATCGTGCTGCGCAGAGGTGAGCCCACGCAGCGGAAACCAGTCGAGATAGCTGCCACCGGCAAACAGCACAATCAGCATGATGCCGAACAGAAAGGCCGGAATAGAGTAGCCGATGATAATAAAGGCGCTGCTCCAGACATCAAAGGCGCTGCCATTGCGCACCGCTTTGCGGATCCCCAGTGGAATCGACACCAGATAAATAATCAGGGTGCTCCAGAGTCCCAGGCTGATCGAGACTGGCAGGCTCTCTTTGATCAGCCCGATCACCGAGGCGCTGCGAAACAGGCTGTCGCCAAAATCCAGACGCAGGTAATTCCACAGCATCTCGCCGTAGCGCTGCCAGAGAGGTTTATCGAAGCCGTAACGCTTTTTAATCTCAGCAATCACTTCAGGATCCAGCCCGCGTGCGCCACGATACTGATTATCGCCAGGATTAATGTGACTGAAGCTGGCGCGTGAACTGGCGCTCTCCGCCCCGCTGCCGGGCAGGCCGGTTGTCTGACCAAACTCAATATTTGCCAGCGCCTGATCGACCGGGCCGCCGGGCGCGATTTGCACGATAAAAAAATTAAGCGTGATGATCGCCCACAAGGTCGGGATAATCAGCAGCAGTCTGCGCAGAAAGTAAGCGGCCAACGGTGATCTCCTTAGCGTTTACTGGCCGGCAGGCGTCCGGCTTTGTTTGTGTCATACCACCAGTTTTCCAGCCCTGTACTGTAGGCGGGCTTGCGTGCAGGGTGAGAAAACTTATCCCAGTATGCCAGCCGCTGTTCAGCGTTGTACCACATTGGGATCATATAGGCATTCCACAGCAGCACCCGATCCAGCGCCTGAGCCAGCGGGCGAAGTTCAGCAGGATCGTCCTGATGCGCCACAATCTGTTTCACAAAGTGATCCACTATCGGATCTTTAACCCGCGCACTGTTCCACGACGAGTTGATGTAGTCGGAGTGCCAGAGGATCTGCAGGCTGGACGTCGGGATGGGCATCGCTGAATAGGCGGTGGCAATCATATCGTAGTCACCTTCCCGTTTGCGCCGCAGATACTGCGAGCTGTCGATCTGCCGCAGATTCAGCGTAATGCCAAGCCGCGAAAGATTGTGCTGCAGCGGGAGTGCCCAGTCGATGTCAGAACCGCTGCTTAACAGCAACTCGGCGGTGAACGGCTGACCGGTTTTATCATTGACCAGGCGGCGATTTTTAATCTGCCAGCCCGCCTGTTTTAACAGGTCAAATGCGGTTAACAGACTGGCGCGGTCATAGCCGCTGCCATCCGTTTTGTGTGGCTGATAGGGCTGGCTGAACAGCTCTGGCGGCAGTTGTGCGCGCCAGGGTTCAAGCAGCGCCCGTTGCTGTGCATCCGGCACACCACTGGTAGCATACTCCGTGTTCTGGAAATAGCTGCTGGCGCGATGCCAGGCTCCGTAGTAAAGCGCTTTGTTCATCCACTCGAAATCGAACATCAGTGAGAAAGCCTGACGCACGCGTCGATCATGAAACAGCGGTTTTTCATTGTTAAATGCCAGCCAGCGGGTATCAATAGCAGCGTCATTGGGCGTGGTCTCTTTGACGATGCTGCCATCGTCGAAATGGCGGCCGCGATACTGGGTGGCCCATTTCTTCGCCGAAGTCTCTTCACGCCAGTCGAAAGCGCCAGCCTTAAAGGCCTCAAACGCCACATTGTCATCCAGATAGTAGTCATAGCGCATGCGATCAAAATTAAAACGTCCGCGGTTTACCGGCAGATCGGCGGCCCAGTAATCTTTTACCCGGCTGAACTCAATAAACTGGCCCAGCTTCCAGCGGGTAATGCGATAGGGTCCGCTCGACAACGGCGGTGCGCTTAACGGCTCGTTAAACTTTTTATCGTGCCAGAACGACTCGGCGATCACCGGCAGCGTCAGTAATCCAAGCAGCAGATCTTTATCCGGCTTCTGTGCTTCTATAAGCACTGTGAGGTCGTTCAGCGCTTTTACGCTAACGCCACGGTAGGCGACGCGGAACTGGGGCACGCCCTCAGTCATGAATTTTTCAAAGGTGAACGCCACGTCGCGGGCGGTGATCGGTGTGCCATCCTGGAAGCGGGCGTGGGGATTCATCTGGATCTCGATCCACGAAAAATCGCTGGCATAGCGCGCCGACTCGGCAATCAGCGGATAATAGCTGCCGGGTTCATCGTCTGAACTGGTGTAAAGCCCGTCATAAAGCGTGCCGGTGTTAATGCCTGGATTGCCGCGTGAGGCATAGCGATTGAAGTTGTCATAGGTACCGATCACCGCCAGGGTGATGCTGCCTCCTTTGGGCGCGCTGGGGTTGGCATAGTCGTAATGGCTGAAACCGGGCGGATATTTTGCTTCACCAGCCTGGGTGAATGCATAGCTTTGCTGGACAGAGGCAGCCAGCAGCGGGGCGCTGAGCAGGCCACACAGCAGTATGAGTCCAAAGCGAAACAGCATGATTCCTCCAGTCAGATGTCCGGGGCGTTTCAGGCCAGGTCATGTCAGGCCTTATGACGACGGAAATAGTCTATCAGCGTTTCTGGCCGTAACGGACGGCTAAAGATATAACCCTGCAAATGCGTTACACCACGATTAATTAACCAGGTAGCCTGCTCACCGGTCTCAACGCCTTCGGCCACACTCTTTAAGTTGAGTTTCTTCGCCAGTTGCAACACGGAATCCAGAACCGGTGAGGTCTGGGTGTCTGTACCGATGCTCTGAACAAAACCGCGATCGATTTTGAGGTAATCAAAGTCATAACGTTCCAGATAGATTAACGCGCTATGCCCGGTACCAAAATCATCAATAGCAATATGAATCTGCTGCTGATGCAGCCAGTCAAACAGTTCTCCGACGTTTTCATCCCGCACCATGGCTCGCTCAGTAATCTCAAACACATAGTTAAAGTGTCCCGCAGGCATGGTATCAAGCCAGTGCAGCACATCCTGACGGAAACCACTGTCAGCCAGGTGCAGGGGCGAAATGTTGAGACTCAGGCTGGCATGACGGGGAATGGTATGACACAGCAGATGTGCATCACGGGAAACCAGCTGAAACAGATGCCGCGTCAGCGGAATAATCAGATTCTGTGATTCTGCAAAATGAATAAAGACATCGGGCGGAACCGGGCCTTTCGTCGGGTGAGTCCAGCGTAATAATGCTTCCATACCATAAGGCTGGCCATCATGAGACGTCACCAGCGGCTGATACTCAACGTGAAACTCGCCGCGTTTCATGGCCCGAATCAGCTCTCTGCCGGGACGCTGATACACCGACAACAGTAGCCACCATCCCCCTGCAAACAGCAGCGACAGCAACAGGCCACTTAGCAGGATAGTTTGATAGTCGCTGACTGCCAGAGTAGAGCCGTACACGACAAACTGGAGCGGATACCCTGTCAGCGCCTGCTGGTGCAGGGGCTTCGGCAGGTTTTTATTCTCAATGAGGCCGGACTGCCAGCTGGTTAAGGCGCTGCGCTGTGCCATGAGTGCCATGCCGGTGATTTCCGGTCGCCGGGACGCCAGCAGCTGATAAGGCGCGAGAGTGATATTGAGCGTCGCGAAAACGCCTGACTGCAGGCTGCCTGGATTTTTGATCCACAAGGCCAGCACCGGTTTATTCGGCTGCAACGGCGTGCCTGGCATCAGTTGCAGGTCGGTATCGCGCGAAATATCACTGTGCGGCGCAATCACATTAAGTGGCAGACTAAAACTGCCGGTCGCTGACGAGCAAAAGGCTGTACCGTTATCAACCAGCAGAATGGCGCGAAGGTTTCCGGCAAAGGCGGCGCGTGAGGTCAGTTCACGATCTATGTTATGGCAGGCAGTGTGGGTAAACGGAAGCAGGGGAGTGAGAGTGCTGTTAATCAACGTGGAGAGCGTTTGCTCCAATGCCGTGCGACTGTTCTCCAGCAGTTGCTGATGCTGCCGTTCGCGCTTCTGCCAGGTCTGGTGAAAAGAG
Organism: Pantoea sp. ANP04; assembly: GCF_041982285.1. Lineage (NCBI taxonomy): Bacteria > Pseudomonadati > Pseudomonadota > Gammaproteobacteria > Enterobacterales > Erwiniaceae > Pantoea > Pantoea sp. ANP04. The sequence goes on along the minus strand of NZ_JAUTYS010000001.1, from coordinate 339,471 downwards.
AGTACGGCGAACAAAAGAAAGAATAAGCCGCCAGCCATCGCGCTACTGCATGCGATACGGCGAGGAGTAGTGTCACGGCGCCGTAGTGCCCCCGACAATGGCATGAGGTGCTCCTGATAAATTATTATTATGTTATTGCGCACGACTGCTTCGGTTTAAGCGACCGAGAATATAACGAGAGAGTCTGAAATGTCTCGTTATTTATCTGAAATACAATGCTTTTATCTGATAAAAATCTGCCTGCCATCTTCAGGCACGAAAAAAAACGCTGCACAGGCAGCGTTTCTTGTTCTCTGGCGAGAGAAAATCGAAGGTGATAATCAGGTCGGGTTACGACTTAATACACGACGCCCTTCACGGTAACGCTTTTTCCAGTAGTCATCATTGAGACTGGAGATCATCACGCCACTGCTGGTAGATGCATGAACAAAGTTATCGTTACCCAGGTAAATGCCCACGTGGCGGCCCGTTGAACCGGCACGGAACATCACCAGATCGCCAGGGCGTAATTTACTGCGGGTGATCTCTTTGCCTGTGTCTTGTTGCTCAGAGGTAGAACGAGGTAATTCTAAGCCAAACTGATCGCGGAAGGTGCGTTGTACAAAGGCGGAACAATCGATCCCGCGTTTGGTATCGCCACCGAGGCGATAGCGCACACCTTTCCAGACGGCGTATTGTTCCATGATGCGCGACTTAACATCGACGTTACGCACCATTTCTTCAAACTCATCCTGAGACGCCTGAAGTAAAAAACCATTGTGGTTGTTAACTTCATGATTCTCGTTATTCGCGTTTTGACTGCTATGGGTACTGCTACAAGCTGAGAGGAGTGTGGCTAGCGCCAATGCGGGCACGATCCGCATTATATATCTCAGTATTGGTTGAGACTTGACCATTATTCGGGTTTTCCTTCGATTTCCTTACGACAAAATTGTCGCCAGCCAGATGACAAAACAGGGAGATTAATAAGCGAAACAGGCTAAGACAAATCCTTAATTACTAAAATGTGTTAATGGACACACTTTAACGGTAAAAAATCTGAATTTTCTGCCGCTGTAGTCTCACTGCGACTGAGGTTAACTGATTACAGACGCCGTGGCGAGTGCTTTTAATCAATTTCATATAGGTTTTTTTGATGAGAATCAAACTGTAACACACTGACTATTTTAGAGACAATTGTGGGGAAATAATGGTGAGAACAGGGGATGAAAGGGAGGTCAATTCGGGGCATAGCCTGCTGTTTCAGTGTTTTCTTAATTGACAGCCTGGTGTGAAGACCCGTTAACGCGTAAGCCGGGTCATAACCTTTTCTTTTCGTGAATTTAATTAGCAGCCTAATAGTGAGGAGCTGTTTTTTATAAGCGCGGGCGGTTATGAACCTGGCGGGTAAACCGACCGCGCTTAACATTTACATCACGGGCTTATATTTACCCGGTAATTTGCGATAAAACCAGTTAACCAATACGTCACTCGCTGGTGTTAATAGCCACCAGCTCAGTCCGACTAAAACGACCGACAGTGAACCGACGGCAATATCGGTAAACCAGTGCGCGCCCGCCATGACGCGCGGCAGTGAAAATATCACCACAATAGCGGCGGCAACGATAAAACGGCTGAAACCAAAATAACGCCAGATAAAGCAGGCGAAGATGATCAGCATCATACCGTGGTCCCCAGGGAAACTGTCTTTTGAGGCATCTTTAGCGGGAATACCGGTTAATTCACTGACGCGATAAACGTGATCAAAGAATCGCGTCGGACTCGAGTGTTTCACGGGCAATAAATGGCCCAGCTGATTAAGCACCACGGCGGTTAACAACATGGTGATACCAATGGCCAGCATCCGACGCCTGGCCTCTGGCGTTTCCTGCCGCCAGATCGACAGATAAAGCAGACCCATCGCCAGCAGGGATACCGCATCAAAACCACGAAAATTGGTGATAGCGACGATCAGCGCGAAGAGCGGATGAGTGCCCATCTGATTATTGAAGCCAAAGAAAACAGATTTATCGATGCCAAACCAGAAACCGTGTTCAGGCGGCAAATACCAGGAAAGAAACAGCACTATGCCCAGTGCATTGAGCAGCAGGATAGTAATAAGGCGGGTTACGCGCATAATTAAAACTCATTAAAAAAATAACCGCCGACAATACCTGTCTTAGCGTAAACGGCACTTCAACAATGCCGATTGTAGCTGATTCCAGTCGACCTGCTGAGAATGGATGATCTCAATACGGCTATCGGGCGGCAGTGAGGTGAATGTCTCACTTTGCAACTCTTTTGCCTGGCAGTTAATACGCATTGTGCCTTCTGGCGTGCGCATTACCCCTTTAATGCGATCGACCGCTGCCAGCCGGACCCACTCCAGCAGCGCATCGCGGCTAAACAGCGTGTCAGCATCAAACAGCCAGCCGCAGGCGCTATAGCCCTGGCCGTGGTTCAGCGCCCGACGCCATCGCGCCTCGCCATCCAGTCGTAATGCCGCCAGACCGCTGGTCGGGGGCGACGAATGATGGTGATGCGGCGCAGGGAGGTCGCGCGGCAGATAAGGGGCATCAAGCAGGGAAAGGGGGATTTGACAGAATTCGGTCTGTATCAGAGGACGAGCAGGCTGCATCTGCTGCTGCCAGTCAGCCAGGCGCTGACGGTCCTCTTCGTTCCAGCAGTCGCGCTTATTAGCAATAATAATGTCGGCGGCAGCGAGTTGATCGCGAAAGTTTTCATTGGCAACAATACGCGGCTCAGCCAGTTGACGAGCATCCAGCAGCGTCAGAGTGGCGTTCAGTTGCAGCCACGCCTGATACACCGGCGCACTTAACATCTGCAACACCTGACGCGGATGGCCCAGACCCGTTGGCTCAATCAGCAGTCGGTCGGGCTTGCTCTTCAGCAGCATATTCAGCCCAACCTGCATCGGCAGACCGTTAACGCAGCACAGGCAGCCGCCGGGGATCTCCTTCAGCGTGGCACCGCGATCGGCCAGCAGGGCACCGTCGATCCCAATCTCGCCAAATTCATTGACCAGCACCGCCCACTTTTCTCCTGCGGGCCGCGCTGCCAGCAGATGGCAGAGCAGCGTGGTTTTGCCGCTGCCCAAAAAACCGGTAATCAGATTAACGCGTGTCATGGGACGCCCCCGCCAGAAAATAACGCAATAGTGTAATACTATAACATTATCGCGATCAGCAGCAGGCTGGCGGTTTAGTCAGCGCGGCCCATGTAACGGCGTTCAGCGATATGGATACGGATGCGGTCACCGTTGCTCAAATATTCCGGAACCTGAATAGAGAGGCCTGTGCTCATTCCGGCTGGTTTGGTACGGGCGCTGGCGGAAGCCCCTTTAATGCCTGGTGAAGTATCCACGATCTCCATATCCACGGTTTGTGGCAGTTCCAGCGCCAGTACCTGACCCTCCATCGTCAGCACGTGAATGCCAGGGATGCCGCCTTCAGGGATAAACAGCAGCTCTTCTTCGATCTGCTCCTGCTTAAAGGAGTAAGGGGTGTAATCCTCGTCATCCATGAAAATATATTCATCACCATCTATATAAGAGAAGGTGACGCTGCGACGGCTGAGCGAAATCGCATCAATAATCTCGTCGCCTTTGAACCGCTCTTCAACTTTTAAACCGGTGCGGACATCGGTAAAGCGCATTTTATACAGGGTGGCAGCACCGCGTGCGCTGGGGCTCTGGACATCAATGTCTTTAACCAGCAGCAGTTTACCGTTGTGCGTGACGGCCATCCCTTTTTTGATTTCATTGGCTTTTGGCATTGCTGTTCTCGCTATCTTGAGAGTGAAGTGCGCGCAACGTTACGCGTGCCGGTGAAAACTGGCAATATGGTGGTGGCGAAATTTTATGTCAGGCCGCGGCTTTCATGGCAATTTCTGCCCCGGACTGCTATTGTCGCCGCGACTTTCTCTGCCGGAGCACAGCATGCAATGCCGTAGCCAGTGCGGTGCCTGTTGTACAGCGCCCTCGATCTCTTCACCCATTCCTGGCATGCCTGACGGCAAGCCCGCGAACACGCCCTGCGTTCAGCTCGATGACTTACTGCGCTGCAAACTGTTTGGTTCGCCATTGCGTCCTGCCGTCTGCGCAGGCCTGCAGCCTGCATACAGCATGTGTGGCAACTCACGCCAGGAGGCGATGACATACTTACTTCAGCTCGAAGCCGATACTGCCCCCTGAAGCGCTGACGCTGCTGACATTTTCGGTCCACAGATCTCTGCATTACAGCAACCGCGTCAGCCTGTTCACTTTTTATTCCCCATAATCCCCCTGAAATGTGCGTAACGTCAAAAATCTGTTACGCCGTTTGCGCATTCTCTTGCCTCCGGAAAATTGCTGTACCACAATCCCTGAAACGTTTCAGCGGTGACTGCGCCACCTGTTTTCAACAGCATGGCGTAAAAAAACCCCCACTGGCTGAAACGATTCAATCTCAGCAAGCGAGGAGAATTATGTTCCAGCTCGAATTGCAGGCCATCCATACCGGAGCCAGCGCCCAGAATAAAGAAGAGGCCATTCGTCAGGTTGCTGCCGCGTTAACCGCTGCGGGTAATGTGACGGAAGGCTACGTCAATGGCATGCTGGCCCGCGAACAGCAAACCTCAACGTTCCTCGGCAACGGCATCGCAATTCCCCATGGCACCACCGATACCCGAGACATGGTCCTGAAAACCGGTGTTCAGGTGTTTCAGTTCCCGCAGGGCATTGCCTGGGGTGACGATCAGACTGCTTATGTCGCCATCGGGATTGCCGCTAAGTCGGATGAGCATCTGGCGCTGCTGCGTCAACTGACCCATGTTCTGAGCGATGACACCATTGCTGAACAGCTCAAAACCGCCTCTGCTGAAGATCTCCGTGCGTTGCTGATGGGCGAAAAACAGGCCGCCGAGTTCAGCTTTGACACCTCATTAATTACGCTCAACGTCGCTGCCAGCGATCTGATCACTCTGCAGGCAATGAATGCTGGCCGGCTGCAGTCCGCGGGTGTGGTGGATGCGAGCTACGTCGCAGACGTGGTCTCGACGGCTCCGCTGAATCTGGGTCAGGGCATCTGGCTCAGCGACAGCAGCCTCGGCAACCTGCGCAGCGGTGTTGCCATCAGCCGCGCTGAACATGCATTCGACCATCAGGGCGAATCCGCGGCGCTGTTAATCAGCGTTTCAGCGACCGATGAACGTCCACTGGAAGTGCTGGGTTACCTCAGCGCATTACTGCAGCAGAACAAAGCAGATCGCCTGCTTAAAGCGGATGCGGCAGGTGTTTACGCACTGCTGACCAGCGAAGTTGATGAGCAGGCTGAGGTGCTGACCGCAGAATTCACTATTCGCAACGAGCATGGTCTCCATGCCCGTCCAGGCACCGCGCTGGTTAGCGTAATCAAGCAGTTCAACAGCGACATCACGGTGACCAATCTCGACGGCAGCGGTAAACCTGCTAACGGCCGTAGCCTGATGAAAGTGGTTGCGCTGGGCGTGAAGAAAGGCCATCGCCTGCGCTTCACCGCCAGCGGTGACGATGCACAGCAGGCGCTGACCGCCATTGAAGAGGCGATCAACAGCGGTCTGGGCGAGGGGGCAGCATGAGCAGACGCGTCGCCACCATCACGCTGAATCCGGCGTATGACCTGGTGGGATATACCCCTGAAATTGAACGCGGCGAAGTCAACCTGGTGAAAACCACCGGGCTGCACGCGGCGGGCAAGGGCATCAACGTTGCTAAAGTCCTGAAAGACCTGGGTATCGATGTCACCGTGGGTGGATTCCTGGGTAAAGAGAATCAGGACGGCTTCCAGCAGCTGTTCAGCGAGCTGGGCATTGCCAACCGTTTCCAGGTGGTGCCGGGCCGTACCCGTATTAACGTTAAACTCACTGAACAGACCGGCGACGTTACCGATCTGAACTTCTCCGGTTTCCAGGTCACGGGTCAGGACTGGGATCGTTTTACGGCTGATTCTCTGACCTGGCTGGGCCAGTTCGACATGGTCTGCGTCAGCGGCAGCCTGCCAGAAGGCGTTGATCACGATGCCTTTACCCGCTGGATGACCGAACTGCGTACTCACTGCCCCTGCATCATTTTTGACAGCAGCCGCGAGGCGCTGGTGGCAGGACTGAAAGCCGCACCATGGCTGGTGAAACCTAACCGCCGTGAGCTGGAGATCTGGGCCGGTCGCAAACTGCCTGGTCTGCAGGATGTGATTGGCGCTGCGCACGAACTGCGCGAGCAGGGCATCGCCCATGTGGTGATTTCATTGGGCGCGGAAGGCGCACTGTGGGTCAACGCGTCAGGCGAATGGATTGCTAAACCGCCGGTGTGTGAAGTCGTCAGCACCGTGGGTGCCGGTGATTCGATGGTGGGCGGCCTGATTTATGGCCTGCTGATGCGTGAATCCAGCGAACACACGCTGCGTCTTGCGACTGCCGTGGCGGCGATGGCCGTCAGCCAGAGCAACGTTGGCGTTTCCGATCGTACGCAGTTGGCCGCAATGATGGCGCGTGTCGACTTACAACCCGTTAACTGACAGCAGGAGAGCGATAATGAAAACGCTGCTGATTAAAGACCCTACACTGGGACTGGCTTCCGCATATATGGCGCAACAACGTCTGGCTGCCGCCGCAGCTGCTGCGGGCCTGACCCTGACTGAGAACCCTGCCGACGCTGAACTGGCGATTGTGCTGGGTAAAAACGTGCCGGATGATGCGGCGCTGAACGGCAAAGCGGTCTGGCTGGGTGATATCCAGCTGGCGGTCCGCGAGCCGGAAACCTTCCTTAACCGCGCCAAAGCTGAAGCCAAAACCTGGCAGGCTCCTGCGGCTGTGGCAACACCTGCAGGTGCATCAGCTGCAGCACCGGCTCAGGCTGGCGCGCAGAAACGCGTTGTGGCCGTTACCGCCTGTCCGACCGGCGTGGCACACACCTTTATGGCTGCCGAAGCTATTCAGGCTGAAGCGACCCGTCGCGGCTGGTGGGTGAAAGTTGAAACTCGCGGTTCAGTGGGTGCGGGTAACGCCATCACCCCGGAAGAAGTTGCTGCCGCCGATCTGGTGATCGTCGCAGCTGACATCGAAGTGGATCTGGCGAAATTTGACGGGAAGCCGATGTACCGCACCTCAACCGGTCTGGCGCTGAAGAAAACCGCGCAGGAACTGGATAAAGCGGTTGCAGAAGCGAAGCCGTATAAAGCGGTGGCTGGTGGACAGAGCAATAGCAGTGAAGAAGAGAAGAAAGGCGGGGCAGGGGCTTATCGTCACCTGCTGACCGGTGTTTCTTACATGCTGCCGATGGTGGTCGCGGGTGGTCTGAGCATCGCCCTGTCGTTTGCTTTTGGTATCACAGCGTTTAAAGAACAGGGCACTCTGGCCGCTGCGCTGATGCAAATCGGTGGGGGCAGCGCTTTTGCTCTGATGGTACCAGTGCTGGCGGGCTTTATCGCCTTCTCCATCGCTGACCGTCCGGGTCTGACGCCAGGTCTGATTGGCGGTATGATCGCCACCAGCATCAATGCAGGCTTCTTAGGCGGTATTATCGCGGGCTTTATTGCCGGTTATGCAGCGAAGCTGATCAGCGGCAAAGTCAAACTGCCGCAGAGTATGGAAGCGCTGAAACCGATATTGATTATCCCGCTGTTCGCGAGTCTGATCACCGGCCTGCTGATGATCTACGTGGTGGGCAAACCGGTTGCGGGCATCATGAATGGCCTGACACACTGGCTGGCTAACATGGGCACGGCGAATGCGGTCCTGCTGGGCGCAATCCTGGGCGGCATGATGTGTACCGATATGGGCGGTCCGGTGAACAAAGTGGCTTACGCATTTGGCGTCGGCTTACTGAGTTCGCAGACGTATGCACCGATGGCCGCCATCATGGCAGCCGGTATGGTGCCACCGCTGGCGATGGGTCTGGCTACGCTGGTTGCCCGTCGTAAATTCAACAAAGGTCAGCAGGAAGGTGGTAAAGCGGCACTGGTTCTGGGTCTCTGCTTTATCTCTGAAGGTGCGATTCCATTCGCAGCCCGTGACCCGATGCGTGTTCTGCCTTGCTGTATCGTGGGCGGCGCAATCACCGGCGCGATCTCCATGGCGATTGGCGCGAAACTGATGGCACCGCACGGTGGACTGTTTGTACTGCTGATCCCTGGCGCCATTACCCCGGTTGTCGGTTATCTGATGTCGATTGTCATCGGTACTGCGGTTGCGGGTCTGGGCTATGCGATACTGAAACGTCCGGAAGAGCAGCTGGCGAAAGCCTGATGTGCAGAAATGCATAATCTGCTGAAGTGATAATAACAGGGAGCCGGTGGCTCCCTGTTTGCTTTTACGTCTTTCCGATCTGACCTTGTTCCCTGTTCAGGCTCAGTCTTACAGCAACCAGGCCTGACTTTGTCAAAAATCTCGGAGCCAGCTGGCTCCCTTTTTCTATCCCTGCTGTTCAGCTTTCAGCCAGGCAATCTCATCTTTCCAGATGTCGGGATTAATAGTCTCAAGAATTAACGGAATACCATCAAACCGCGGATCTTTCATCAGCCAGCTAAATACGGTTTTGCCGATATTCCCTTCACCCAGGCTGTGATGGCGGTCAACGCGACTGTCGAAGGCGCTTTTGGCATCGTTAAGGTGCATACCGCGCAGATAATCAAAGCCGACAATGCGCTCAAACTCAGCAAAGGTTGCCTCGCAGTCCGCTTCGGTACGCAGGTCATACCCGCCAGCAAACGCATGACAGGTATCAATGCAGACGCCGACGCGCGACTTATCTTCGACATGTTCAATAATGGTGGCGAGGTGCTCGAAGCGGAATCCGAGGTTACTGCCCTGACCGGCGGTATTCTCAATGACGGCGGTCACATTCTGGCTCTGGTCGAGGGCGATGTTGATCGACTCCGCAATCCGCTTCAGGCAGGCCTCTTCTTCAATCTGATGCAGATGGCTGCCGGGATGGAAGTTCAGCAGCGTCAGGCCGAGCTGGTCACAACGTTTTAATTCATCAATAAAGGCCGCGCGGGATTTCTCCAGCGCCTCTTCAACCGGATGACCGAGGTTAATCAGAAAACTGTCGTGCGGCAGAATTTGCTGCGGACTGAATTTGTACGTCTCGCAGGCGGCGCGAAAAGCATCAATCACCTCAGTGGAGAGCGGGGCGGCCTTCCACTGACGCTGATTTTTAGTAAAGAGGGCAAAGGCGGTGGCTTCTATTTCATGGGCGCGAATCACTGCCTGATCCACACCACCTGCCGCACTCACGTGTGCGCCGATATATTTCATGCCTTTCTCCTGGGGCTATGCACGGATGAAACGGCATGATACCCGATGCTGTTAGCCCATGAAATGTTGCACCAGCAGATTGATGGTGCCGCCACCCGCGATTAACCAGCCAAATACCAGTGCGCCCAGCAGCAGCGGTTTAACGCCCGCCTCACGTAATGCGCTAAAACGGGTGGTTAATCCCAGAGCCGCCATCGCCATCGCCAGCAGCAGACCCGCCAGCTCGTTCAGCGTGGCCACTACCGTGGCAGGCAGCAGCTGCAGCGAGTTAAACAGCGCGACTGCGATAAACAGCAGGGCGAACCAGGGAAACGTCACCGGCTGACGCGCGTTGCTCGCTTTGCGTTTGCCGCGTAGCACTGCACTCAGGCAGAGCAGGAACGGGGCCAGCATCATCACCCGCAGCATTTTGGCAATCACCGCGCTGTTCTCGGCATCGGGACTGATGCTGTGTCCGGCAGCCACGACCTGTGCCACTTCATGGATGGTCGAACCGGTAAATACCCCAAACTGCGATGCACTCAGGCCTGGAAAAAGATGGTGCGCCAGCGGCCACAGCATTGGATAGATAAAGATTGCCAGCGTGCCGAACAGCACCACGGTTGCAATAGCCACCGCCACTTTCGAGGAGGCGGCTTTTACCACTGGCTCGGTCGCCAGTACGGCCGCTGCCCCACAGATGCTGCTGCCCGCGCCAATCAGCCAGACGGTATCGCGATCCAGTTTCAGCAGCCGGATGCCCAGCAGGCAGGTAATAAAGAAGGTGCTGCTCAGCGTCAGCGCATCAATCAGGATGCCGCTAAAACCAACGTCGGCAATCTGTTGTAAGGTGATGCGAAATCCAAACAGGATGATCCCCAGCCGCAGCAGCTTCTGCTTAGCCAGTATCACGCCGCTGTCGCAGCGCGACGCCAGAGGCGTAAAGACGCTATTGCCGACCAGGATGCCCAGCATGATTGCCAGGGTCAGTGAACCCAGCCCCGCTGCTGCCACCACCGGTTGCTGTGCGAGCCAGCTGGCAGCCGCGGCAATCGCGGCAGTCAGCAGCAGACCGGGGAACCAGAGCGTAACAGGATGATGGGGTTTAGCGATGCTCAGTTCGGTCATGGTGGTCACTCCTCATGGTTGAGTCATGATCATGACGGCGACTGGCTTAAAAGTGAAATTGATAATATATTTATAATTGACCAGAATAAACGATAAGGCCGCAATCATGATAGTTTCGCGTCTGCGCCGCTGGGCGACGCTGATCAAAAGAGATGCCCGGGTGCTGTGGTTTGCCTTTCGCGATCCGCGCACGCCCTGGTGGAACAAAGTGGCGATGCTGGGGCTGGTCGCGTATGGCGTCAGCCCGATCGATCTCATCCCGGATGTGATCCCGTTTGTTGGTCTGCTGGATGACGCGGTGATTATCCCGACGGGCGTCATGGTGCTGATGCGGTTGCTGCCGAAAGACGTGCGTATCAGCAGCATCGCGAAAGCGCAGTCTCAGCGTGCGCGCGGTAAAAAAATGGCAGGCTGGCTGGGCATCGCCGGGCTGCTCTGGCTGGCATTAATGATTTATCTTGTCAGGCATTCATTGAGTTAAGAGGCAACAATGCACATTACGCTGCGGCAAATCGAAGTGTTCACCGAAGTGCTCAAAAGCGGTTCAACGACGCAGGCTTCGCAGTTGCTGGCGCTGTCGCAGTCCGCAGTCAGCGCGGCGCTGGCCGATCTGGAGAGTCAGCTCGGGGTGCAGCTGTTTGATCGGGTCGGCAAACGGCTGGTGCTAAATGAGCACGGGCGGCTGCTCTATCCGCGTGCGGTAGGACTGCTGGAGCAGGCAGGTGAAATTGAGCAATTGTTCAAAGAGGATAACGGCGCAATCCGCATCTTCGCCAGCAGCACCATCGGTAACTATCTGCTGCCGGGCATGATGGCCGCTTATCGCCGTGATTTTCCGGGGTTGCCGCTGGAGCTGAGCGTCGGAAACAGTCAGGATGTGATTCAGGCGGTTTCCGATTTTCGCGTAGACGTCGGGTTGATTGAAGGGCCGTGTCACATGACCGAGCTGGTCAGTGAACCCTGGCTGGAAGATGAACTGGTGGTGTTTGCCGCACCTGACGCCGCGATCCTGCAACAGCCGGTGACGCTGAAAACGCTGGCCGAAGCGCCCTGGATCCTGCGCGAGCGTGGCTCGGGCACCCGTGAAATCGTCGACTATCTGCTGTTGTCACACCTGCCAAGTTTTCAGCTGGGCATGGAGCTGGGCAACTCCGAAGCGATCAAGCATGCAGTGCGGCATGGCATGGGGATCAGCTGTCTTTCACGCCGGGTGATTGCCGATCTGCTGGAGGCGGGCACGCTGACAGAACTGACGATTCCGTTGCCGCGTCTGACCCGAACGCTCTACCGCATTCATCACCGGCAGAAGCATATTTCAAAAGCGCTGACGCGCTTTTTGTCCTATTGCCGTGAGTGACCGCTAATAATTCGGGCGCGATCATGAACATAACTTATAACAGCATGGCATCAGCTATACAGAGGCGGTCTGGCTGCTACAATCGCGCCTCATTTTTACCCAGCGTAGCGTTAACACATGCATAATGACCCAAATACAACACAACAACCTGCATTACGACGTGCGTTAAAAGCCCGTCATCTGACGATGATCGCCATCGGCGGCTCAATCGGTACTGGCCTGTTTGTCGCCTCTGGCGCAACCATCGCACAGGCTGGCCCCGGTGGAGCACTTCTCTCCTATATGCTCATCGGCCTGATGGTCTACTTCCTGATGACCAGTCTCGGTGAGCTGGCCGCCTTTATGCCCGTCTCGGGTTCTTTCGCCACCTACGGCGCGAAATATGTCGAAGAGGGTTTTGGCTTCGCCCTCGGCTGGAACTACTGGTACAACTGGGCGGTGACCATCGCAGTTGACCTGGTGGCGTCCCAGCTGGTGATGACCTACTGGTTCCCTGACACGCCAGGCTGGATCTGGAGCGCGTTGTTCCTGGGTCTGATATTTCTGCTTAACTACATCTCGGTGAAAGGCTTTGGCGAGGCGGAATACTGGTTCTCGCTGATTAAAGTGGCCACCGTGATTATCTTTATCATTGTTGGCGTGCTGATGATTATCGGCATTATGCGCGGTGCGGAGCATGCGGGCTGGCATAACTGGCAGGTTGGCGATGCGCCGTTTGCGGGTGGCTTTGCGGCAATGATTGGCGTGGCGATGATTGTGGGATTCTCCTTCCAGGGCACCGAGCTGATCGGTATCGCGGCGGGCGAATCTGAAGATCCGGCCAAAAATATCCCGCGCGCGGTGCGGCAGATTTTCTGGCGTATCCTGCTGTTCTATGTGTTCGCCATCCTGATTATCAGTCTGATCCTGCCGTACACCGATCCACAGTTGCTGCATAACGACATAGACGATATCAGCGTCAGCCCGTTCACCCTGGTGTTCCAGAACGCCGGTCTGCTCTCCGCGGCAGCGGTGATGAATGCGGTGATCCTGACGGCGGTGCTGTCAGCCGGTAACTCCGGTATGTACGCCTCAACGCGTATGCTTTACAACCTGGCGAGTGAAGGCAAAGCGCCGCGCATTTTCGCGAAACTCTCCAAAGGCGGCGTGCCGCGCAATGCCTTATGGGCGACGACCGTTGTGGCCGGGCTGTGCTTCCTGACCTCTAAGTTTGGTAATCAGGAAGTCTATCTGTGGCTGCTGAATACCTCAGGCATGACTGGTTTTATCGCCTGGCTGGGTATTGCCATCAGTCACTATCGTTTCCGCCGCGGCTATGTCGCCCAGGGACATGACCTGAACGATCTGCCTTACCGTTCCGGCTTCTTCCCGCTGGGGCCGATCTTCGCCTTTGTGCTTTGCCTGATCATTACGCTGGGTCAGAACTATCAGGCATTCCTTAACGACAGCATTGACTGGTACAGCGTAGCGGCCACCTACATTGGCCTTCCGCTGTTCCTGATTATCTGGTTCGGCTACAGGCTGACGCGCGGCAGCCGTTTCGTGAAGTACAGCGAGATGGAGTTCCCGGTTCATAAAGATTAGAACTGTGCGCTGGCGCTGTTAAGTCAGGTACCTGACACAGCGCCTTGAGGCAGCTCCCGGCCTTAAAGCGATAGGCGCATACGTCTTTGCGAAAGACGTATGCGCCCTGAGCATCTTCCCCATCTTTAACGTCAAGGCGCTATATCTGCCATTATCGTTCCCCTAACAACACCATTTTTTACTGCTTTTTCTCGCCTCGCTTATGCGAACGAATTGATAATTATTATCACCTGCACTATTGTGACTGCGTTTTCTGACGTGATAGCCACACAGGGTTCAAAAATGACTACCGAAACTTCGCTGCTGGCGGGGGAAGAGACGCTTCACCACACCATGCAAAACTATCATCAGGTGCTGCGCCGCCGCCTGATCTGGATTGGCGTATTACTGGTGGCAATTATTGCCTCATTAATCCTCGACTTTACGCTCGGTCCGGCCGGGCTCTCACTGGACACGCTGTGGAATACGCTGCTCAGCCCCGACAGTGTCGATGCCGGTACCCGTGTTATCGTCTGGGATATTCGTCTGCCTTATGCACTGATGGCGCTGGTGGTCGGGCTGTCGCTGGGCCTGGCAGGCGCAGAAATGCAGACTATCCTGAATAACCCGCTGGCCAGCCCGTTTACGCTCGGTGTCTCATCGGCAGCGGCGTTTGGTGCCGCACTGGCGATCATTCTCGGCGTTGGTATTCCTGGCATTCCTGATCAGTGGTTAATCTCAGCCAACGCCTTTGTCTTTGCACTGTTTGCCGCGCTGATGCTGGATGCCGTGACCCGCTGGACGCAGGTCTCCTCTGCGGGCGTCGTGCTGTTCGGTATTGCACTGGTCTTTACCTTTAACGCACTGGTCTCGATGATGCAGTTCATTGCCAGCGAAGATACGCTGCAGGGTCTGGTGTTCTGGACCATGGGCAGCCTGGCGCGCGCCTCCTGGGAGAAGCTGGGCGTGCTGACCGTGGCGCTGGCCATCCTGGTGCCGTTCTCAATGATGAGCAGCTGGAAGCTGACGGCGCTGCGTCTGGGTGAAGATCGCGCCGTGAGCTTTGGTATCGACGTGCGCCGGCTGCGCCTGACCACCTTGCTGCGCATCAGTATCCTTTCGGCGCTGGCGGTGGCGTTTGTGGGCCCCATCGGCTTCATCGGCCTGGTCGCACCCCACATTGCTCGCATGATGTTTGGTGAAGATCACCGTTTCTATCTGCCTGCCAGTGCGCTGGTTGGCGCGCTGGTGCTCTCCCTGGCGTCAGTCGCGTCGAAAAACCTGCTGCCGGGTGTCATTATTCCCGTGGGTATTGTGACGTCACTGATTGGTGTGCCGTTCTTCCTGAGTATTATTCTGCGTCATCGGGGGACGGTATAATGGAAACGGGTCTGACATTACGCGGCTTCAGTGCCGGTTATCCCAAACATAAAGTGATTGAAAACCTCAACGTGGCACCATTGCCACGCGGTGAGATTACCGTTCTGCTGGGACCGAATGGTTGCGGTAAATCGACGCTGTTGCGTGCACTGGCTGGTCTGAATAAAGGTCAGGGCGAGATGTGGCTTAACGGTGAAGATCTCATGACTCAGCCGTTTGCCCGCCGTGCGAAAAACGTAGTCTATCTGCCACAGTCGCTGCCTGCGGGCGTGCATCTGCATGTGCTGGAATCGATTATCGTGGCACAGCGTGCCTCCGGTGGCCTGCACAGTGCCAGCAGTGAAGCGGAAATCATGCATCTGCTGGAAAAACTGGGCATTGCCCATCTGGCGATGCGCTACCTTGATCAGCTTTCGGGCGGACAGAAGCAGCTGGTCGGGCTGGCGCAATCTTTAATCCGTCGCCCTAAACTGCTGCTGCTGGATGAACCGCTGAGCGCGCTGGATCTCAATTACCAGTTCCACGTCATGGACCTGGTGCGCCGCGAAACGGCCCAGCGCAACATTGTGACGGTGGTGGTGGTGCATGACATCAACATCGCGCTGCGTCATGCGCAACATGCCCTGATGCTTAAGCAGGGCGCGCTGGTCGCAGAAGGGCAGCCGGATAAGGTGATTACGCCGGCTACCCTGGCAAAAGTGTATGGCGTCAACGGCCGTATCGAACACTGCTCACGTGGCATTCCCCAGGTGATGATCGATGGGCTGACCGGTCCGGCCTTAGTCTGATCGTCAGGTTAAGGTTGCGGCGGCTGAAGTATCCGCCTCTTTCGGAAAGGGGAGTGCAGGGCTGGCAGGGCGCTGACGTTGCAACCATGTTCCCGCCTTTACAGCATGCAAAAAAAGAGGGCCGCAATAGCGGCCCTGATTATTTACGCCAGCAGATGCTGGGCATGGAAGCGAAGATGATCTTCCACAAAACTGGCAATAAAGAAGTAGCTATGGTCATAACCCGGCTGGATACGCAGCGTCAGCGGGAAGCCCACCTCGCGGGCGATCTCCTCTAACCGCTCTGGTTGCAGCTGATCGGCCAGGAACTGATCGCTGTCACCCTGATCGATCAGCATTGGCAACCGATGGGAGACTTCCGCCATCAGCTGGCAGCTGTCATATTCCCGCCACGCCGCACGATCGTCGCCCAGATAGGCCTGAAACGCTTTCTGGCCCCAAGGCACCTGCATTGGATTCACAATCGGTGCAAAGGCTGAAGCCGAGGCAAAGCGGTTACCCAGACGCAGCGCCAGCATCAGCGCGCCGTGTCCGCCCATAGAATGACCCATGATTGACTGGCGTTCACTGACCTTGAAGTTATCCGCAATCAGGGCAGGTAACTCGCTGCTCAGATAGTCGAACATGCGGAAATGACTCGCCCAGGGTTGCTGGGTGGCATTGAGATAAAATCCCGCACCCTGACCCAGATCGTATCCCTCATCGTTCGCCACGCCGTCACCGCGCGGGCTGGTGTCCGGCATAATCAGCACCAGACCCAGTTCCGCTGCAACGCGCTGCGCGCCCGCTTTGGTGGTGAAATTCTCGTCGTTACAGGTCAGGCCGGCTAAAAACCAGACCACCGGCGGCGGTGCATCACCGTGCGGGGTGGGCAGATAGATGCTAAAGGTCATCGGGCAGTTCAGCACGGCTGACTGATGACGCCAGCGCTGCTGCCAGCCGCCAAAAATACGGTGTTCTTCCAGTAGCTCCAGAGTGGATGCCATAACGCCTCCTGATTACTTGTTAAAGTGCACGACCGAGCGAATCGATTTTCCTTCGTGCATCAAATCAAAGGCGTCGTTGATCTCTTCCAGCGGCATGGTGTGAGTGATGAAGTCGTTAAGGGCAAATTTACCGTCGAGGTAATCCTGCACAATGCCTGGCAGCTGTGAACGGCCTTTTACGCCACCAAACGCGGAACCGCGCCAGACGCGACCGGTTACCAGCTGGAACGGACGGGTAGAGATCTCTTCACCGGCACCGGCAACACCGATAATCACAGACTCGCCCCAGCCTTTGTGGCAGCACTCCAGTGCGGAACGCATTACGTTGACGTTACCGATACACTCAAACGAGAAGTCCACGCCGCCGTCGGTCAGCTCGACAATCACATCCTGAATCGGTTTGTCGTAATCTTTCGGGTTAATCAGATCGGTGGCACCCAGTTTACGTGCCAGATCGAATTTGCTGGTGTTGAGGTCGATGGCAATGATACGGCCTGCTTTCGCCATTTTCGCGCCAATCACCGCAGAAAGACCGATGCCGCCGAGACCGAAGATCGCCACGGTGTCGCCTTCTTTCACTTTGGCGGTGTTCATTACCGCGCCCATGCCGGTCGTGACGCCACAGCCCAGCAGACAAACCTCTTCCAGCGGTGCTTCTTTACTGATTTTTGCCAGTGAGATCTCCGGGATGACGGTGTATTCAGAGAAGGTCGAGGTGCCCATGTAATGGAAAATCGGTTTGCCATCTTTGAAGAAGCGGGTGGTGCCGTCCGGCATCAGGCCCTTACCCTGGGTGGCGCGAATCGCCTGGCAGAGGTTAGTTTTGCCCGACAGACAGTACTTACATTTGCCGCACTCCGGGGTGTAAAGCGGGATGACATGGTCTCCCACTTCCACGCTGGTTACTCCTTCGCCCACCGCTTCCACGATGCCGCCGCCTTCATGGCCAAGGATCGCCGGGAAAACACCTTCCGGGTCAGTGCCGGAGAGCGTGTAGGCGTCGGTATGACAGACACCGGTCGCGACAATACGCACCAGCACTTCACCTTTTTGCGGTGGCATTAAATCCACTTCTTCGATTTTCAGTGGTTCGCCAGCAGCCCAGGCAACCGCGGCACGGGTTTTGATCATGTTCATGCAATCCCTCTTCCAGTCAGATTGTGACGCGTAATAGCGCCTTTTTTCGTGAGTTAAACATAGCGTGGAACGCTTATTCCGTCGCCTGCAATGGGTGGATCAGCTCATCGTTGAGCGGACGATCGTCAAACTGTTCAATAATCAGGTATTTCAGCGCTTCTACATTCGGGGTAAAGGCGTCACGCCGCCACATCAGCCAGGTGGCGGTGTCGCGATAAGCTGCGGGCAGGGTATGCGCCTGCACCCGCGACCGATCCGCCATCTGCTTCAGCACCGAAGCCGGAATCATCGCGACCCCTGCACCGCCCGCTACGCAGGCCAGCATGGCGTGATAGGACTGAATCTCCATCACACTGTTGGGTGCGGTCTGGCTGTCGCGATACCAGCTCTCCAGCTTCACCCGGTAAGAGCAGCTGTTGCGGAACGCAAACAGAGTATCGTCCTGCACGTCGCGCGCCGTGGTGATTGGCCCATGATCCAGCCCGGTGATCAGCACCATCTCCTCGCGAAAAGCGATGCAGCCATTCAGGTCATCATGAGAAACCGGGCCATCCACCAGCGCAGCGGCCAGGGTGCCTTCACGGACCCGATCGATAATTTCGCCTGAGGTGCCGGTAATCAGCGACAGCGCCACTTTAGGAAAGCGCTGATGATAGGCGGCGAGCAGGCCAGGCAGGCGGGTCGCTGCGGTGCTCTCCATGGAGCCCAGTGCAAAGTTTCCCGCCGGTTCGCCGGTTCGGGTCATGCTCATCGCTTCTTCACTTAACGCCAGAATGCGTTGCGCATAATTCAGGAAATTATGGCCCATCGGCGACAGGCGAATGCGCTGCTTCTCACGAATAAAGAGATCAACACCTAATTCCTCTTCCAGCTGACGCAGCCGCGTGGTGAGATTAGAGGGGACGCGATGCAGATGTTCTGCTGCGCGCGCCAGTGAACCCGTTTCGGCGACGGAACAGAACATACGCAGCTGAACTAAATCCATATCTTCTCTTCCTGTAAACAAGTTGGTTAATATTATTCACTTTCCGTGAGTTTAGTCATCCTGCATGCTATTAGCAAGTCAGAAGAGATCTCAGGGCAGAACAACAGGAGTTCAGCAATGGCGTTACGCGTCGCGCTCAGTGCATTTTTAACTTTATTTGTGGCGATGGGCATAGGGCGATTTGCCTTTACGCCGCAGGTGCCACTGATGATTCAGGCTCACCAGCTGACGCTTACCAGTGCCAGCCTGGTCGCAGCCCTCAACTATTTAGGCTACCTGTGTGGCTCCTTTGATGCGATGCGGGCGCATCAAAGGGTCGAACTGCGGCTGCAGGCGGGTGTATGGGGCGCGGTAATCCTGACGCTGCTCTCGGCACTGGCAACCGGCCCGTGGCTGCATGGCGCTATTCGTTTTCTGATTGGCTGGGCCAGCGGTTGGG
Source organism: Pantoea sp. ANP04 (assembly GCF_041982285.1). NCBI lineage: Bacteria > Pseudomonadati > Pseudomonadota > Gammaproteobacteria > Enterobacterales > Erwiniaceae > Pantoea > Pantoea sp. ANP04. The sequence continues at coordinate 320,459 of NZ_JAUTYS010000001.1, read as the reverse complement.
CGATGGTGCTGGTGGCGGCCTGGAGCAACGAACAGCTGCATCGGCATGGGCGGGCAGGGTTGTCGGCGGCCGTGTTTGCCGGACCGGGTTGCGGCATTTTTGTCAGTGGTTTGCTGGGGGTAGCGCTGCACACATTCCAGGTCTCCGCCGGTCTTGCCTGGGCTGCTTACGGGGCGCTGGCGCTGCTGCTGATTGCGTTAATCACCCGTAATTTACCGCGTCGCGGCGAACTGCATCGTCCGGATCAGGCACCCGAGCCGCTGGTGCTGAACCGCAATCTTAAACGGCTGGTGCTGAGTTACAGTCTGGCAGGGTTTGGCTACATCCTGCCCGCGACTTTTCTGTCGCAGATGGCCGCCACACGTTTTCCTGACGGCATCTTCGCGCAGTTTGTCTGGCCGATATTTGGCGGGGCGGCAATGATCGGCATCCTGCTGGGTATTCTGACGCGGCGCTGGGGGCACAGCCATGTCCGCCTGGCGCTGGTGCTCTGGGCACAGGCGCTGGGTGTGTTTGCTGCGGCGCTGCTGCCCGGCTTTAGTGGCCTGCTGGCCGGTGCGTTGCTGGTCGGAGGCGGCTTCCTGAGTGTGGTGCAGTTGTCTATGCTCTGCGCCCGCGAACTGGCGCCCAACCATCTGCGATTCATGGCTGGCCTGCTGACGACCGGCTATGCGATTGGACAACTTGTCGGCCCGCTGCTCTCTTTTCTCTCAACGGCCTTGTTACATCGGCTTGAGCCTGCGCTCTGGGTGGCAGGGGTGAGTCTGGTCTGGGCAGGCCTGCTGGTCTGGCGAAGAATTGAGTGAAAAGCTTTCATCACCAATCTGATTGATTGCTGGATTCCCCGCAAAGAAAGTTTCACAATACGCGCCTGATTACAGGGCCCGCAGGCAAAAGCTTGCGGGCGCAACACCAGCCGGAGAAGAGTAGATGAGCACCTTAAGTCAGGAAGCTGCCCTGGTTCACGAAGCGCTGCTGGCGCGTGGACTGGAAACGCCGTTACGTGCACCGACGCGCGACATTGATGACGAAACGCGTAAGAGCCTGATTGCCGGGCACATGACCGAGATTATGCAGTTGCTGAATCTGGATCTTGAAGATGACAGCCTGATGGAAACGCCACATCGCATCGCCAAAATGTATGTGGATGAAATCTTTTCCGGCCTCGACTACGCAAACTTCCCGAAAATCACCGTCATTGAGAACAAAATGAAGGTCGATGAGATGGTGACCGTGCGTGATATCACCCTGACCAGCACCTGTGAACACCACTTTGTGATCATCGATGGCAAGGCTACCGTCGCCTATATTCCCAAAGAAAAGGTGATTGGCCTGTCGAAAATTAACCGCATCGTGCAGTTCTTTGCTCAGCGTCCGCAGGTGCAGGAGCGGCTGACGCAGCAGGTTCTGGTTGCATTGCAGACGCTGCTGGGCACTAACAATGTGGCTGTTTCTATTGATGCGGTGCACTACTGTGTCAAAGCGCGTGGCGTAAAAGATGCCACCAGCGCCACTACCACGACGTCGCTGGGTGGCCTGTTCAAGTCCAGTCAGAACACCCGTCAGGAATTTTTGCGCGCGGTGCGCCATAGTTGAGTTTATGGCGGGCGCATAACGTTGCCCGCCTCAATGTGCAGGTGCCGCATGCAACGCTATCACGCGCTGGATTTCATTCGTGGATGTGCCATTCTCGGCATTCTGCTGCTCAATATTGTCGGCTTCGGTCTGCCTTCAGCCGCCTACCTTAATCCAGCCTGGCAGGGTAGCGTCACGCTTTCCGATGCCTGGACATGGGCACTCTCTGACGTTTTTGCTCAGCTCAAATTCCTCACGCTGTTTGCGCTGCTGTTTGGCGCGGGTCTGCAAATGCAGCTGCCGCGCGGCAGTCGCTGGCTCACAGCCCGGCTTTCCCTTCTGGTCCTGATCGGTTTTGTTCACGGGGTTTTTCTCTGGGAAGGGGACATCCTGCTGGACTACGGCATTATCGGGCTGGTGGTGTGGCGGGTACTGCGTGATGTTCCCTCCACCCGCAGCCTGATGAATACCGGCATTCTGCTCTACCTGGTCGGCTGCGGGGTGCTGCTGGTGTTTGGGTCGATCTCCTCTCCTGAGCCGACTAATTCCTGGCTGCCGGGTGCAGCAGAACTGCAATATGAACAGTTCTGGAAACTTGCTGGCGGCTGGGACGCGATACAGAACCGGCTGGACCATCTTTCGTCAGGGCTGATGGCGCTTGCAGCGCAGTATGGCTGGCAGCTGGCAGGTCTGATGATGATCGGTGGCGCACTGCTGCGCAGCGGCTGGCTGATTGGCGAATTCCCTGCACGGCATTATCGTCAGGCGGCGGCGCTGCTGTTAATCATTGGGTTCTCCATTGCGGTGGCCGGTGTGGCAGCGCAATGGCTGTTACATTGGGAGTTTCGCTGGACCGCATTTTACCTGCAAGCGCCGCGCGACCTTGCCAGCCCGCTAATTAGTCTGGGCTACACCGCACTCTGCCTGGCTTACTGGCCGCAGATCGCGCGCTGGCGCATCAGCTATGCCATCCAGTGCATGGGCCGGATGGCGCTGACCAACTACCTGCTTCAGACCGTGATCTGCACTACATTGTTCTATCGCTTTGGCTTCTATATGCACTTCACCCGGCTGGAGCTGGTGCTGATGGTGCCTGCGGTGTGGCTCATCAATATTCTGTTTTCTCTCATCTGGTTACATTTCGTCGCACAGGGTCCGCTGGAATGGCTGTGGCGGCGGTTTACGCTGCTCTCAGCCGGTAAATCACGCATCACTGACAACGCAGGATAATGACCGCCATCACAAAGGTTGCAGAATTGTATGTAACCGTTTTCATTGATGTGACGCAATTCACGCTGCTCGCCTCCCGCCCCTGACAGAATAGCGCCGGTGTACAACCCGGCGTGATGCCTAATTTTCCTTTCTGGAACTGCTGCATGATAACTATTCGTGATGTTGCCCGTCAGGCTGGCGTGTCAGTGGCGACCGTGTCGCGCGTCCTTAATCAGAGCAACGCCGTGACCTCAGACACCCGTGATACCGTGTTACAGGCGGTTGAAGCGCTGGGCTATCGCCCTAACGCCAACGCCCAGGCGCTGGCGACGCAGGTCAGCGACACGATTGGGGTGGTGGTGATGGATGTCTCCGATCCCTTCTTCGGGGCGCTGGTTAAAGCAGTCGATACCGTAGCGCAGCGCGTGCACAAACATGTGTTAATCAGCAACTCCTGGCATCAGGAAGAGAAAGAGCGTCATGCCATTGAAGTGCTGATCCGTCAACGCTGTAGCGCGCTGGTGGTGCACGCAAAAACACTGCCGGACGCGGAACTGGCGGACTTTATGCAGCACGTACCCGGCATGGTAGTCATTAACCGTATCGTTCCCGGTTTTGAACACCGCAGCGTCAGTCTGGATAACGTCACTGGCGCATTGATGGCTTCAAGAACCCTTTTACAACAGGGACATAGCCGCATCGGCTATCTTTGCTCCAGTCATCCGATCGAAGATGTGGCCCAGCGTCGTGAAGGATGGATGCAGGCAATGGCAGAGCAGGGCGTTCGGCCCCAGGAGAGCTGGATAGCCAGTGCAGAGCCCGACATGCAGGGCGGTGAAGCAGCGATGGTGGAGTTGCTGGGGCGCAATCTCAACCTTACGGCGGTGTTTGCCTATAACGACGGCATGGCTGCTGGCGCGCTCACTGCGCTGAAAGACAACGGCATTCAGGTTCCACAGCATTTTTCTGTCATTGGCTTCGATGATATTCCCATTTCCCGTTACACCGACCCACAGTTAACGACTGTTCGCTATCCCATTGTATCTATGGCAAAAATCGCCACAGAACTGGCACTGCAGGGCGCAGCAGGCCTGCTTGATGACACCGCAACACATATCTTTATGCCGACGCTGGTGCGGCGTCATTCGGTGGCGCAGCGGCAAAATGTGGAGTCCGTCACTAATTCAGGTGATTCAGGCATGTAACCGTTTTCAATCTGTGATTACATTCACAGTTAATTAACATTGCTCTCACTATGATGGCAGCGTCTTACCGGACTGAAACATTATGTAACGCCAGTGTAACGGCATCAGTTGTGGTCTCAGTAGCCGGTTATAGGGTTCACCCCCTCTTCATGGAAGCATTCAGGCACAAGGATGTCAGGTTTTAGACGGTGTTCAACGGCTCAACATCCCCATTACGTTAGCCGACGCGCCGATCTGTTTTACCGATTGCTCTCCCGCATGTTACGCGGTAGCGCTAAAAAGACCCTGCATAATAAAACCGGAGATACCATGAATAAGAAGGTTTTCACGCTTACAGCACTGGTTGCCAGCATGATGTTTGGTGCAACCGCTCACGCAGCTGACACCCGTATCGGCGTGACCATTTACAAATACGATGACAACTTCATGTCAATGGTGCGTAAAGACATCGAGAAAGAAGCGAAAGCGATCGGTGGCGTACAGTTGCTGATGAATGACTCACAAAACGACCAGTCCAAACAGAACGATCAGGTTGACGTGCTGATGGCAAAAGGCGTGAAAGCGCTGGCGATTAACCTGGTTGACCCGGCTGCCGCTGCGGTGATCGTAGACAAAGCGCGTGCTAACGATGTGCCGGTTGTCTTCTTCAACAAAGAACCGAACGCCAAAGTGCTGGCTGGTTATGACAAAGCCTACTACGTCGGTACCGACTCTAAAGAGTCCGGCATCATTCAGGGTCAGCTGATCGAGAAACACTGGAAAGCGACGCCAGCCTGGGATTTGAACAAAGATGGCACCATTCAGTTCGTGCTGCTGAAAGGCGAGCCGGGTCATCCTGATGCAGAAGCCCGTACCAAATATGTGATCGACACCCTGAACAAAGATGGTCTGAAAACCCAGCAGTTAGCAATGGATACGGCCATGTGGGATACCGCTCAGGCTAAAGATAAGATGGATGCATGGTTGTCAGGCCCGAACGCCAAAAAAATCGAAGTGGTGATTGCCAACAACGATGCGATGGCAATGGGTGCGGTTGAAGCGCTGAAAGCGCACAACATGACCTCAATCCCTGTGTTCGGCGTCGATGCCCTGCCAGAAGCGCTGGCGCTGGTTAAATCCGGTGCGCTGGCCGGTACCGTGCTGAACGATGCGGAAAACCAGGCGAAAGCGACGCTGGATATTGCCAATAACCTGGCGAACGGCAAAGCGGCAACTGACGGCACTAACTTCAAGATGGTTGATAAGATCGTCCGCGTTCCTTACGTGCCGGTTGATAAAGAAAATCTGTCTCAGTTCGTGAAATAAGATCGATTACGGGCGCGACCGCGGTCGCGCCTTTTTTATGTCACCACCGTTTTTTAGCCAGGTAAAATATGGCCAGTGATAACACGACCGCGCAGCGAGAATATTTGCTGGAAATGACGAATGTTTCAAAATCATTTCCCGGCGTTAAAGCGTTAGATAATGTTAATTTGAAAGTGCGGCCTCACTCTGTTCATGCATTAATGGGCGAGAACGGTGCCGGGAAATCCACATTATTAAAATGCCTGTTTGGTATCTATAAAAAAGATACCGGCAGTATACTGTTTCAGGGTAACGAGATCGATTATAAAAGCTCCAAAGAGGCGCTGGAAAATGGCGTGTCGATGGTGCATCAGGAATTAAACCTGGTACTGCAACGTACCGTGATGGACAACATGTGGCTTGGGCGCTATCCGCGCAAAGGCTTTTTTGTCGATCAGGATAAAATGTATCAGGATACAAAAGCGATTTTTGACGAGCTGGATATCGATATCGATCCGCGCGACAAAGTTGCCAATCTTTCTGTATCTCAGATGCAGATGATTGAAATTGCCAAAGCGTTCTCTTACGACGCGAAAATTGTGATTATGGATGAACCGACTTCCTCGCTGACTGAGAAAGAGGTTAATCACCTGTTCACGATTATTCGCAAACTGAAAGATCGCGGCTGCGGCATTGTTTATATTTCGCACAAGATGGAAGAGATTTTCCAGCTGTGCGATGAGATCACCATTCTGCGTGATGGTCAGTGGATTACCTCTCAGCCGCTGGAAGGGCTGGATATGGATAAGATCATCGCTATGATGGTCGGCCGTTCACTGAACCAGCGTTTCCCTGACCGTACCAACGTGCCAGGCGAGACCATTCTTGAGGTGCGCAATCTGACGTCGCTGCGTCAGCCGTCGATTCGTGACATCTCATTTGATCTGCGTAAAGGGGAGATACTCGGCATTGCCGGGCTGGTGGGCGCCAAACGTACCGATATCGTCGAAACGCTGTTTGGCATTCGCGAAAAATCGGGCGGCACCATTAAACTGCATGGTAAACCGATTAATAATCACAGCGCCAACGAAGCCATTAACCACGGTTTCGCGCTGGTGACGGAAGAGCGTCGCTCAACCGGTATTTATGCTTATCTGGATATTGGTTTTAACTCGCTTATTTCCAATATTAAAAAATATAAAAACAGTATGGGGCTGCTGGATAATAAACGCATGAAGAGTGATACCCAGTGGGTGATCGATTCTATGCGCGTTAAGACACCAGGCCACCATACTCAAATTGGTTCGCTTTCGGGCGGTAACCAGCAAAAAGTGATTATTGGCCGCTGGTTATTGACCCAGCCTGAAATCCTGATGCTTGATGAACCAACTCGCGGTATTGATGTTGGTGCAAAATTCGAAATTTACCAGTTGATTGCTGAGCTGGCGAAGAAAGAAAAGGGCATCATTATTATCTCTTCTGAAATGCCGGAGCTGTTAGGCATTACCGATCGTATTCTGGTAATGAGTAATGGACTGGTAGCAGGCATAGTTGATACCAAAACGACCACGCAGAACGAAATATTGCGTTTAGCGTCATTACACCTTTAATGAAGCAAGGGCTGTTAACATGAAAGCGACCACAAAAAAGAATGCGCTAACCTGGTTAAAAGAGGGCGGCATTTACGTCGTTCTGCTGGTATTGCTGGCTATTATTATCTTCCAGGATCCATCGTTCTTAAGTTTAATGAACCTGAGTAATATTCTGACCCAATCTTCAGTGCGCATTATTATTGCACTGGGTGTGGCGGGTCTGATTGTGACCCAGGGTACTGACCTGTCAGCCGGACGTCAGGTTGGTCTGGCTGCGGTTGTCGCCGCGACGTTGCTGCAGGCGATGGATAACGCGAACAAAGTCTTCCCGACGCTGGATACCGTGCCGATTCCACTGGTTATTCTGACCGTGTGCATCATCGGCGGTGTGATTGGTCTGGTCAACGGTGTGATTATTGCTTACCTGAAGGTAACGCCATTTATCACCACGCTGGGCACCATGATTATCGTTTACGGTATCAACTCACTCTATTATGACTTTGTTGGCGCATCACCGATTGCCGGTTTTGACGCAGGCTTCTCGAAATTCACCCAGGGCTTCTTGCGCTTTGGTGATTTCAAACTGTCGTTCATCACGTTCTACGCTGTGATTGCCATTATTTTCGTCTGGGTGCTGTGGAACAAAACCCGCTTCGGCAAAAACATTTTTGCTATCGGCGGTAACCCGGAAGCGGCGAAAGTGTCAGGCGTGAACGTCCCGATGAACCTGATCATGATCTATGCCCTGTCAGGTGTGTTTTACGCCTTCGGCGGGATGCTGGAAGCGGGTCGTATCGGTTCTGCCACCAACAACCTCGGCTTTATGTATGAGCTGGATGCGATTGCGGCCTGTGTGGTCGGCGGCGTCTCCTTCGCCGGTGGTGTGGGTAGCGTAGCGGGCGTCGTGACCGGTGTACTGATCTTCACCGTTATCAACTACGGTCTGACCTATATCGGCGTCAACCCTTACTGGCAGTACATCATTAAAGGCGGCATCATTATCTTCGCCGTTGCGCTGGATTCACTGAAATACTCTCGTAAGAAGTAAGTCTGATTCAACGCTAAGAAAGCGACCTTCGGGTCGCTTTTTTTATGGGCAGATGTTGTGAGGAATTGCTATGAGATCGAGTCAGCGAAGGGAACAGGGTCAGATCGGAAAGACGCAAAACCTGTCATCCATGACACGCTCGGCTCGTGTTATTCCTCTGCAGAACGCTTTTTATGAGGGAGAGTGTTGGAGGCATTGCTGTGAGATCGAGTCAGCGAAGGGAACAGGGTCAGATCGGAAAGTCGCAAAGGCCGTCATCCATGACACGCTCGGCCCGCGCCATTCATGGCGCGGGACGCTTTCCTCTTCTGACCCTGTTCCCTGCGCGTTGAGCTTAGTCGTTGCTGTCAGAATTCCCTGAACCTTGTACCTTGCTGCCAGACCGCAGCAAACTGCTAACAATGCGATTTCAGCAAAGCTAAAAGAAGCCGCTGAGCGCCAGCTATTTCCGCAGTTTTTGTTCCAGCTCCAGCAGCTGCTCCGGCGTCACCGCAGGGTAACTCTGCGCATCTTCAGGGACATCGCGTACGGCGGGAATAGGTACCAGCGGACCTAAGAAGCGAGGTTCACGCTTGAGCAGAAAGAGGTCCGCCAGCGCGCCCAGTCGGGCACCGACTTCACGGAAGCGCACGCTGAGCATGTTTTTAGGTGAGGGCACCGCATAGCACTGCGCCTGAATGCCCAGCTGTAAGGCGATAAACAGCGCACGCTCACAGTGAAAACGCTGCGTGATAATAATGAAATCGTTGGTATCAAACACTTTACGTGTGCGAACGATGGAGTCCAGCGTACGGAACCCGGCATAATCGAGCACGATATCAGCCGGATCGACACCAGCTTTGATGAGGTCGCGTCTCATGGTCATCGGCTCGTTATAACTTTGCAGCGCGTTATCACCACTCAGCAGCAGGTAATTGACCTTGCCGCTGTTGTAGGCGTTCAGCGCGCCCTGAATGCGATAGAGGTAATACTGATTGATGACGCCGGTACGATAATATTTAGCCGTACCCAGCACCACGCCAACCTGACGATGGGGTAAAGAGGCGACATTTTCGTAGATAAAAGGCGCAGTTTTCCAGCTGATCCAACGATCAAGGCCGAGCGCCGTTGCCATCATCAGTAAGATGATGAAAAGCAGACCAATGGAAACGCGTTTCAGCATGCGCCTGGAGACTCGATGTCAGAATGTTGAGATGGGACAAGGCTACTTGAGCTGTCGCAGTGAAGCAAGTTACTGCCGGCTGGCTGTGCTATTTTTGAACACTGCCGGATCGCCTGCGATCCGGCAGTCTGAAGGTTAAATCGAGGTACGACGATAATGACGGTACTGCGGCAGCCAGAAGTTGTTGGCGATAGCCTGTGACAACACATCCTCTGAGGTCACTACGGCGACACCCGCCAGCTGAGCCGCTTTACCCACTTCCATCGCAATGATTTTCGACACACCCTGAATATCTTTAATCTCAGGCAGCACCGGGCCTTCGCCTTCATTCACCAGCGGTGAACAGTCGGCGAGCGCACGGCTGGCGGTCATCAGCATGGTATCGGTAACGCGGCTGGCGCCTGACGCAATCACACCCAGCCCAATACCGGGGAAGATATAGGAGTTGTTGCACTGCGCAATCGGATAGGTTTTACCATTCCAGCTCACCGGTGAGAACGGGCTGCCCGTGGCGACCAGCGCGGCACCGTCAGTCCAGGCAATGATATCCGCAGGTGTGGCTTCCACGCGTGATGTCGGGTTCGACAACGGCATCACGATAGGGCGCTGACAGTGCTTGTGCATCTCGCGAATGATCTCTTCGGTGAACAGACCCGGCTGGCCGGAGACACCAATCAGAATATCGGGTTTCGCATTGCGTACGACATCCAGCAGCGAAATGGAATCATTGGTGATATCCCAGGTCTGCAGGTTTTCGCTTTTCTGCACCAGCTTGCTCTGGAAGTCGAGCAGGTTGGGGAGCTTATCAGTCAACAGACCAAAGCGATCCACCATCATTACCCGGCCACGCGCTTCATCATCACTCAGACCTTCTGATTTCATCTGCGCAATGATCTGTTCAGCGATTCCGCAACCCGCAGAACCGGCACCCAGGAACACCACTTTCTGCTCGCACAGGCGGCTACCGGCTGCGCGGCTGGCCGCAATCAGCGTGCCAACGGTCACGGCGGCGGTGCCCTGAATATCGTCGTTAAAGCAGCAGACTTCATCGCGATAGCGGTTCAGCAGTGGCATGGCATTCTTCTGGGCGAAATCTTCAAACTGCAACAGCACTTTCGGCCAGCGGCGCTTAACGGCCTGAATAAACTCATTCACGAACGTATCATACTCTTCGCCAGTGATACGCGGATGACGCCAGCCCATGTAGAGCGGATCGTTCAGCAACTGCTGATTGTTGGTGCCGACATCCAGCACAACCGGCAGCGTGTACGCCGGGCTGATGCCGCCACAGGCGGTATACAGCGAAAGCTTACCAATCGGGATACCCATGCCACCGATGCCCTGATCGCCGAGGCCCAGAATACGTTCGCCATCAGTCACCACAATCACCTTCACATTCTGCTTGGTGGCGTTTTGCAGCATATCTTCGATGCGATCGCGGTTTGGGTAGGAGATGAACACGCCACGCGCACGGCGGTAGATTTCAGAGAAGTGTTCACACGCTGCGCCAACGGTCGGGGTGTAGATAATCGGCATCATCTCTTCGAGATGGTTATCCAGCAGGCGGTAAAACAGCGTTTCGTTGGTGTCCTGAATGTTGCGCAGGTAGACATGCTTATCGTTATTGTTTTTGAAGTCCTGGAACTGACGCCAGGCACGCTGCGCCTGCTCTTCAATCGATTCTACGGCTTCTGGCAGCAGACCATTGAGGTTGAATTCGTTACGTTCTTCGATACTGAAGGCGCTGCCTTTGTTTAACAGGGGAAATTCCAGCAAAATCGGGCCAGCATAAGGGATATACAGCGGGCGTTTACTTTCGTAGTCGAGTTCCATGCAGTGATGCTCCGGTTGCAGTGTTGTCTGGCGTCACGCCGGAAAGGTAGCGCCAGTTTTCTTACCCGTTATAGCTCAGACTGCAGGCCCGGCAGCGGCAGGGTAACCGCTCCAGAAAGATTCACGACCGCGGTGCCATCCTGCAACCTGAATTATTCAGAGTAATTTGTGATCACGTGAATTCTGGCGCCAGATCCTATGAAATTTCCCGCAGAAGTACAGCGTTTGTTCATAAAAGCTCACAAAACTGTGGCCTCTCTGACAGCGGGTTATGCTTTGTACAGCGTCACCTGCAGCAGCTCACCGCAACCAAATGTCTCAAGTGTTGCCTGTGTGGCGGCGAACTGGCTTAACGTGGCATTTTCTACTTCAGCTAAAACCGCTTTTTTTATCTGATGAACATCGCCGCCCTGCATGTTCAGCAAGACCAGCGCCGCCTGAAGTGGCGGGAAGCTTGGGTTGAACGCGGCATTTTCCGCATAGCGACCCGCGACAATCGCGCCATCCTGGGTCAGCAGGGCAACACCAGCGTGTGACTGACTGTAAGGCGCATGGCTGGCATTGGCGGCGGCCACGGCGGCCTGTACCAGTTCATCGCCCCCGGCGACGTAACCATGATCAACCTCATCCATCAGGAAGGTTGTGATGTCGAGATCGCGTGGGCCAAAGGCATCGGGCAGATAGTCGGCCAGGGTGCTGATCGCGCGCTTTGGCAGGCTGATACGAATGCTGGTGCCGCTGTTCAGCTCGTTCATAAACTGACGGCAGTGCCCGCACGGCGTGTAGTTAACGGTTATCGTCTCAAGCTGGCGCTCGCCACGCAGCCACGCATGGGTAATGGCGCTCTGCTCGGCGTGAACCGTCTGCTGCATCGCCGTGCCGACAAATTCCATGTTGGCCCCGAAGTACCAGTTGCCGCTGACGCCACGGGCAATCGCCCCGACGTTAAAATGCGACACGGTAGCCACGGCGCAGGACGCCGCCAGAGGCAGCAGCGCCAGCGCCAGTGCATCGGCATCCATCTGGGTCTGTTGTTGCAGCGAGGCGACCTGGTCGGCGCTGAGCACGGCGTTGAAGTCAGCCTCGTTCAGCAGGGGAGCCAGTGCAGTTTGCAGCGTTGACGGCAATGCCTCAAAAGCGGAGAGGAAACGGGATTGCATGTGAGCCTCATTAAATTCAGCAGGGCGATGTGCCAGTCACCGGTTTATATGTGATCCACATCGCTCTGACAATGTAACCTGTGTTGCATGTTTCAACTTTGCGAGATCTATCGCAAAGTTTCAGCCAAACCAGTGCAGCAGGAGCGGAAAAATAAAGGGCGCCAGCAGTGAGGTGATGATGCCGCAGATCACCAGCGCCAGTGAACTGAAGGCGCCCTCCTGATAGTCGAGCTCGGCCGCGCGTGCTGTGCCCAGGGCATGTGACGCATTGCCAATTGCCAGTCCGCGCGCGGCTTTAGACTTCACGCCCAGCAGATTCAGTACCGTGTGCCCGAACACCGCACCCAGCACCCCGGCAATAAGTACACAAATAGCGCTGATAGCGGGGATACCATGCAGCGAGCCGGAGACAGCCATCGCGATGGGTGTGGTCACGGATTTGGGCATGATCGTGGCGGCAATTTCGGGCGTGGCACCCATCCACAGAGCAATAGCAGTACCTGAACTCATGGCGGTCACACTGCCAATAAAGCAGACGCCGATAATGGACTTCCAGCGGGCACGAATCTGGTGCATCTGCTCATACAGCGGCAATGCCAGCGCAACCACGGCCGGTTGCAACAGCTGATTGAGAATCTCACTGCCTGCGAAATAGCGCGAGTAGGGCAGCTGTAACAGCAGCAGTATCGGGATAATGATCGCCATCGCCACCAGCAGCGGATTTAGCAGCGAAATCTTCAGTTTTATCGCCAGCTTGCGCGCCAGAAAAAAGGCGGCCAGCGTCAATGGCAGCGACCACCATATCTCACTCATCAGCAGACTCCCCGGCCGGACGGCGGCTGTGAAGCTTGTGGGCACTTACGCCAACAATGGAGAGGACCAGCAGGGTGCTGACGACGCAGGAGACAACGATAGGGCCGAACTGCGCGGTAAGAATATCGGTGTAGCTCATTACCCCGACGCTAATCGGCACAAACAGCAGCGCCATATAGCGAATCAGCAGATGGCATCCCGGCTTCACCCAGCTCACTGGCAAAATCTGTGACGCAAGCAGGGCAAACAGAATTAACATCCCCAGAATGCTGCCGGGCATTTTGATAGGCAGCAGCGAGGCGATACCGATACCGGCGTATAAGCAGAGATAAATGATGATAAAAGCGCGAAGATAACGTCCGCAGACAGACAGCACGGTGAGCATGGCAGGCTCCTGTTTTCACTGAGCTTCATCATACGCATTAACCGCTTAGCGTGCTAGCGATCACACTTATGGGTACAGGGCAGTGCCGGGTGAAGCGTGCCGGGAAAGAAAAGGAGAGGTTGGGTAGTCGTGGGAACAGAGAAGAGAAAACCCTTCGCGCCAGAGCTAAGGCACGAAGGGTTTCAGAACGGCAGTGTGCTTTACAGTTTAAACCGCAGAGGGCAGACCTTTACTTAACCGGCATGCCCGGTACAGCACCGCTATCAACGGACAACACGAACAGATCTTTCCCGCCCGGACCCGCTGACAGCACCATACCTTCGGAGATGCCGAAGCGCATTTTACGCGGCGCCAGGTTGGCCACGATGATGGTCATTTTACCGACCAGCACAGAGGGATCAGGATAAGCGGCGCGGATGCCCGAGAAAATCTGACGCTTTTCACCGCCCAGGTCGAGTTGCAGACGCAGCAGCTTGTCTGAACCTTCAACCCGTTCCGCCTGCTCGATTAGCGCAACGCGCATATCCACTTTGGCGAAATCGTCGATGGTGATGGTGTCACCAATCGGCGCATCTGCCAGCGGACCGGTTGCGGCTGGTGCACTTGCTGCGGCAGCATCCTCTTTTGAGGCGTCAATCAGTCCCTCAACCTTCGCCATTTCAATGCGGCTGTAGAGTGCTTTGAATGGCGCAACCTGATGATCCAGCAGCGGCTGCGCAATGGCATCCCAGCTCAATTCACAGTTCAGGAAGCCCTCTGCACGGGCGCTCAGTGACGGCAGCACCGGCTTCAGCCAGGTCATCAGAATGCGGAACAGGTTAATGCCCATTGAGCAGATGGCCTGCAGATCGGCATCACGGCCTTCCTGCTTCGCGACCACCCACGGAGCCTGCTCATCGACATAACGGTTCGCCAGGTCGGCCAGCGCCATAATTTCACGGATAGCACGGCTGTATTCGCGCGCAGCCCAGGCATCACCAATCTTCTCTGACGCATCAACGAAGGTCTGATAGAGCGCCGGATCGGCCAGTTCTGCTGCCAGTTTGCCCTCAAAGCGTTTGGTAATGAAGCCTGCGTTACGTGACGCCAGGTTAACCACTTTGTTGACGATGTCGGCATTTACGCGCTGGACGAAATCTTCCAGATTCAGGTCGATGTCGTCGATACGTGAAGAGAGTTTCGCCGCGTAGTAGTAACGCAGGCTGTCGGCATCCAGATGTTGCAGCCAGGTGCTGGCTTTGATAAAGGTGCCGCGCGACTTCGACATCTTGGCACCGTTAACGGTGACATAGCCGTGTACAAACAGATTGTTCGGCTTGCGGAAGTTGCTGCCTTCCAGCATCGCTGGCCAGAACAGGCTATGGAAATAGACGATATCTTTACCGATGAAATGATACAGCTCGGTGGTGGAGTCTTTACGCCAGAATTCGTCGAAGTCGATGTCGCCGCGCTTGTCGCACAGGTTCTTGAACGAGCCCATGTAGCCGATAGGCGCATCCAGCCAGACGTAGAAGTATTTGCCTGGCGCATCCGGAATTTCAAAGCCGAAGTAAGGCGCATCGCGTGAGATATCCCACTGCTGCAGGCCTGACTCAAACCACTCCTGCATTTTGTTCGCCACCTGATCCTGCAGCGCACCGGAGCGGGTCCACGCCTGCAGCATGGCGCTGAAGGACGGCAGATCAAAGAAGAAGTGCTCAGAGTCGCGCAGAACTGGCGTCGCACCAGAAACCACAGACTTCGGATCGATCAGCTCGGTCGGGCTGTAGGTCGCGCTGCAGACTTCACAGTTGTCGCCGTATTGATCAGGTGACTTACATTTCGGGCAGGTGCCTTTCACAAAACGGTCCGGCAGGAACATCCCTTTTTCCGGATCGTAAAGCTGGGAAATGGTGCGGTTTTTAATAAAACCGTTCTCTTTCAGGCGGCCGTAAATCAGCGCAGACAGCTCGCGGTTTTCATTGCCGTGAGTGGAGTGATAATTGTCATAGCTGACGTTGAAACCGGCAAAGTCGGCTTCATGCTCGCTTTTCATTTCTGCAATCATCTGCTCCGGCGCAATGCCCAGCTGCTGAGCTTTCAGCATGATAGGCGTGCCGTGCGCATCATCGGCGCAAATGAAATAAACCTGATTGCCACGCATTCGTTGGTAACGCACCCAAATATCTGCCTGGATATGCTCGAGCATGTGGCCGAGATGGATTGATCCGTTCGCGTAAGGCAGTGCGCACGTTACCAGAATTTTTTTAGCGACTTGAGTCATAGTTTGCGTAGCTTTCTGTTGATTGAAAAAACGGGCTTAGATGGTAACTGATGGCTTCTCCTGCGTAAACATAAGGGATTCACCCCGCCAGTCGCCGCAGATCCACGAGCATCTGATATCATTGACAATACATCGCTGAAACACAGCGTAAGCACAGCAGAAATAAGGAGCAGGGGATGACAGTACAATCCCGGGAACCGCATACGCCAGAGGGCCTGCGCGCCATCGTAGCGGGCGTATTGAGAAGCTTTGAGCATCCGACCCTTAAACAGAATCTCACCTCGCTGAAAGCGCTGCACCACGTGGCGCAGCTGGATGGAACGCTGCATGTTGAACTGCTGATGCCGTTTGCGTGGGCCAGCGGGTTCGATGCCCTGAAAGAGCAGGTCAGCGCCGACCTGCTGCGTCAGACCGGCGCACGCGCCATCGACTGGCGGCTCAGCCACGATATCGCCACCCTGAAGCGGGTGAAAAACCAGCCGGGCGTTAACGGGGTTAAAAACATTATTGCGGTCAGCTCCGGCAAAGGCGGCGTGGGTAAATCCAGCACCGCCGTAAATATGGCACTGGCGCTGGCAGCTGAGGGCGCGCGCGTCGGCATTCTTGACGCGGATATCTACGGCCCGTCTGTGCCGAACATGCTTGGGACTCAGGACCAGCGGCCAACCTCGCCGGATGGGACCCATATGGCGCCGATCATGGCACATGGGCTGGCCACCAACTCCATTGGTTATCTGGTCACGGATGACAATGCGATGGTGTGGCGCGGACCCATGGCCAGTAAAGCGCTTATGCAGTTGCTGAATGAGACTCTGTGGCCTGAGCTGGATTATCTGGTGCTGGATATGCCGCCCGGCACGGGCGACATTCAGCTGACGCTGGCGCAGAACGTGCCGGTAACCGGTGCGCTGGTGGTCACGACGCCGCAGGATATCGCCCTGATTGATGCCCGCAAAGGACTGGTCATGTTTGAAAAGGTCAATGTGCCGGTGCTGGGCGTGGTAGAGAATATGAGCCTGCATGTCTGCAGCCAGTGTGGCTTCCACGAGCCGATTTTCGGCACCGGCGGCGCGCAGAAACTGGTGGAAGATTACCAGACGCAACTGCTGGCCCAGTTGCCACTGCACATTGATCTGCGCGAGGATCTTGATGAAGGTGAACCGACAGTGATTCGCCGGCCCGATAGCGAGTTTACCACGCTGTATCGCCAGTTGGCCGGACGCGTCGCGGCCCAGCTTTACTGGCAGGGCGAGGTCATCCCTGGCGATATCGCCTTCCGCGCGCTTTAAGCCCGACCCGACCCGCTGGCGTATTGTGAGGCCAGCGGGTAGTGCATCAGCACATAACCGCCGTGCTCGCCTTCGCCCTGTGAAATCATCTTCCAGCCATGCTTCAGATAAAATGCCTGCGCCGCTTTGTTCTTCTGCAGGCACTTAAGCGCGCCGGTTGAGGTAAAACGCGCCTCTACCGCCTCCAGCAACGCGCTGCCCACGCCGCGCCCCTGCCAGTCTGGATCGACATAGAGACTGTGCAGGAAGTTGTCGTTCTCCAGCAGACCTGCAAAGCCGACCCGATGGCCATCAGCCTCCGCAACCAGGACGGTCTCCCCCAGAATAACGCCATCAAAATCTTCCAGTTGCCACTCGCTGCCCTCCAGCCAGCGCCAGTTATGTCGTCGCGCTGCCAGAAACAGCGTACGCAGGAAAGGACGGTCGGCTTCAGTAAACGGACGAATCTCCACGGGTCAGCTCCTTATCATCTGGTCTTACAAAACTAGCAGTGATTAGCGGAGACGTGCCTAAAAGATCACGTAAAAGATAAAGCGGGTTAAATGTCACGTAAATCGCTGTACACTGCCTGCCGGGCCAGAGAGCATCAGGCTCTCAGCGTTTGATAGCTTTCGTTTATCAGATTGATAACGTCCGCATATTAGATGTTGGCCCGAAAATTATGTAACCTGCATCACATATTTTAACGGAGGCCACCAGATGTCTATTATCAATACCAAAATTAAGCCGTTCAAAAACGCAGCATTCAAAAACGGCGAATTCATCGACGTAACCGAGAAAGACGTTGAAGGTAAATGGAGTGTGTTCTTCTTCTATCCAGCTGACTTCACCTTCGTCTGCCCGACCGAACTGGGCGACGTAGCTGACCATTACGAAGAGTTCCAGAAACTGGGCGTAGACATCTACTCCGTTTCTACCGACACCCACTTTACCCACAAAGCCTGGCACGGTTCTTCAGACACCATCGCGAAGATCAAATACACAATGATCGGTGACCCGACTGGCGCGCTGACCCGTAACTTCGAAATCATGCGTGAAGACGAAGGTCTGGCTGACCGTGGTACGTTCATCGTTGACCCGCAAGGCGTAATCCAGGCAATCGAAATCACCGCTGAAGGCATTGGCCGTGACGCCTCTGACCTGCTGCGTAAAGTGAAAGCGGCTCAGTACGTGGCTTCTCACCCAGGTGAAGTGTGCCCGGCTAAATGGAAAGAAGGTGATGCAACACTGGCTCCGTCTCTGGACCTGGTTGGCAAAATCTAATCCCGCTTTGCTCTTTCGATCATTCTCCAATCGGGTGCTGCGGCACCCGATTTTTTGACCAGGATATCACTATGCTCGACACAAATTTGAAAACCCAGCTCAAGGCCTACCTTGAGAAATTAACCAGACCTGTTGAGTTGATTGCCACCCTGGATGAGGGTGCAAAATCAACCGAGATCCGTGAACTGTTGGTTGATATCGCCGGCTTGTCTGACAAAGTCAGCTTCCGCGAAGAGAACGATCGTCAGGTGCGTAAGCCCTCATTTCTGATCACCAACCCAGGTTCGAACAGCGGCCCGCGTTTTGCCGGTTCACCTCTGGGTCACGAATTTACCTCACTGGTGCTGGCACTGTTACAGACCGGTGGGCATCCGTCTAAAGAAGCACAGAGCCTGCTGGACCAGATCGCCGCGCTGGACAGCGACTTCCATTTCGAAACCTATTATTCACTCTCATGCCATAACTGCCCGGACGTCGTCCAGGCGCTGAACCTGATGGCGGTGATTAACCCGCGCATCAGCCACACTGCTATCGACGGTGGCCTGTTCCAGAACGAGATTCAGGAACGCAACGTGATGGGCGTGCCAGCGGTTTACCTGAATGGTAAGGAGTTTGGTCAGGGCCGCATGAGCCTGGCGGAAATCGTCAGCAAAGTAGATACCAACGCGGATAAACGTGCAGCGGAAGAGCTGAACAAGCGTGACGCCTATGAAGTCCTGATTATCGGCAGTGGCCCGGCGGGTGCAGCGGCAGCCATCTACTCAGCGCGTAAGGGTATCCGTACTGGCCTGATGGGCGAACGTTTTGGCGGCCAGGTACTGGATACGGTGGATATCGAAAACTATATTTCCGTACCGAAAACCGAAGGCGCGAAACTGGCAGGTTCACTGCGCGCACACGTTGATGATTACAATGTGGATGTCATTGAAAGCCAGAGCGCCATCAAATTGATCCCGGCGGCGAAAGAGGGCGGACTGCATGCCATCGAAACCGCCTCCGGCGCAGTATTGAAGTCTCGCAGTATCATTCTGGCGACCGGCGCACGCTGGCGCAACATGGGTGTGCCGGGTGAGGAAGAGTATCGCACCAAAGGCGTCACCTACTGCCCACACTGCGATGGCCCGCTGTTTAAAGGCAAGCGTACGGCAGTGATCGGCGGCGGTAACTCCGGCGTTGAAGCAGCCATTGACCTGGCGGGTATCGTTGAACATGTTACGCTGCTGGAGTTTGCCGGTGAGATGCGTGCCGACCAGGTATTGCAGGATAAGCTGCGTAGCCTGAAGAACGTTGATGTCATCCTGAACGCGCAGACCACCGAAGTGAAAGGCGACGGCACTAAAGTGACCGGCCTGCACTATCTTGACCGTACGACGCAGACCACCCATGAGCTGCCGCTCTCTGGTATCTTCGTTCAGATCGGTCTGCTGCCAAATACCCCGTGGCTGGAAGGCGCGGTTGAGCGCAATAAAATGGGTGAGATCATCATCGATGGTAAATGCGAAACCAGCCTGAAAGGCGTGTTCGCGGCGGGCGACTGCACCACCGTGCCGTACAAGCAGATTATTATTGCCAGCGGCGAAGGCGCAAAAGCTTCACTGAGCGCTTTTGACTATCTGATTCGCACTAAATCGGCTTAATAACGTTTAGTCAGGCAGACAATAGCCCTTCAGCATTCGTGCTGAAGGGCTTTTTTTTAGTCTGTTAATAGCCCGCCAGCGTCATCAGCATCATCCATATCGGCGTCGTCACCGCTGCAAACACCGTAGAAAAGAGCATACTGGCCGCCGCCGGACCCGTAATGACATTAAACTTCTGCGACATCAGATAAACGTTTACTCCCACCGCCATTGATCCCAGCAGGACTACCACTTTACTCTCCAGCGGCGGCAGACCGGTCAGCCACGCGATAGCCCATACCGTCATCGGTTGCAGCACCAGCTTCAGCAGGCAAATGGTGTAGCTCTCTTTTAAGCCGTCCCGCACCCGATAGTGCGCCAGGCTCATGCCCAGCGTGACCAGCGACAGCGGCGCGGCCAGCGAGGCCAGCATCTTTAATGGGTCAGCGGCCAGCTGCGGCAACGGGCGTTGCAGAAAACTCCAGGCTGTGCCGCTGAGAATGCCAATGATGAGCGGATTCTTCAGCACACCGATCAATGTGCGCCAAAGGCCATTCAGCGAGAAGCTGCCCTGTTTCGCCCACTCGACTGAGACGGTCAGTAAAGTCCACAGGATCAGGCTGTTAAACACCAATACCAGTGCCACCGGTGGCAGCGCTTCTGGCCCGAGTAACACGGTGGCCACCGGGATCCCCAGCATCACGTTATTAGAGAAGATACCGCCCAGGGCAAAGACTGAAGCCGCCACGCCATCCAGATCGAACAGCCTTGTTGCCAGCAGTCGCCCCACGATAAACACCAGCAGGCAACTGCCGAAGAAGGCCAGTAACAGGCGCGCATCCACCGGCGGGCTTTGTGAGAAGGTACTCATTACCCGAAACAGCATGCAGGGCAGTGCAACGTTAAACACAAAGCGGTTCATCCCTTCGCTGATGCTGGCAGGCCATTTTCCGAGGCGTGTCAGGCAGTATCCCAGTAAGATCAGGATAAATAGCGGGGCAGAAAGATAAATTTGATGGCTTAAGCTTTCAAACAGCAGTGGCATAGAGGGCGTCTGATCAGGCGATGATTAGTTACCAGACTAACAAATTGCTAACTAACTGTTAACTGGAACGGTGTCTGAACCCTCCGCCGTGAGGGCGGCTAATCTAGCCAGCGACGCGCCTGTTCATCGCTGATATCACGATAATAGACGCGATGGATTATTTCGTTACAGCCTGAGCAGCGTGCGGAAATATAGGTTGAAAAATAATATCTGCCACTGGGTGCGACGGCACCCTGACGTTCAATAATAATATCCTGCCATCGATGACGGTGTGGAATAAGCGCTAAAAATCGCATCATACATCCTGCATAGTATGAAGTTCCGCTTCAGGAGGTAACTAACCTCATGAAATAAAATATTTTTTACGATGATGCTGCAAGCAGGTTAATTATTATTATGCAGTCAGAGACACTGCAGGAAATATTTCCTGTCAGGGGGATAAATAAAGCTAACTATAAAGAGGTGTTTCGTTAACCCGCAGCATTAAGCCTTTTTTTGTGACCTCAGGCGTTGATCGGGATCATATGAATTGTTTCAGCACGGATTATTTCCCCGACAGGTGTCGCTTGCTTTCACCGTATAGCTCTCCTATGCTGCAAGCCGTAACACGACTCGGGGTGCCGCTTTCCACACGGAAAGGGCTGAGAAAAACCCGCTGACCTGAACTGGATAATGCCAGCGTAGGGAAGTCTGATGCCTGACCGCATTCGCCTTCTTGTTCGCCGGTTGGGAGCTACGATGACACATCAATCTCAACACCTTTCTGCCGCGCACTTCGCGCCCATCCTGCACACTTTCCGCCGTCAGTCACCGCTGGTGCACTGCATGACCAATGACGTGGTTCAGAACTTCACCGCCAATGTACTGCTGGCACTTAATGCCTCACCGGCGATGGTGATCGATCCGGAAGAAGCCGCAGAGTTCAGTGAATTGGCCGATGCGCTGCTGATTAATGTGGGCACGTTAACCCGCGAACGGCAGCAGGCGATGCAGGCTGCCATCACTGCCGCTAATCTGGCGGGCACACCCTGGACACTCGATCCGGTTGCGGTCGGCGCGCTGACGCTGCGCAGTGACTTCTGTCAGCAGTTATTGAGTCAGCAACCGGCGGTGATCCGCGGCAATGCATCAGAGATTCTGGCGCTGGCACAGCAGGCCAGTGGCGGGCGGGGCATTGATACACTGCATCAGGCGGATGCGGCAATTGATGCAGCACAGCAACTCGCTGAGACCTGGAAAACGCTGGTGATCGTCACCGGTGAAGTGGACTACGCCACGGATGGTCAGCGGATCCTCGCCATAAGCGGTGGCAGCCCGTTAATGACACGGGTGGTGGGCACCGGCTGTGCACTTTCCGCCGTGGTAGCGGGCTTCAGCAGTCTGCCTGGTGATCGTTTAATGAATGTCGCGGCCGCCTGTCAGGTCATGGCCCTGGCGGGGGAAAAGGCAGCGCCGCAGGCTGTCGGGCCGGGCAGCTTTGCCACCGCGTTTATTGATGCCCTCTGGACGCTGGAGGTCGGCAATGAAGCGCATTAATGCCCTGACGATTGCCGGTACCGATCCCAGCGGCGGGGCAGGCATTCAGGCCGATCTGAAAACCTTCTCGGCTCTGGGCGCCTATGGCACCAGCGTCATAACCGCGCTGGTGGCACAAAACACGCAAGGCGTGCAGTCTGTTTACCGGATTGCACCTGACTTTGTTGCCGCCCAGCTCGATTCGGTGCTGAGTGATGTGCGCATCGACAGCGCAAAAATTGGCATGCTGTCAGAAACGGCTATCGTAGAGCAGGTTGCTGCCCGGCTGAGAAAGGCTGATATCCCGTTTGTGGTACTGGATACCGTGATGGTCGCAAAAAGTGGCGATGCGCTGCTCTCGCCAGACGCCGTGGCCAGCGTACGTGAGCTGTTATTGCCGCAGGTCTCGTTGATCACACCGAATCTGCCGGAAGCGGCGGCGTTGCTCAACTGTGCTGTCGCCAGCGATGAGGCGGAGATGCGCGAGCAGGGACGGGCATTGCTGGCGCTGGGCTGTCAGGCTGTGCTGATGAAAGGCGGACATCTTACGGCGGCAGAGAGCCCGGACTGGCTGATCACGCATTCCACTGAGCAGCGATTCAGCACGTCTCGCGTCAACACCCGTCACACCCATGGCACCGGCTGCACGCTGTCGGCCGCCTTAGCCGCGTTGCGTCCGCGTCATGCTGACTGGGCAGAGACGATTGGGGAAGCCAAAAACTGGTTACAACAGGCGTTGTTAATGGCAGATACGCTGGAGGTCGGGAAGGGCATCGGGCCGGTTCACCATTTTCATCAATGGTGGTGACGGCGAAGACCCGCACCGGCCTGACATTCAGGCGGTGCGGGTGATGAGCGATTAGGGTGCTTCAAACCAGGCGCTGTTACGCTCGGCAATGGGGGTGATTGAGAAGATCATCTCCTGCAGGTGGCGACGCATCGCCGCTTCGGCAGCATTGTCGTCATGGCCCTTGAGCGCGGCAAAAATCTCTTCATGCTGCTCAATCAGTTTTTCTGGCGGCGAGACTTCACTCAGCGTCAGAAAGCGCACGCGGTCCATTGCCGCTTTGATGTTCTCCACCGTCTCCCAGGCCAGCTTGCAGTCGATACTTTCAGCGATCAGGCGATGAAACTCATCGTCCAGCGTAAGAAAAGCCTGGCTGTCATGGCGTTCAGCAGCCATGCGCTGCAGCTGCAGGTTATGTTCCAGCGCCATCAGCGACGAGTCGTCTATCTCCAGCGCCGCGCGACGAACCACCGACACTTCCACCGCCTCACGGATAAAGCGACCATCTGCTACCCGCTTAGCGGAGATTTTGCGCACAAAAGTACCGCGCTGCGGCAATACCTGTACCAGTCCGGCTTCAGCCAGCTTGATGAACGCTTCGCGCACCGGCTGGCGTGAGACGTTGAAGCGCGCAGACACTTCCTTTTCAGAAAGTAGCGAGCCTGGCTGAATTGCGCAGGTGACAATATCTTTGCGCAGATACCGGTAAATCTGCTGATTTACCGGTTCGCTGGTCGTAATGGTATAGGCGATCGACATGCAGCAATATCCATATTACGGCTGGCAAAAGCCAGCGCGATGGGAAAGTGCCAGTCTAATCAGCGCGCTGCGTCTGCGCCAGCCCTTTTAGCTGCGGTTGAGAGACTGATGCACCGTCGCGCGCGCGCCCTGAGCGGCCAGTTTGTTATACCAGGCGGTCAGTCGGCCGACCACATCGGCATTCTGCGCCAGATCGTCGCCAAACACTTCGTGCATGGAGAGTAACGCCCGTACACGCGCTTCACCCTCTTCGCTGCTGGCGACGCATTCTGCCAGTTGCGCTTTCATCGGATCACGAATCTCAATCGGCTGACCCTTCTCATCAATGCCGCCGACATAGCGCATCCAGCCCGCCACGCCCAGCAGCAGCAGGTCGCAGTCGCTGCCGCGCTGCAGGTGCCAGCGCAGGCTATCAAGCATACGTTGTGGCAGCTTCTGGGTGCCGTCAGTGGCAATCTGTCCGGTGCGATGTTTAATCGCACGGTTTTCATAACGGGCAATCAGCGAATCGGCGTATGCATTGAGATCCACGCCCTGGGCGCGCAGCGTCGGGGCTTGCTCATCCACCATCAGTGAACGGGCGGCGGCGCGGAAATGAGGATCGGCCATGCAGTCGCTGATGTACTCATAACCGGCCAGGAAGCCAAGATAGGCCAGGAAAGAGTGGCTGCCATTCAACATCCGCAGTTTCATCTCTTCATAGGGCAGGACATCGCTGACCAGCTCTGCGCCTGCTTTTTCCCACGCCGGACGACCATTAACGAAGTTATCTTCGATCACCCACTGGAAGAAGGGTTCCGCTTCAACCGCAACCGGATCGCTGCAACCCAGGCGCGCGTTCAGCGCGGCAAATGCCGCATCGGTCATGGCCGGAACAATGCGATCCACCATGGTGGAGGGGAAGGTGATGTGCTGCTGAATGTAGTCTGCCAGCGCCGGATCCTGATACTGTGCCAGCTGCACAATCACATTACGGATGACGTGACCATTTTCCGGCATGTTATCGCAGGACATTACGCTGAACGCAGGCAGATCCTGCTTCCTCCGGCGGCGAATCGCGGCCAGAATCAGACCCGGCAGCGAGCGAGGCGAGTCTGGATTCTGCAGATCGTGCACGATGTCAGGATGATCGGGGTTTAAATTTCCACTGGCGGGCTGATGGCAATAGCCTTTCTCGGTGACGGTCATAGAGACAATGGCCACCTCTGGCTGACTCATTGCGTTGATCACCGCCTCAATCCCATCACTTTTGCCGTGCAGCGCCTGAGTAATCACGCCAATGACCCGGGTTTGCAGTGAGTCATCGGCCATCTCTGTCAGGGTATAGAGCAGATTTTGCTCACGCAGAGCCTGAATCAGATCGCCGCTGTTGAGGTTAACTTCGCAGTAGCCCCAGTCACTGCCTTGTTCAGCCAGCTTATCGCTGCAGAGTGCCTGATGCGCGCGGTGAAACGCACCAAAACCAATATGTACCATGCGAGTCTTTAAATTGCTGCGGTCGTAAGTGGGGCGCTGGACCTCAGCGGGCAGGCGATCAATCTGTAACATAGTCCGTCCTTATGGCAAACGGGGCGCATGGCGCCCCGAAATCATCGTTCTGTTAGCGGAACAACACTCAGACCGAAACCGGTTTATCCTGGGATTTCGGACTGCGAATCACGAACAGCACCAGGAAAGCCCCCAGCGCGGCGACACAACCCGCCAGTACAAAGGCGCTATCGAATTTACCGGTGTGCTGGACAATAAAGCCGGTGACGATCGGCCCGATGATGCCGGAGAGGCTACCCACCAGATGGATAAAGCCGCTGATGCTGCCGATACGACTCTTGTGTACCACATCCTGAATAATCGCCCAGTAGATCGCGCCGGTGATATAGAGAAAGAAAATCGACACCGACATCATCATAACGGCGGGAACCACTTCTTTTATCGTACCCGCCAGTGCCACACAAATTGCGGCTGCCAGCAGTGAGACCACCAGCACAATTTTACGGGACAACAACAGTTTGCCGGTGATATTGAAGATCTTATCGGAGATCCAGCCACCCAGCGCCAGACCAACGAATCCGACTATCCACGGAATCATGGTGGTGATGCTCATGGATTTGATATCCAGGCCGTGCGCCTGCACCAGATAGGCCGGGAACCAGCTCAGGAAGAAGAACAGGATGTAGTTGTAGCAGAAGAAGGCAAACGCCGTGACCAGGATAATCGGCTGGCGCAGGTAGTAGCCAAACGGATGCGGCGTTTCAGCCAGGTCAACCTCATCATTCGGATTGGTGGCTTTCAGGCGATCAATCAGCAGACGCTCTTTTTCGGTGACAATTTTGCTTTTTGCCGGGTTATCAGCGGCAAAGAAGAGCCAGAACGCCATCCAGACCAGACCGATACAGCAGACGATCACAAACGCCGGACGCCAGCCATAGGCCAGAGCAAGATAGCCAATGATCGGACCGGCGACGGCACCACCCAAAGGTGAGCCGGCACTCAGTAAGCCCATCGCTGTTGCGGCCTGTTTTTTCGGGAACCAGCCGTTAATGGCTTTGTTGGCTGAGGAGCAGATTGGGCCTTCCGCCATGCCGAATAGCACACGCAGAATCAGCAGCGACCAGAAGCCGGTCGCCAGTGCGGTCATGCCGCAGAAAATGGACCAGGCACCCACCGCCACGGCCAGCACGATTTTCGGGCCAAAGCGGTCAGTGGCGAGGCCGCCGACAAAGTTAAACAGGGCATAGCCGAAAAAGAAGCTGCCGAAAATCATGCCGAACTGCTCAGCATTGATCGCCAGATCTTTCTCCACCAGCGGCACCGTCAGTGAGAGGGCAACACGATCGAGGTAGTTGATCATGTAAACCAGGAAGAGCAGCAAAACGAGGGTCCAGCGCAGATTCTTGAACATACAAACTCCGTGATCTGTTTTCTTTTTTAATCAGGCCGGCGGGTACGCACCGGCGAAGGAGACCTGGTGTTCAGCGGGAGTTAACCCATTTGCAGGATCACTTTGCAGCAGGTGCGCGGATCTTTTTCGAACAGGCTCATCGCGCGTTCAATCTCCTGCAGCGGGAAGTAGTGCGTCACGAGTTTCTCTGGCTGGATCAAGCCTTGTTCCATCCACGCGATCACCTGTGGAAAGCGGTTGCTGTTGAGACGCGAGGTAAACAGCGACAGCTCTTTGCTGGTCAGGCTCTGCTGAGTAATGCTGCACGGTTCGCCGGAGAATCCCAGCAGACCGATACGCGCGGCCGGTGAGGCGAGCGCGGCGGCTTCTGCCAGAATAGCGGGATGGCAGGCGGCGTCGATAATCAGCGTGGGCTGGACGCCCTCAAGCTGTGCTGCCAGTGGGATTTCGCTGTTATCGAACAGCTGATCGGCACCACTCTCTTCAGCCAGCGCCAGGCGTTCCGGCAGACGATCCACTACCATCACTTTTTTCACTTTATAGACGTTTTTCAGCACCTGAATCGCGGTAAGCCCCATTGGTCCGGCGCCATAAATCAGGGCGACATCGTCTGGCTGCGGCTTAAGAAACGCCGTGATGTTGGCTGCGATAGTAAAGGGCTCAACCAGGCTGGCAAGCTTGTCGGGGATGGCGTCCGGCAACTCCCAGGCATTTTTTGCCGGGGCCAGCGCATAGTCGCTGAAGCCGCCGTCGCGATGCACGCCAATCACCTGCAGTGTGGTACAGACATTGGGGCGGCCTACTGAGCAGGGATAGCAGCTGCCGCAGCTCACCACCGGATCGACCGCCACGCGCTGACCCAGTCGGGCCGCATCGACTCCCGCACCTACCGCATCGATCACACCAAAAAATTCGTGACCAATAACCCGAGGATATTTCGCGAACGGGTTATGGCCGTGCCAGATATGCACATCCGAACCGCAGATACTGGCATAGGCCACTTTGACCCGGACTTCACCTGCCGCCGGTTGTGGCAGTGGACGTTCAGCTATCACCAGTTCGCCTGGCTGTTCAATAACAACACTTTTCATGAGTTTCTCCTTACCAGTTCCACAGGGTGCCATCTTCAAGACGGGCGACCGGCAGATAGGCAGGTTCATAGGGATATTTCGCAGCCAGTTTCTCGTTGAACTCTATGCCAAGGCCCGGTTTGTCGCCGGGATGCATATAGCCCTGATCAAAGGTCCAGTTTGCGTCAAATAGCTCCATCATCTGTTCAGAGAAGCCCATGTACTCCTGCACGCCGAAGTTCGGCACCCAGAGGTCAAAGTGCAGTGCCGCCGCCATGCAAATCGGGGAGAGATCTGAAGGACCGTGGGAGCCGGTGCGCACCTGATAGAGCGAGGCAAAATCAGCGATACGTCGCATACCGCTAATGCCGCCCGCATGTGTGATGGTGGTGCGGATGTAGTCGATCAGCTGCTCTTCAATCAGCTGCTTACAATCCCAGATGCTGTTAAACACTTCGCCCACCGCAATCGGCGTGACGGTGTGCTGGCGGATCAGACGGAAGCATTCCTGGTTTTCGGCGGGTGTCGGATCTTCCATCCAGAACAGGCGATAATCTTCCACGCTCTTGCCAAAACGCGCGGCTTCAATCGGTGTCAGGCGATGGTGCATGTCATGCAGCAGATGCTCATCGAAACCAAATTTGTCGCGGATAGCCGCAAAGAGTTTCGGCGTGAAATCGAGGTATTTCTCGGTTGACCAGAACTGCTCTTCCGGCCAGTGACCTTTGGTTGCCGGCTCGTAAGCCTGGCCTTTGCCTTTCGCCATCCCATAGGTGGTTTTCATGCCCGGCACGCCGCACTGGGCGCGAATCGCTTTGAAGCCCCGCTCTTTGTGTTTCGCGTAGTCATCCATCACTTCATCAATGGAATGGCCAGTGGTGTGGCAATAGACCATAACGCCAGTGCGTGAGGCACCACCCAGCAACTGGTAAAGCGGCATATTGGCGGCTTTACCTTTGATATCCCACAGTGCCATATCGACCGCAGAGATAGCGGACATGGTCACCGGACCGCGACGCCAGTAAGCGCCTTTGTAGAAATATTGCCAGATATCTTCGATCTGATGGGCATCGCGGCCAATCAGCTGCGGACAGATGTGATCTTTCAGGTAGGAGGCGACCGGTAATTCACGGCCATTCAGCGTGGCGTCGCCAATGCCGGTCAGTCCCTGATCGGTGGTGATTTTTAGAGTGACAAAGTTTCTGCCTGCGCAGGTTACAAATACTTCCGCCTTAACAATTTTCATTCTGGTGCCTTTCAGTCAGCGTTCAATGATGAAAAAGTACGCACTTTAATACTACCATACAAGTTGGTCTGACAGAGTTGTGAACCCAGTCACAGAGTGTTTTCAGGGGTACCCAGGCGCGGCAAACAGGGGAATGAAAGAGGCGTTTTTTACAAACAGAGATTCAGACCGGCATTAAAAGGGGGCTTTCGCCCCCTGAATCAGGCTCAGGAAAGGAGTTCACACTGTGGTGGCAGGCGACAGCTTAATGCGCCCGCCATCACCTCAATCACGAATTCCCGTCCCGAAAGCGGCTCGCCATCAAGGTTAAAGGTCATTTCATGCGGAGAACGGATGGTCAGTGACTCCAGCTGTGCGGTGACGATGCCCGGATTGTCGTCGTCGCCCGTCAGCGAGTGCAACAGGGTCGGCAGCAGCTCCTGTGCGGTGACAATGCTGACGTCCAGCCGGCCATCGTTAATCAGGGCCGAAGGGCAGAGTCGCTGACCACCGCCCGCCTGACGTCCATTACCAATGCCAATGACCAGCGCATCACCCTGCCAGTTGAAATCGGGACCGCTGATCTCGCAGGTGTCAGGTTTCAGCGTATCCATGCGCATCAGGCCGTGAATAAAATAGGAAACACCGCCCAGTGCCGACTTTAGCTTTTCCGGGGTTTCCGTGGTGATACGGGTGCCAAATCCACCCGTCGCCATGTTAATGAAGTAGTGATCCTGGTTCACTTGGGCCAGGTCGATGGTGCTGGCTTTGCCCTGGATCGCCAGGCGCAATGCCGGTTCCATCTCTTCCGGGATGCCCACGCTGGTGGCAAAATCGTTGGCCGTTCCCAGCGGCAGGATGCCCAGCACCGGGCGATGATCGGCATTCGATGCCGCCAGCGCCGTCGCGATTTCGTTGATGGTGCCATCGCCACCACCTGCTACCACCGTCTCCGCCTGCAGCGCAATCGCCTCTTTGACGTACCTGTCGCCATCACCTTTTTCAAAAGTGACACGCACCGCAATATCGAAGCCTTCTTCACGAAGGGCAGTAATGGCTTCGCGCAGATCATCATTGCCCGCGCCTTTCCCATTCAGAATGAGTAGCGTTAGCGGTTTATTATCCATTTTGCGTTCCTTGGAGATCTACAGAGTAAGAAGGGGAATTTATAACATAGCTGCCAGCAGTAAATAATTGGCGAAAGAGAGAAAAAAGAAAACCCGCACGGGGGAGCCGGGCGGGTAAATGAGGTGGTTCCAGGTAAATCTGCCGTTTGTTGTTACTCATTAGCAGCAGGCAGGACTATAAAGCAGCGCTGAACAGGGGTCTGTGATCCTGTTCTGATTTCCTCAAAATGTTTCCGTTGGTAAACGATTATGTGGATCCCGGGTATCTTCACCGTGATCGAAGTTGCGCAGCAGCAGTGCAAAACGCAGATCGACTTCCTGCGGCACCCGCAACCAGATGCGATGGCCATCGCCCGGCGCAACCTCTGTGGGTTCGCCGCGCGCGTTCTGCAGCGCATCAAGCTGACAATTGAGGTTTCCTTCAGGCGTCATGATCTCCACGCTGTCGTGCAGCATAAACTTGTTCTTCACCGCCACTTCAGCCCACTCATTCCGACGCTCGCCGGTAAATTCGCCGACAAATTGCTGGCGATCGGACACGGAAAAACCCTGCTGATAATTCTGATAACTGTCATGCGTGTGGCGGCGCAGGAAGCCTTCGGTATAGCCGCGATGGGCCAGACCTTCCAGCGTTAACAGCAGTGACGGATCAAACGGCTTCCCGGCAGCGGCATCATCAATCGCCCGGCGATATACCTGGGCGGTGCGGGCGCAGTAGTAGTAAGACTTGGTACGCCCCTCGATTTTCAGCGAATGAACGCCCATCTCGCTGAGCCGTTCAACATGCGCGACCGCGCGCAGATCCCGCGAGTTCATGATATAGGTGCCATGCTCATCTTCGAACGCGCTCATCACGTCGCCAGGTTTCATCTTCTCTTCCAGCAGAAACACCTTGTCGGTAGGCTGACCGATGCCCAGCACCGGCGTGACATCCTGCACTGCGACAGGCGTGTGAATACCGACGATATTCCCCACCTCATCCTGCTGGCCTTCCTGCACTTTATATTCCCAGCGGCAGGCATTGGTGCAGGTGCCCTGATTCGGGTCGCGCTTGTTCATATAGCCTGACAGCAGGCAGCGACCGGAATAGGCCATACAGAGCGCGCCATGAACGAAGACTTCCAGCTCCATCTCCGGCACCTGCTGGCGGATCTCGCCAATCTCCTCCAGCGATAACTCGCGTGACAGGATTACCCGGCTCAGCCCCATCTGCTGCCAGAATTTTACCGTGGCCCAGTTGACCGCATTGGCCTGCACCGACAGGTGAATCGGCATCGTCGGAAAAGCCTCGCGCACCAGCATGATAAGACCGGGATCGGACATGATCAGCGCGTCAGGCTGCATCTCCACCACCGGCGTAAGGTCGCGAATAAAGGTTTTCAGCTTGGCGTTATGCGGTGCAATGTTCACCACCACATAGAATTTTTTGCCCAGCGCGTGCGCTTCATTGATGCCCAGCGCAAGATTTTCGTGGGTAAATTCGTTGTTGCGCACCCGCAGGCTATAGCGCGGCTGGCCGGCATAGACGGCATCGGCCCCATAAGCAAAGGCGTAACGCATGTTTTTTAGCGTGCCAGCAGGGGAAAGCAGTTCGGGTTTCATGATCTTCTCACTGATGTCAGGTCAGTATGTCGCTTCAGGCGACAGGTGCAGGACCATTAAGCCCTGCAAAGGGTGCGGAATTGTAGGCAGTGAGAAAAGGGAAGTAAATTGATCGGGATCAAACTAGATCAAATGACAGGCATCGGCTTCCCAGCGATAGCCCATCCCGTAAACAGCGCGGATAAAAGGTTGCTCACTGTCGAGGTTCTCCAGCTTCCGCCGCAGATTCTTGATATGGCTGTCGATGGTGCGATCCGTGACCACGCGGTAGTCATCATAAAGATGGTTGAGCAGCTGTTCACGTGAAAAGACCTTGCCCGGTTCCAGCGACAACGTTTTCAGCAGGCGGAATTCCGCCGGAGTTAGATCCAGTGGCTTTTCGCGCCAGCTGGCGAAGAAGCGGCTTTCGTCGACCCGCAGCAACGAGGCGCTTTGCGGCTCTTCCGCTGAACGCCTGACCCGGCGCAGAATCGTTTTGACCCGTGCGACCACTTCACGCGGACTGAAGGGTTTGCAGATGTAGTCATCCGCGCCCAGCTCTAATCCCAGCAGCCGATCGATCTCCTCGGTACGCGCGGTGACCATAATAATCGGCAGCTCGGAATGACGACGGATTTCACGGCAAAGCGTTAAGCCATCGGTGCCGGGCAGCATTAAATCCAGCAGCATCAGGTCGGGTGGCGTCTGACGCACATACTCCAGCACCGCGTTGCCGTCGGCGATGTGATGGGTACGGTAGTTTGAGGCGTGCAGATAATCGATCATCAGCTGCGCCAGTTTCGGCTCATCTTCGACCACCAGAATCAGCGGGTCGTGGTTTTCCTGGCTCATAAGCGTTTACACAAGGGGAACATAGCGCAAGTGTAGCGCGATTTTCAGTCCACCTAAATCAGAGTGCGACGCATGAATATCGCCACCATGTGCATCAGCGATATTTTTACAGATGGCCAGTCCCAGACCCGAGCCGCCGCTGGCGCGGTTGCGCGAGCCTTCGGTGCGGAAGAAACGCTCAAAAATCTGCACCTGATGTTCTTTATCCACGCCAGGTGCGCTGTCATCAAAATCGATGCACCAGTGGGGCGCTTCATACTTCAGTGTCACTTCAACGCGGCCACCGCTGTCGGTGTAGCGCAGGCTGTTCTCAAGAAGGTTGGTGAATAACTGCATCAGCCGGTCGGGATCGCCAAAGAACGGGGCGTTTTCGGGCAGATTCAGTTTCAGCGTCAGGCCGTGTGCGCGATAGCGTTCGGCAAAGCTGCCCGCCGTCACCTCCAGCAACTGAACCAGATCGGTGGCCTGTTTGCGGTAGGCAAGGGCACCCTCATCCGACAGCGACAGCTGGTGCAGATCGTCCACCAGTTTGGTCAGCACCACCACCTCGCTCTGCAGCGAGGCGATCGCTTCCGGCGTCAGTTTGCGCACCCCATCCTGCATCGCTTCCAGTTCACCGCGCAGGATCGCCAGCGGCGTGCGCAGCTCATGGGAGATGTCGGCCATAAAAGCGCGCCGCATGCTCTCGTTTTTCTCCAGCGAGCTGGCAAGCAGGTTAAAGTCACCGGCCAGCTGGCCCAGCTCATCCCGGCTGCTGACCTCCACGCGGGTAGCAAAATTACCGGCCGCCAGATGATGGGTGCCGTCGACCAGTCGCTTGACCGGCGCCAGCAGACCGCGCGCCATCAGCCACGTCGCCAGTGCCGCCAGCAGCGTTGAAAGCCCCACGATAATCCAGCTGGTGCGCCGCTGCTGTTGATCAAAGTTAATATCGGTGCTGCGCGTCAGCCGCTCCGGCGGCGAGCCGATCACCCAGCCGACCACTTTATTGTTGCTGGTGGTGATGTTGCGTCGTGTGCCTTCGGGTGGCACCGGCGATTTTGGTCCGGCCAGCACTTTATACTGCTGGTCGAGGATCCAGAACTGGGTCCGCCAGCCGTGCGGCGGTAGCTGGCTGTTGCTGTCGGGATTCTGCTCCAGCGAGCGCAGCATGGTAAAGACCAGCCGATCGTTATGGCGCAAGAAATCCCAGTTGCCGTGCTGCTCATACTGATCGGCGAGGGCATCGCTGAGCAGGTTTAACCGCTGCTCGTTGCCGCGTTTAATGTAGTCGACAAAGCCGTGCTCGAAACTCATCCGAACGCCCCAGTGCATGGTGATCAGGACCAGCATGCAGGTAGCGAAAATCGCCATAAACAGTTTGGCACCGATGCCCAGTCGCAGGTTAACTCTCATTTTTCTCTCCGGCGTCGCAAATCAACGTTGGCATTCGTCTGTGGCGGAACGCGCCAGAACACCAGCGCGGGCAGAAGAATAATCAGCGACATGCAAAGGTAGGTATAAATAAACATTGAGTGATTCGCGGTGCTGTTCGCCATGTTTTCATGAGCAAATGCGCCCAGCAACAGCCCGGCGACGGTGACGCCAACACTCATCGACAGCTGCATAATCATCGACAACAGGCTGTTGCCGCTGGATGCCAGCTCATCGGGCAGCTCCTTCAGCGTCAGGGTATTCATTGAAGAGAAGCGAATGGCATTGACCATGCCCTGCAGAAACAGCACCAGCGGCAGTAGCCAGACCCAACCCATGAGCGCCACCAGGGGGAACAGCAGGACCACCAGCGCCAGCGCCACCGTCGACATCACCAGCACGTTGCGGTAGCCGTAAAGATTGACGATGCGCACCACTATGCGCTTCATCCCCATATTCCCCAGCACCATTGAAATCATCATCAGACCGGCGTGAAACGGGCTGTAGCCCATGCCAATCTGCAGAAAAATAGGGGTCATAAAGGGCAGCATGCCGCTGCCGATGCGGCCGGTAAAACTGCCCAGCAGACCAATGGCATAAACGCGGTTATCAAACAGTTTCAGGCTGAACAGCGCATTATCATTGCCGCGTGCATGTATCAGGTAGAAGAGCAGAGAGAACAGGCCAACGAGAATCATGGCACCCAGTAACAGCGGTGAGCCACCACTGCTGCGCTGGCCATCCAGCGCCAGTGTCAGGGTAGCCATGCCAGCGGCCAGCAGGATAAACCCGGCGAAATCAAAGCGCCGCGTCTGCATGCTGTAGTTGGGCATCAGCATCAGAGTGGCGATAGCGCCGGCGATGCCGACCGGAATATTGATGAGAAAGATCCAGTGCCAGCTGGCGTACTCTACTAACACACCGCCCAGTGCCGGACCCAGCAGGGGGCCAATCTGGCCGGGCAGGGTGACAAAGGTCATGGCGGACATATATTGCTCGCGCGGCACGATTTTCATCACCGTCAGACGACCCACGGGGACCATCATGGCGCCGCCAATCCCCTGAACCACGCGCGACAGCACCAGCTGATCCAGCGTGCCGGACATGGCGCACAGCAGCGAGCCGATACTGAACAGCAGAATCGCGCAGAAGAAAACGTTACGCACGCCAAAACGATCCGCCAGCCAGCCACTGACCGGCAGCATCACCGCCACCGTCAGCACGTAATAGACGATCACCGAGTGCATGTGCAGCGGACTGACTCCCAGATCGTGCGCCATCGATGGGATCGCGGTATTGACGATGGTGGTATCCAGCGTCTGCATAAAGAAGCCGATGGCAACGATCCACAGTTGCCAGCGGACGTTTGTGCTTTGCGTAGTCATCGATCCCCCCGATAAAAGCATCACGCGCCGTGCCTGCCGACACACTCATTACGGCTATTGCGCGGCGGCGGTCAGCGGACGCTTTTTGCGCCGCAATTTATCCATCATCAGATAGACCACCGGCGTGGTGTAGAGTGTCAGCAGCTGGCTCATCACCAGCCCGCCTGCAATGGTAATTCCCAGCGGTTGACGTAGTTCGGCACCGTCGCCGCTGCTCAGCACCAGTGGCAGCGCGCCAAACAATGCCGCCAGTGTGGTCATCATAATTGGCCGGAAGCGCAGCAGGCATGCCTGGAAAATCGCCTCTCGCGCACTCAGCTGGCCGTTACGCTCGGCCTCCAGCGCAAAATCGACCATCATGATGGCGTTCTTTTTCACGATGCCAATCAGCAGCAGAATACCGATCAGCGCAATCAGGCTAAAGGGCGTATCGAACAGTTCCAGCGCCAGCAACGCCCCGACACCCGCCGAGGGCAGGGTAGAGAGAATCGTCAGCGGATGCACATAGCTTTCGTAGAGGATGCCCAGCACGATATAGACCGCCGCAATGGCTGCCAGCATCAGCCAGAGCTGGCTGCTTTGCGACTGCTGAAACACCTGCGCCGTACCGGCAAAACTGCCGCGCACGCTGGAGGGCACACCAATCGCGGTCATGGTCCGTTCAATTGCTTCCGATGCCTGTGACAGCGACACACCCTCTGGCAGGTTAAAAGAGATCGTCGAGGCGGCTGACAGCCCTTCATGGTTCACCGACAGCGGCGCATTCGCCGGCTGCCAGTGGGCGAACCACGACAGCGGGATGGCTTTACCGTCGCTATTTATCACAAACATC
Source organism: Pantoea sp. ANP04 (assembly GCF_041982285.1). Classification (NCBI taxonomy): domain Bacteria; kingdom Pseudomonadati; phylum Pseudomonadota; class Gammaproteobacteria; order Enterobacterales; family Erwiniaceae; genus Pantoea; species Pantoea sp. ANP04. The sequence goes on along the minus strand of NZ_JAUTYS010000001.1, from coordinate 284,269 downwards.
TGTGAAAGGGCGCTGATATCCTGGGTGTAGCGCGGATCGACCTCCATCACCACTTTGTACTGATTAAGCGGCTGATAGATAGTGGAAATCTGACGCTGACCAAAAGCGTTATTCAGCAGGGCATTGGCCTGAGAGACATCAATGCCAAGCCGGGCCATGCTTTCACGATCGTAGGTCAGCGCCATTTCGCTGCCTTTATCCTGCTGATCGGAGTTCACGTCCGCCAGCTGCGGCAGCGCGGAGAACGCCTCGCGGATTTTCGGCTCCCACGTCCGCAGTGCGCCGAGATCGTCCGACAGCAATGAATATTGATAAGCAGCATTCGATTCCCGCCCCCCTGCGCGCAGATCCTGCACCGCATTCAGATAGAGATTGGCCCCCGGCTCTTTCGCCAGCTTAGTGCGCAGCCGGGCGATTATTTCAAGGGCACTCTCTTTACGCTCCGACAGCGGCTTCAGCGAGATAAACATCGAGCCGCTGTTGGTCCGCATCCCACCGGTAAAGCCCACCACGCTGTCCACCGCCGGATCGGCCCCGACAATCTCCATAAAATCCTGCAGCTTGCTGCGCATCGCCTGAAAGGAAATGCTCTGGTCGGCAGAGATAAAGCCGGAGAGTCGCCCGGTATCCTGTTCCGGCATAAAGGTTTTCGGGATATGAACGAATAGCCAGCCTGTCAGGGCGATGGTGGCGAAAAACAGCAGCAGCACCCAGCGTGCATGGTTCAGCACCACGTTAAGCGACCGACCGTAGCCTTGCTGAATCGCCATCAGTAGCCGGCCCACCCCGCGCTGACGTGGCTGGCTGCGCGGCGCGTGCGGCTTCAGCAGATAAGCGCACATCACCGGCGTCAGCGTGACCGAGATAAACAGCGAGATAAGAATCGACACCGACAGCGTAATGGAAAACTCAGAGAAGAAGCGGCCAATCAGCCCGCCAATCATCAGCAGCGGCAGGAACACCGCAATCAGCGACAGGCTCATCGACAGCACGGTAAAGCCGACTTCCCGCACCCCTTTTAGCGCGGCAGCCAGCGGCTTCATGCCGGCTTCCACGTGACGGGCAATGTTCTCCAGCACCACAATCGCATCGTCCACCACAAAACCGGTAGCAATGGTCAGCGCCATCAGTGACAGATTATTCAGGCTGAAGCCGCACAGGTACATCGCGGCAAACGTGCCGATTAGCGAAACCGGCACGGCAACGGCCGGGATCAGCGTGGCGCGGCCCGAGCGCAGGAAAACAAACACCACCAGAATCACCAGCGCCACGGCGATAATCAGCGACTGCTCCACTTCATGCAGCGAGGCGCGAATAGTGGGCGAGCGATCCTGCGCAATCTCGAGATCGATGGCAGCAGGGATCACCTCATGCAGCAGCGGCATTTCAGCGCGAATCCGATCGACCGTATCAATGACGTTCGCTTCAGGCGTTTTGCGGATCAGCAGCAGAACCGCAGGTTTACCCCGTGACATTCCGGCGTTGCGCACGTCCTGAACCGAATCCTCTACCGTCGCCACATCCGACAGCCTGACCGCCGCGCCGTTGTTGTAATGCACCACCAGCGGCTGATACTCCCGGGCAGTCTGCAGCGCGTCATTGGTTCGCAGTTGCCAGCGCTGCTGACCGTCATCCAGTGCGCCCTGCGGTCGTCGCTGATTGGCATTGGAGATAGCGGTGCGCACCGCATCCAGCGATACGCCCTGGTTAAACAGTGCCTGGGGATTCAGCGCCACGCGCACCGCAGGCAGCGAACTGCCGCCCACGGTGACATCGCCCACGCCTTCAATCTGTGACAGCTTCTGCGCCAGCTGGGTAGAGGCGTAGTCATAAAGCTGACCCGGATTGTAGGTATCTGAGGTCAGCGTCATGATCATGATCGGCGCATCAGAAGGGTTAACTTTCCGGTAGGTGGGACGCGACGGCATGCCGGTGGGCAGCAGGCTTTGCGCGGCGTTAATGGCGGCCTGCACGTCGCGCGCCGCGCCGTTAATGTCGCGATCAAAATCAAACACCAGAATGATGCGGGTGCTACCCAGCGAACTGGTGGAGGTCATTTCACTGACCCCCGCGATGCGTCCCAGCGAGCGTTCCAGCGGTGTAGCCACCGACGATGCCATGATTTCCGGTGAGGCGCCCGGCAGCGAGGCCGAGATGACGATGACCGGAAAATCGACCTGCGGCAGCGGTGCCACCGGCAGCAGACGGAAGCCCAGCATCCCGGCCAGGGCGATGGCCAGTGTCAGCAGGGTCGTGGCGACGGGCCGATGGATGAAGAGGGCAAAAAACTTCACTCTGCGGCCTCCGTACGGCCAAAGCGTCGGCGGGTAGCATGCGCCAGGCGGTCAAACAGCAGATAGATCACCGGTGTGGTGAACAGCGTCAGTACCTGACTCAGAATCAGGCCACCGACCATGGCGATTCCCAGCGGATGACGCAATTCGGCACCGACGCCGGTGCTGAGCATCAGCGGCAGCGCACCGAGAAGGGCTGCCAGTGTGGTCATCAGAATCGGACGGAAGCGCAACAGACAGGCCTGATAGATGGCATCTACCGGCTTCATGCCCTGTTCACGTTCGGCTGCCAGCGCAAAGTCGATCATCATGATGGCGTTCTTTTTCACGATGCCGATCAACAGGATGATGCCGATAATTGCCACGATATCCAGCTCATTGCCGCTGAGCATCAGCGCCAGCAGCGCGCCGACACCGGCAGTGGGCAGTGTTGAGAGAATCGTAATCGGGTGAATAAAGCTTTCATAGAGCACGCCCAGCACGATGTACATCGCCACGATGGCTGCCACAATCAGCCAGACGGTGCTGCTCAGCGCCGCCTCAAACGCCAGCGTACTGCCCTGGAACTGGGTCATCAGCTCCGCGGGCATGCCCAGCTGCGCTTCCGCCTGCGACACCGCCTTCACCGCATCTTCCAGCGAATAGCCATCAGCCACGTTGAAGGAGAAGGTCGCCGACGGGAACTGGTCCAGATGGTTAATGCTGAGCGGCGTGTGACGCTGTTCAATACGGGCGATGGCGCTCAGCGGAACGCTGCCGCCATCACTGCTGTTAAGGCGAATTGCCTCCAGGCTCTCCAGCCCCGGTGTGGCGTTATTATCCTGCTCCAGCACCACACGATACTGATTTGCCTGGGTATAGATGGTGGAGATGAGTCGCTGCCCAAACGCGTTGTACAGCGCGTTATCGACATCGGCCATGCTGATACCGAGGCGGCTGGCGCTGTCGCGGTCAACGTTGACATAAGCTTCCAGCCCCTGATCCTGCCAGTCACTGCTGACGTCACGCAGCTGTGGCAGGGTACTGAGCCGGGTCAGCAGAGCCGGCACCCAGGTGCTGAGCGACGACAGGGAGCCAGACTGCAGCGTGAACTGGTACGGCGTGCGGCTCGCCTGGGTATCGATGGTGAGATCCTGCACCGCCTGCAGCCAGAGCTGCACGCCCGGCAGCTGACTGACCTGTTGTTGCAGGCGTTGCTGAATAGCCGGAATGCGGTCGTCGCGTTGATCCAGAGGTTTAAGGTTAATCTGCAGTCGCGCGCTGTTCAGCGAGGCATTGGTGCCATCGACGCCGACAAACGAGGTCATGCTCTCAACCGCCGGATCTTTCATGATGATGGAGGCAACGTCGCGGGTGCGCTCTGCCATGCTGGCGTAGGAGACCGACTGCGGTGCCTGCAGCGTACCCTGAATAATGCTGTTGTCCTGCTGCGGGAAAAAGCCTTTCGGGATCACCATCCACAGCAGCAGCGTCAGCACAAGGGTGCCAAGCGCGACCGACAATGTCAGCCAGGGGTGATTCAGCACCCGTTTCAGGCCACGGCCATAGGCGGCCACGATACGATCAAACATCGCCTCGCTGGCCCGTGAAAAGCGGTTCTGTTTACGCAGCGACTCTGCGCTCAGCATCCGGGCGCACATCATCGGCGTCAGGGTGAGTGACACTACTGCGGAAATCAGAATCGCTACGGCCAGTGTTACGGCAAATTCGCGGAACAGACGGCCAATTACGTCGCCCATAAACAGCAGTGGAATCAGTACCGCAATCAGCGAGAAGGTCAGGGAGATAATGGTAAAGCCGATCTCACCGGCACCTTTCAGCGCGGCGGTAAGCGGCTTTTCCCCTTTTTCGATATAGCGCGAGATGTTCTCAATCACCACAATGGCATCATCGACCACAAAACCCGTGGCAATGGTCAGCGCCATCAGCGTCAGGTTATTAATGGAAAAACCGAGGAAGTACATCGCCGCAAAGGTGCCGATCAGCGACAGCGGCACCGCCACCGCCGGAATCAGCGTGGCGGGCACGTTACGCAGGAACAGATAGATAATCATCACCACCAGCGCCATCGCCAGTATCAGCTCAAACTGCGTGTCGTTTACCGACGCGCGAATATTGGTGGTGCGGTCGGTGAGCAGTTTCACCTCTACCGATTTGGGCAGCGTTTCCGTCAGGGCGGGCAACATGGCACGGATATTATCTGCAGTGGCGATAATATTAGCGCCAGGCTGACGCTGGACATTAAGCACAATCGCCGCATCGCGATTGGCCCAGGCGCCAAGCCAGCTGTTTTCTGCTCCCTGTTCAATGGTCGCCACGTCACCAAGACGCACCGGCGCGCCATTTTTGTAGCTGATAATCAGCTGGCGATAATCTTCCGCGGATTTCATCTGGTCATTGGCTGACAGGGTAATAGAACGCGTCGGACCATCCAGGCTGCCTTTGGCGGAGTTAACGTTGGCATTGCTGATGGCGGTTCGCACCGTTTCACTGGTCAGACCCAGCGCCGCCAGCGCCTGCGCATTCATTTTTACCCGCACTGCCGGGCGCTGACCGCCTGACAGTGTGACCAGGCCGACACCGCTGACCTGCGAAATTTTCTGCGCGACCCGTGTTTCCACCATGTCCTGCACCTGCGTCAGCGGCATGCTGCGCGTCGTGACGGCCAGCGTCATGATGGGCGGATCGGCAGGGTTTACTTTGCTGTAGACCGGTGGATTGGGCAGGTCGTTGGGCAACAGATTAGTGGCGGAGTTAATGGCCGCCTGCACCTCCTGCTCGGCCACATCCAGCGGCAGCGTCAGCTGAAACTGCAGTGTTACCACCGAGGCACCGCCGGAGCTTTGCGATGCCATCTGTTTCAGCCCCGACATCTGACCAAACTGACGCTCTAGTGGGGCGGTAATGGAGGAGGTGACCACATCCGGGCTGGCACCAGGATAAAGCGTAACCACCTGGATGGTCGGATAATCGACTTCCGGCAGTGCCGAGACCGGCAGGAACCGGTAGCCCAGCACTCCGGCCAGCAAAATCGCAATCATCAACAGCGTGGTGGCGACCGGACGCAGAATAAACTGGCGTGACGGCCCGCCACTGTGATCGGGAGGCATGACCTGCATTACTCACGCTCTCCTTTTGACGGCAGGGCGGCGCGGGTGGCGCGCGGTGCGTTGCTCTGCGGCGCGACCACCTCGACTTTCGCGCCTTCGGTCAGACGATCCAGACCATCGGTCACGACCCGTTCACCGGCTTCCAGACCGGCGCTGACCACCACTTTCTGGCTATCCTGCAGGCCGGCAATCACGCTTTTCTTGCTCACCTTGTTGTCACTGTTGACCACCCAGACAAAGTGGCCTTCGTTGCCCATCTGTAATGCGGCAGGCGGAATCACAACGGCATTCTGCAAGGTGTTGACCTTGAGCCGAACATTGACGAACTGATTAGGGAAGAGGGCGTCGTCCTGATTATCAAACCGCGCTTTGATTTTTATGGTGCCGGTCGTCACATCAATCTGGTTATCGAGGCTCAGCAGTTTGCCGCTGGCGATTAAATTCTCATTACTGCGATCCCAGGCCTCCACCAGCAGCGGCTGGCCGCTTTTCTGTGCCTTGAGAATGGAACTGATGCTGTTCTCCGCCAGGGTAAAGACCACATCAATCGGGTGCGTCTGGGTGATCACGACGATACCGGTGGTGTCGCCACTGGTGACGTAGTTGCCAACATCCACCTGTTTCAGGCCGACACGGCCGGCAATCGGTGCAGTGATTTTGCTGTAGGTCAGATTGAGCTGCGCACTGGCGACGCCGCCCTCATCCGCTTTCAGGGTGCCCAACGTTTCATTCACCAGTGAGCGCTGGGTATCCAGCTCCTGCTGCGATACCAGCGACGTTTTTGCCAGCTTCTCGAAGCGCGCCAGGTCGCGACGGGCATTGGCCAGCGTCGCCTGATCTTTCGCCAGCTGGCCCTGAGCCTGGGTTAACGCCACCTGGTAAGGACGTGGGTCGACTTCTGCCAGCAGATCGCCCGCGTTGACCTGCTGGCCTTCGGTAAAGTGGATCGCCAGCAGATCGCCATTGACCCGGCTGCGCACCGTGGCCGTGTTAGCCGCCGTGACGGTACCCAATCCGCTAAGGTATTGCGGCACGCTCTGGCTGGTAGCCGTCGCTGCCTGAACAGGGGCGAGTGGCCGACGAGCGCCGTCACCGCTGCCCTTACCACCTCGAGGCCCGGGCGAGTCCGTCTGGCTGCTGCTCTGTGGCTGGGCAGTGCGCTGCCAGGCATAGTAGCCGCCAGCGGCCACAGCAATCAGGGCCAGTGCGATCAGTGTTTTCTTCATAACAGGGTGTCGGGTGCTCATGATTGTTGATGCTCTCCAGCAGTGACGTAGTCCCAGGCGCAGGCATCAAATGGGTAGCCTGCAAACGACAGAGTGTAGTCGCCTCTGACAGGCAAAATTTGAAGGAAATAAGGATATCTGTCAGGGCCGGGTAATTATGCCTGTTATTACATTAATCGCAGCACAATCGTCATAAAGGCGTGAAAACACTTTGCTATGCTGAGAAACAGGCAGTTTGTCAGGCAAATTAAGGAGCAGATAATGAGTCAGAATCAAACCCGGCAGTTGGGTGACAGTGGGATTACGGTGCCGTTACTGACGTTTGGCGGCAATGTGTTTGGCTGGACGGTGGATCAACCCACCTCGTTTTCTCTGCTGGATGGGCTGGTTGAACGAGGGCTGTGGTTCATCGATACCGCCGATGTCTACTCCCGCTGGGCGCCAGGCAATAAAGGCGGTGAATCCGAAACCATTATTGGAGAGTGGCTGAAAAAAAGCGGAAAACGTGACCAGATCGTGCTGGCAACCAAAGTTGGCATGGAAATGTCGCCTGAGAAGACCGGGCTGAAGCCGCAATATATCCGTCAGGCAGTCGAAGATTCACTTCGCCGCTTACAGACTGACTACATCGACCTCTATCAGGCACACCGCGACGATCAGGATACGCCGCTGACGGAAACGCTGAGCACCTTTGACAGCCTGATCCGTGAAGGTAAAGTGCGCGCCATTGGTGCCTCCAATTACAGCGCAGCGCGTCTGCAGGAGGCGTTGAAGGTGAGTGAATCGCAGGGGCTGGCGCGTTATGAAACGCTGCAACCGCAATATAACCTGTTTGACCGCCAGCCTTATGAGTCGGAGCTGGAGCCCGTTGTCATGGCGCAGGGTTTAGGCGTGATCAACTACTACTCGCTGGCCAGCGGTTTTCTCAGTGGCAAATATCGTGATGCAGCAGATGCCGGTAAAAGCGCACGCGGGCAGGGCGTGGTGGAGAAATACCTTAACCCGCGCGGTCTGCGGATCCTGGATGCGCTGGATGCCATCAGTGAAGCCCATCAGGCGACGCCAGCTCATGTGGCACTGGCATGGCTGATTGCCCGTCCTGGCATCACCGCCCCGATTGTCAGTGCGACGTCGATTAAACAACTCGACGATCTGGCTGGTGCGATGCAACTGACGCTGACCCCCGCGCAGATCGCGCAACTGAACCAGGCGAGCCGTTAACTTCAGGGGCGCCAGCGCCCCTTTTTACGGTATGGCTGTGCAGGAAGTAAGCCCGACCAAAGAATAATCAATCAGAGATCCCGATCACACTTGCATTAATAAACGGATGTTACGGGAAATTATGCGCACGTATTTATAAAAAACAGCGTTTACCCAGCACTATCCTCTGCGCGTCACTTCCCGTAACTCACATAAGAATAAACAAGATGAAAAACAGAAAAGCACCCACCTTTTCCGCTGCCAGTATGGCAACGGGCACCCTGATCCTGGCCATTTTTTCTTCACAAGCCATGGCTGCTGACGCGCTGAGTCCGGACTCCGAATGGATGTTTGGTGACTGGGGCGGCTACCGAACGCAATTGCAGGATGACGGCATCAAGTTTGACGTCAACTACACCATGGAGAGCGCCGCAAATTTAGGGGGTGGCGCAAATACCAACACCACCATGCGCTACAGCGACCAGTGGACGTTCGGCACCAATTTCGACCTGCAAAAGCTGCTGGACTGGCAGGATGCCGAATTTCAGATGACCGTGACGAATCGTAACGGTCAGAATGTTTCTGAGCAGGTCGCGGATCAACGCACCGGGATGCTCTCCTCCGTGCAGGAGGTGTATGGTCGCGGCCAGACCTGGCGTCTGACACAGTTCTGGTTACGCAAAGGATTGTTTAACGATGTGGTCGATCTGAAAGCCGGACGCGTGACGGTGGGTGAAGACTTCGATAATTTCGATGGCAACCTGTTCCAGAACCTGGCACTGGGCAGCGGACAGGCAGGTAACTGGCGCGGCGACCGCTGGTTCAACTGGCCGGTATCGCAGTGGGGCGGTCGGATTAAGTTCAATATCACCCCGGAGGTCTTCTTCCAGGTTGGTTTCTACAATCAGAACCGAGCTAACTATGATCGCGGAGATGGCTTCCGTCTGGATACCAGCAATTCCGAGGGCAATCTGGTGCCGGTGGAACTGGGCTGGAAACCGACGTTCGGGCCGGAGAAATTACCGGGTAACTACCGCATCGGTTATTACTATTCGTCGGTGGATGGCGATGTTTATGGCAGCTGGCGCAATGGCGGCTATCAGGATCAGGCGCATGCCTATGGCGGCTATCTGCTGTTACAGCAACAGCTGACCGCGCAGGATGGCGATGTGAATCGTGGTCTGGGCGTGCGGGTTCAGGCGGTGATGAACGATCACAAGACCTCGAAGACGGATAACTACCAGTCTATCGCGTTTACCTGGACAGGACCGTTTGATGCCCGTCCTCAGGATGAGATCGGCGTGGGCGCGTCGCGTATTCATGTGAACAGCGACTACACCCGCGCTCTGCGTCAGCAGAATCAGGCGAATGGCGAGAGCCGCTTTGACAGCCCGACTTATCTGCCGATTCAGGAAGGTTCAGAGTACAACTATGAGGTTTATTACAACGCCAAAGTGACGAACTGGATGTCACTGCGACCAAACCTGCAGTATGTGGTGGCGCCAGGCGCGGTAAGCGAAGTGAAGGATGCGTTTATCGGCGGTATCAGCGCCAATATTGCCTTCTGATTTACAGCCCAAAAGGGCTCAGATGTATCAGGCAGACTGCTCCCAAACGTAAAGCGATGGGAGCGTGCTCATCGTTGTCTGCAAACAAAAACGATAAGCAGTTGCCGTTTGAGATTGATGACGAAGTTTGGCTCGGTTAGCTGTGAGATCGAGCCAGTGCAGTAAACACGGTCAGATCGGAAAGTCGCTTACACCAATCCCTGGCACGCTCGGCCCCCGCCGTCCATGGCGCGGGACGCTTTCCTCCTCTGACCGTGTTCCCTGCTTGTTGAGTTATTCCGTCGCTGCCAGTTACACCATGATTTGAATTTGTCAGCAGTCTGAAAGGGCACTTAAAGGTGCTTTTTTTTACATAGCAGGGCTGCCAAAGATCAACGGAACATCACTTCTGCCCAGCGGGCCAGCCCGGCGGTGACGGAGGCGAAATCATCGCCGCCCGCAATCGGCGTATCCGGCAGCGTCTGCTGCAGTGCCGCGCGCAGTAACGGTGAACGCGCACTGCCGCCGGTCAGGTAGATGACATCCGGTTTAATCTGGCTGGTGGCTAAGGCCAGCTGCACCTGCTCCAGAATTTTCTCCAGCGGCTGACTGATGGCGTCCTGCAACTGCTCCACACCAATTTCTGTCTCTAATGCCGCGGCAATAAAGTCGAGCGAGGCGGTATGTGCCGGATTAGCTGACAGCGCAATCTTGCTCTCTTCCGCCGCACGCACCAGGCGATAACTCAGCTTCTGCTGCCACACTTTCAGCAGGCGAGCCACCACATCACCCTGTTCAGCATCCCGCACTAAATCCCGCAGCCACTTTCCGCAGGCCGGGCTGTAGAAGTCGCTCTGTGCCGGCACATCATTTATCGCGATGGCGTTCCACCACGGCAGGGCTGGCAAGGCGGTGCCTTTCTGGGTATTACCACCCAGGCCAAGTAGCGGCATCAGGGTCTTAAACGTCAGCATGATATCCAGGTCGTTACCGCCAACGCGGCAACCGCTATGGCCCAACAGGCTTTCGCGGCGGTCGGCCTTATCACGCCACTTTGGCCCCATCAGCAACATCGAGCAGTCGGTGGTTCCGCCGCCGATATCCACAACCAGCACGGTTGTTTCCTGTTTGAGTGTGGCTTCGAAATCGAGTCCGGCTGCCACCGGTTCAAACTGAAATTCCACGTCGCGGAAACCGGCACGGTGTGCTGCGCGAAGCAGAATGCCTTCAGCCTGCTGGTTAGACTCTTCACTGCCTAAGCCCTGGAAGTTGACCGGTCGCCCGATCACAGCCTGATCGATAGCGTGATCAAGCTGGCTTTCGCCCTTTTGGCGGATGTGCAGCATCATGGCGCAGACCAGATCTTCAAACAGAGCAATCTGCTGCGGCTTCAGGCCAGTGGCACCCAGAAAGGATTTGGGGGATTTAACGAACCAGACATCTTCGGGATCGACCATATAGTGCTGCAGCGCGGTAAGGCCAAACTGCACACTGTTGGGCTGAACCTCAATATCTTCTTCGCGGTTATAACGCAGGGCGCGCTGCAACAACGCGGTGGTTTCGCTATCAGGTGTTGCCACCTGATGATGGCGATAGAGCCATTCGCTGATCGACTCGCGGGTAGGCGCACAGATCATCGACGGCAGCAGGCGCTGATCATTTTCCAGCGTTAACAGACGTGGCGTGCCATTTTCGCTGACTGCAATTGAGCAGTTAGCCGTACCGTAATCGAATCCTATGAACATTTTCGCCCCCATGCCGGAAAAAAGGGGGCGACTTTAGCGCAGCTTCATCAGTGTAGCAAGCAGGTCGCGCTGGAATTAACGGATAGCGAAGATTCGATCTTCGGCCAGTGCGCGTAATGGCTGCCGCTCGGCCACGGCACTGCCCCAGACGCCATCCACATCAAGGGTAGCCAGCGTGCTGAGCACAGCAGGGACCGAAACCGGACCGGCCAGCACCGCGATGTTACGCTGCGTTGCCTGGCCCTGAATAATGGTCAGCAGCATCTCATCCATCAGATTATTGTGAACGTTAGCAACCAGTTCAGGTGCCAGTACCAGGTAATCAACTACCTCGTTACTCAGCAGAGTAAACGCGTCCAGATTTCGGCCAAAATGTTGCAATACGATACGGCAGCCACACTGCCGCAGTTGCAGCAGTGCGGAATAGAGCTGATCGCCTTTGCTCAACACGCTGGCCGCAGGGAAAGCGAAACCACAGTGGCTTTCAGAGAGACCGGCCGCGACAAAGCGCTGACAGAGTTGCTCCACAAAGGCGGCATCACTGAGTATCCCGGCATCAAGCGGCAAAATCACCGGAATGCCTTTCTGATTGAGCTTTTCCACGTCGTGGCGGAAAAAAACCGCAAGAATATTGTTATCGAGACGACGTCGCAGCGTCTCATCGTGCAGGTTATTGCGCAGCAACGTCTCATCCAGCAGTAATCCATCTGCGGTTAACAGCTGTACATCAAGCAGCCAGATAAAGGCGGCCTGCGGGGTTTTGGGTGGCGCAACAGGCCAGGCGGGCAGTTCAATCTGCAGCGCATCAATCATCGCGGCATCCATTCCCTGATGGTTACCCGGCAGCGGTAAGCTATGCTGCTCATAAATCATCAGTCGTCCACGCCCACTGCGTTTGGCGTTGTAACAGGCGATATCCGCCTGAGAAAGGACGTCGCTGCTCTGACAGTTTTCTGCTGAAATTTGTGTCACTCCCGCACTGGCGCCCACATGATAGAGGCGACCCAGCCACTGGAAGCGGTAATCGTTGACCGCAGCGACGATGCGCTGCACCACGTCATGTGCCTGACCCACATCGCAATCAGGCATCAGAAGCGCAAACTCATCGCCGCCCAGTCGGGCCAGGAAGTCGCTGCTGCGCAGATGGTGCTGCATCAGATCGGAGAGCTCGCGCAGCAATGCATCGCCTGCGGCATGCCCTGCGGTGTCATTGACCGCTTTAAACTTATCCAGGTCGATAAACACCAGCACATGCTGATGCTGATGTTCAGCGGCATCAAACAGCAGACGTTTAAGCTGAAGCTCAAAGCTGGCGCGGTTAGGCAGGCGGGTCAGGGTGTCGTGGAGGGCGCTGTAACTCAGGCGCTTCATCAGTTTACGTGATTCACTCACATCCTGAATAACCATGACGGCACCCTGTTCCACGCCCGCTTCTGAACGCAGTGGCGTGATGCTGTAATGAATATCGATGTGGCCGCCATCCGGGGTGTGGAGCACCAGATCTTCAGCCAGACTGGGGGTGATTTTTTCCGGTGGCAACTGGCACAACAGCAGATTCTCCACTTTCGGGCCGTTACGTCCCTGAGTTATGTGCAGCAGCTCACTGAGCGGCTGCCCGGCAGCCTGCTCCTGTGACAAGCCACTCATCTTCTCCGCCACCGGATTCATAAAGGCGACACGCATCTCTTTGTCCGTGCTGATAACCGCTTCACCGATTGAGTCCAGGGTTATCGCCATGCGCTCTTTCTCCTGAAACAGCGCTTCGTTCAGATTACGAAGCGGGGTGATGTCCTGGCAGATCCCCAGCATGCGCTCAATGCGGCCCTCTTTACTCAGTAAACGGTTTGCCTGGGTGCGCACCCAGCGCTGGCCCTCGGCATTAACCACGCGATACTCCATGTGAAAAGCACTGCGCAGCTCAATCGCCTGTTGCACCGTCAGCGCAGCATACTCCCGATCTGCGGTATGCAGCAGATGGATCCAGAGGTCATAGCTGGGCGACTCATGAGAGGCGAGACCAAACAGGGCATACATGCGCTTGTCCCATAACATTTCACCGGTCAGCAGGTTCCACTCCCACACGCCAATGCCACCGGCTTCGTTGGCCAGCGTGATGCGCTCCATCAGCCGGCGATTCACCTGCTCACTCTGCTTCAGTTCAGAGATATCAATAATTTGCGCGATAAAATAGAGCGGTTCCTGGCTGCCATCGCGCACCAGCGATACCGTGAGGCGTGCCCAGACAATCTCACCATCTTTACGAAAATAGCGCTTCTCAAACGTGTACGTATCAATCTCACCTTCCAGCAATCGGCTGGCATGTTGCAGATCAAGGCTCAGATCATCGGGATGCGTAATTTGCTGGAATGTCAGGCGTTTGAGCTCTTCGGCCGGATAGCCAAGGATATCGCACAGCGAGCGGTTAACCTGCAGCCATTTACCCTGAGGCGCCACCAGCGCCATACCGATTGCAGAGTATTCCATGGCGTGACGGAAGCGGGTTTCGCTGTCGGTGATGTGGAGTTTTTCACGCCGGAACGCATCCATCACCAGCGACATAATGTGGCTGGGGATCAACACCAGAAGGAAAGGTAACCAGCTGGATACCGGGCCCAGCGCGCTGTTGTTGTTTACTACGCTGACCGCATCCAAAGCCAGCAGCATCGAGATAAAACTGGCGTTGATGAAGAACAGCACAAACGCCTGCAGCTTGGGCAGGCGCACCGCGCACCAGAACAGGATTACGACAATAAAGGTAAAGGGCCAGGGCAGAAAACGCAGCGACAGATAACTGGCACCCAGGGTCAGGAGCAGCGTCATCAACGTTTCTGGCAACTGCCTGCCCAGCTCGCTGAACTGGGCCCGTCGCAGCGGCCAGGGCAGCAGCAGCAGCATCGGGCCTAACACCAGCATGCCGATGATTTCTGAGATCACCCATGTATAAAAGAAGGGAAACGAAGCGTGGCCGCTGACCTGCAGCGTCCAGAGCGCCAGCAGGCCGCCCAGAACCGGTGTCACGATACCCACCGATAACACCATCCGGGCCCAGTCATGCAGAGAGTTCAGTGGCGCGCGCCGATCCAGCAGCGCGCGCAGCAGCATGCCACCCACACTGGCCTGAATAAGGTTTAACAGCGCGAATTTAATGTTTGAAAAGGCAGGCCCGATGATGATGGCGTTGGCCGCGGCGGTGCCCAGCACACAGGCAGTCAGCAGCAGGGGTAGCTGTCGTGACGGACAGCGGAAAACCACCACAGTCATTAATGTCGTCGGGAACCAGAGCGGGGAGATTTTCCCGCTGACCACGATCAGTTCAAGACAGAACAGTGTCAGGACAAACACTATACAGCCAAGGAACAGCGCCGAAAGCCAGCAGTTTGGCGTGCTCTTTTGCGGGGACAGGATCTCTATCGTCATGCGGACTTCCGTCAGGGTGCAACGCTCCGCTACGGCGAATCAGGCACCAGTCATTCTCTGACTGCATGCTAGCACATTCGGCAAAGAAAAAAGGGGTGAAATCAATATTGCCCGTTATTCGGTGAATTGACGGGCACAGAGAAATTGATGACCAGCGTATTGATTACTGGCGGAAAAGATCGGCGCGGGTATAGGGCTTCTCCAGCCCCGCGAGGCTGGCAGAGAAGCGTTCCAGAAACTGTTGCGTCGTGGCGACACGGCCATGACCCATTAATAGAAACGGCACTAACAGTGCAGCACCGATCTGTGGCCAGCTAAAGCCTTTGAGCGCGGTGCGGCGCTGAGAGATCAGAAACGCGGTACTCAACGTGAAGCCCAGCAGCAGACCAGTGGCAACCTCACTTTTCGAGTGAGCGTGGATGACCAGACGCGAGAACCCAACCATCAGAGGAATCAGGTAACCCACGCCAATCGCGGCAATGCGCCATTTTGCTGACCAGCGTCCGGAAATCAGCCACAGCATCACTGGCCACAGGGTAGCGGACATCGCGCTGTGACCGCTGAAGCCGGTAAAATTAAAACGGGCACTGCCGATGCCAAACCCGAGAAACAGAATCTTTGAGATGCTGACTGTCAGGCCAGCCAGGCCAAAGGCCACAATCCAGTAAAAGACCGTAAGGCGGTTATCACTTTTCCACGGCAAAATCAGCGCAATAATTACCGCTGTCGGAATCAACAGCATGCTGTCGCCAAAATAGGTCAAAGTCTTCCAGTGCATACCACTCCTGATGCATCATTCGGTCATCATGTCAGCGACACGCGTTCAGACAACCGCGCGCCGCACAGGCCATTTTTTTATAATATGGTGTGCTGCTAGTTTATCGGTGAAATGAGTGGCGTCCAAAGGAGAAAGTCTGAAAAGACGCCGGTGCCATTTTTCTGGCATCAAAAGGCCGAAATCCCTATACTTAGCGCGAACACACCCTCTCCATTTCGGCCCGTCCGCTGCCCGCGTAATGTGTGACCAGTGGCAGGCTCCAGTTATCAGGTCTTAAAAAAGTATGACTGACAAGTCTCATCAGTGCGTGATTGTAGGCATTGCCGGCGCTTCCGCATCCGGTAAAAGTTTAATTGCCAGCACGCTCTATCGTGAAATCCGTGATCAGGTAGGTGACGAGCATATCGGGGTTATCCCGGAAGATGCTTATTACAAAGATCAAAGTCACCTCACCATGGAAGAGAGGGTTAAAACCAATTATGACCATCCGAGTGCGATGGATCATGATTTGCTGTTGCAGCATCTGCAGGCGGTAAAAGCCGGGCAGGACATTGAGCTGCCGGTCTACAGCTACGTTGAGCACACCCGCACTCAGCAAACGCAGCACCTGAAAGCGAAAAAGGTCATTATTCTTGAAGGCATTCTGCTGTTAACCGATGCCCGTCTGCGCCAGGAACTTAACTTTTCTATCTTCGTCGACACGCCGCTTGATATCTGTCTGATGCGCCGTATGAAACGTGACGTCAATGAGCGCGGCCGCTCAATGGATTCGGTAATGAGTCAGTATCAGAAGACCGTGCGTCCGATGTTTCTGCAGTTTATCGAGCCATCAAAACAGTACGCCGATATCATTGTGCCGCGCGGCGGAAAAAACCGTATCGCCATTGATATCCTGAAGGCGAAAATTAACCAGTTTTTTGAATAACCCACGTCCATCCGGACGGGGTGCAGACCGGTGGCAAGCACGCTGTCACCGGTTCGCTACACTTATGCCATGGAGTTACCGCAATGAGATTATGCGATCGCGATATTGAAGCCTGGCTGGACAATGGCAAACTGGCCATTGAGCCACGCCCGCCTGTCGAGCGCATTAATGGGGCAACCGTCGATGTGCGCCTGGGGAATCAGTTCCGCACCTTCAGCGGTCATACCGCGGCCTTTATCGATCTGAGTGGCCCGAAACAGGAAGTAAGCGCGGCACTGGATCGGGTCATGAGCGATGAGATCGTGTTGCCTGATGGTGAAGCCTTTTTCCTCCATCCGGGTGAGCTGGCGCTGGCGGTAACGCTGGAGTCCGTGACGCTGCCTGACGACCTGGTCGGCTGGCTGGATGGCCGTTCATCGCTGGCGCGCCTCGGGCTGATGGTGCATGTGACAGCGCACCGCATTGATCCAGGCTGGCAGGGTCGTATCGTGCTGGAATTCTACAATTCAGGTAAACTGCCGCTGGCTCTGCGTCCGGGTATGTTAATCGGCGCGCTGAGTTTTGAACCGCTTTCAGGCCCGGCTGCGCGTCCTTATAACCGACGTGAAGATGCTAAATATCGGGGTCAGCAGGGCGCTGATGCCAGCCGTATCGATAAAGACTGATCTGAGGATGTAATGAAAAGAGTGATAACCACGCTGGCCATCCTGTTAGTGGTGGTCGTAACGGGATTGAGCGCGCTGGTGCTGCTGGTCAATCCCAACGACTTCCGTACCTATATGGTGCAACAGGTTGAACAACGCAGTGGTTATCGCCTTGAGGTCAGTAACGATTTGCGCTGGCACGTCTGGCCTCAGCTCAGCATCCTGGCTGGGCGGATGAGCCTCACCGCGCCGGGGGCGACTCAGCCGCTGGTCTCAGCGGAGAACATGCGTCTCGATGTTGATCTCTGGCCTCTTTTATCCCATCAGCTCAGCGTCAGTCAGGTGTTGCTGAAAAATGCGATAGTGCGGGTAACGCCCGACAGTAGCGCGCAGCCTGCCAGAAATGCCCCTCAGGGTCCCCGTGATGCGGAGCCTGCCTCGCCATCCACCGGCTGGTCATTTGATATCGCTAAACTGCGGGTAGCCGACAGTCTGCTGATCTGGCAACAGCCAGGCGGCGACGAATATAATTTCCGCGACCTCAACATTACGATGGATCAGGACGCGAACAAGCTGGCGACACTGTCTCTGAGCACGACGCTGATGCGCAACCAGCGCAACGCCGCGCTGAATCTCAAAGGCCAGCTGGATGCTGCGCAATATCCGCACCGTCTTACCGGCCAGCTGCAGCAGCTCGATTACACCTTATCGGGCGCCGACATTCCGTCTCAGGGGATTAAAGGGTCGTTAAGCCTGCAAGGCGAATGGAATGGTGACCGGCAGCAGTTCTCCTTTAGTGGTCTGCAGCTCACCGCAAATGACAGTACCCTGACCGGGCAGGGCAGTGGTCATGTGGTGCCGCCACAGCAGCTGGCGCTGGATCTGAAAGCCAGCAACCTGAATCTCGATAATTTACTCACCAGTGCGCCCGTTTCTGAAGCGCCTGGCGCGCAGCACGCCACCGTGGCCCGTTCGCCGGTGATTGCTGCGCCGCGTGAACGCACCAATGCGGACTCTCCTCTCAACGACATGGATCTGGCGCTAAAACTTCAGGCGAATAATGCGGTATGGCGCGGCCTCTCGCTGACTGATTTTACGTTAAATGCCCGCAATCAGCAGGGACTCATGACGCTGAACACCCTCAGCGGCAAGCTGGGTAATGGCAGCTTCTCGATTCCCGGCAGCATCGACATTCGTCATCCAGAGACACGGGTCAGCCTGAAACCGCAACTCCGGTTTATTCAAATCCAGCCGTTGCTGAAAGCGTTTGCACTACCGGAAAGTCTGCAGGGCAACCTGAGTCTTGACGGGGAGCTGTCCGGCGATACGCTGACAGTCGAGGCGGCAAAGCGCAGCTGGCAGGGCAGGGCGACGATCAGTGCCAGCAACCTGAAGCTGGCACAGCTTAATCTCCAGCAAATGGTGCAGCGTGCTGTGGCTCGGGTCAGCGATAAGGTCAGCAGCCAGGATGCCGTAGAAGAGGGTATTGAGTCGATCAGCGGGCAGGTGGCGCTGAATAAAGGTGTACTCAGCTTCAGTGATCTCAATGGTAACGGTCAGAATCTGGGATTACAGGGCGCGGGCAAAGTCGACATGGTGCAGCAACAGCTGGATGTGACGCTGGGACTGAAAATCAGCGGCTGGCGTGGCGATGATGCGCTGGTGAAGGCACTTTCCAGTCAGCCTATCCCACTGCGTATGTATGGCGGCTGGAACAGCCTGCAATATTCCCTGCCAGTGGATGACGTTCTTCGTAACCGTCTGCAGAGTGAGGCCAGGTCACGTCTGAATCAGTGGATTGATCGCCAGAAAGAGGGCGAGAACAAAGAGAATCTGAAGAAAATCATGCGCCCCTAGCGGGCGCATCCCCTGCGCCCCTGGCAGTGGCTATACCTCGTAATCTGCGTCAGGCTGCCGCAGAATTTCTACCTTCTGAATCCGATGATTTTCAACCTGCAGCGTTCGCAGCAGATAGTCACCCAGTTGCAACACTTCGCCTTCCTGAGGAATGTGTTGCAGCTTATCCATCAGTAATCCAGCCAACGTATGGTAGTCACGCTGTTCATCCAGCGGCAATTTCACATAGAGCGCCAGATCGTCCAGTGGCATATGGCCGTTGGCAATCCAGTGACCTTCACCCTGAATCTGTATATCGTAACGGGCGTCAATTTCACCTGCCTCATTCGGCAGATTGCCGGCGATGGTCTCCATCACATCGCTCAGCGTCACCACGCCTTCCATTGAACCGAACTCATCCACCACAAAGGCAAAATGTGTATGAGCCTGACGAAACTGTTCCAGCGCCTGCAGCAGGGTCAGTCGCTCAGGAAATACCAGCGGTTGTCGGATAAGGGCGCGTAAATCGAGTGAATTGTTGTGCAGCGACTGGTGCAGCAGATCGATAACATGCACCACACCCAGTGGTTCACTGGAGTGCTCGGTTATCAGAATGCGCGTGTGCTGATTGCGGTCAAGGCGCGACATGATCTCAGCCGGATCATCACTGAGATCAATATGGTCGACGTCGTGACGCGAGGTCATGATGCTGTTAACGTGACGCTGACCCATGCCCAGCACGCGGGCAATCATTGCGCGTTCCTGGCGGTTAAAGAGCATACTCTCATCGCTGTCAGCAATCAGTGATGAGGTTTTGGCATCCAGCTCCGCCGGTTCTGCTGCCCCGCGCAGCAGCCTTAATACCGCTTCAGCCGTGCGCTGGCGCAGTGGGCGACCAGCCGACAGCACGCGGCGGCGATTAAAGTGTGCCAGCTGGTTAAGCGCTTCGATGACAACTGAGAAGCCGATGGCCGCGTAGAGATACCCTTTAGGAATGACAAAGCCAAAGCCTTCCGCCACCAGGCTGAAACCGATCATCAGCAAAAAGCTTAAGCAGAGGATGACAATTGTCGGATGGTTGTTCACAAAGCGGGTTAACGGCTTGCTGGCGAGCAGCATCAGCAAAATGGCAATGGTGACAGCAACCATCATGACGGGCAGATCATTCACCATGCCCACGGCGGTAATGACCGCATCCAGTGAGAATATGGCATCCAGCACCACGATTTGCGCCACCACCGGCCAGAATTTAGCGCCGCCTTTTTGTTGACCGGACGCCTCATCGTGTCCTTCCAGACGCGCATTCAACTCTGTAGTGGCTTTAAATAGCAGGAAAATCCCGCCTGACAGCAGCAACAGATCGCGCGCACTAAAGGGGTGTCCGCCCAGCGTGATCCAGGGTTCTTTCAGGGTAACCAGCCAGGAAAGCGATGCCAGTAACAATAATCGGCATAATAACGCCAGCAGCAGTCCTATCACGCGTGCGCGGTCGCGAAGCGGTCCAGGCAGCTTCTCAACCAGGATGGCAATAAAGATAAGATTGTCGATGCCTAAAACCAGTTCCAGAACGATTAGCGTTACTAATCCCGCCCATAGCGAGGGATCTGCAATTACCTCCAGCATGTCATGTTCACCTGAATATTTTAAATTGAGTTTTCTCTGATGATAGTGGAGTGCAAAGCCACGTACAAATGGCAGGGCAGGGGAGCGATGACCCAATCGAGGCTATATATCGTGCAAAATATGAACATATGAGTGTGACGTTTTGATTAAATTCACAGAATGCAGCAGAGAGTATTCTGACTCCTTTTTAACCCTGGATGAGATATTCACCTGTCGGGCTTATGCGATTTATCTCATCACGAGTATGGCATTAATCCTAATTTTGAAGAAAGCATTGCACTGCCTGTCAGGCCTCAATACTAATCGCTGGTAGTCTTTTTCCTAAAATAGTCCAGGGATAGCGGGACCTGCTTGTAAACAAGCCAGTAATAACTAGTATAGCAACAAGTTTGCAAACTCTGCCCCAGAGTCGTAATTCGCGAGCCTATTCGACATTAATCGCAATGTGACGAATGAGTCATTCGCCGGTGAACGTCTGCACGATGCAATGCGGTAACGTTACTGCATTACGGGGATCAATATGAATGACGACAGCGATATTGGCAGCGACAGCCAAGGGCGGTAGCGTGCCCGAATCGTGTTTTTGTTGATAAAGTGAGCAGCGCTGGCGGTGGTTAAGTCAGAGTAATCTGTTGGTATTCATCACAATATTACTGGTTTATGGTTAAGATCATTGGCGTAAACGCCGCAGGAGCTCCCCTTAGAAACGGCTCAGTCTGGAGAGGTTTCGTCGCTTAATGATTTAACAGGCGATAGCCGTTGCGGGTTTAAGGAAATAAAATAAAGAGTTAAATATGCGCGATACAGAATTTACGTTTAAAAGTCTTATTACCAAATTAATGCTGGCATGTTCAGACTTAATTTGTTTCAACGCAGCATTATTTGTGGCGATGATGCTAATTAATCTTCACTCAGGTTCGCCGCTGGCAGATATTTCTGAAAAAGAAATGAATTTAAAAATTGCCACACACATTTGTCTGTCGGTAATTTGTATTGGCTGGTTCTGGGTAAGGCTTCGGCACTATACCTACCGGAAACCTTTCTGGTTCGAATTAAAAGAAGTTTTTCGTACCATTCTTATATTTTCTGTCATCGATCTGTCGATCACCGCACTGTCGCAGTGGCAGATGTCGCGTTTCGTCTGGTTACTGACCTGGGTTCTGGCGCTGATTTTAATTCCAACCTGTCGTGCGCTCTCAAAACGTCTGCTGAATAAAAAAGGCTTGTGGAAGAAACAAACCATTATTATCGGCAGCAGCAAAAATGCGCACGAAGCCTGGCAGGCACTGCAAAGCGAAGAGGTCATGGGTTTTGACGTTATCGCTTTCTACGACGTTGATGGAACCTGTCCGCAGGAGATCATGAATGGCGTGCCAGTGCTGCGTGATGAGCAGGAGCTCTGGAGCCTGACTAACAGCGAAACCCAGTTTATCGTGGCAGTCGAGTATGAGCAGAGTCAGTATCGTGATATCTGGCTAAAATCGCTGGCGATGCATAACTGCCGTTCAGTTTCAGTGATTCCGACCCTGCGTGGTGTTCCGCTTTACGGTACAGACATGGCTTATATCTTTAGCCATGAGGTGATGATTCTGCGTGTTCAGAATAACCTCGCTAAACGCACCTCGCGTTTCCTGAAGCGGGCATTCGATATCGTGGGTGCACTCTCAATTATCCTGATGCTGATGCCAGCGCTGCTGGTGCTGGGCTTCCTGGTGGGCCGTGATGGTGGACCGCCGATTTATGGTCACGAACGTGTGGGAATGAATGGCCGTAAATTCAAATGCCTGAAATTCCGTTCAATGGTCATCAATTCCAAAGAAGTGCTGGAAGAGGTATTACGCACCGATCCGATTGCGCGTGCGGAATGGGATAAAGATTTCAAACTCAAAAATGATCCACGTATTACTAAAGTGGGCCACTTCATCCGTAAAACAAGCCTCGATGAGCTGCCTCAGCTCTGGAACGTGGTGCGCGGTGATATGAGTCTGGTTGGACCTCGTCCGGTCATTGAAGATGAACTCTGTCGTTATGCTGGTGATGTTGATTATTACCTGATGGCTAAGCCGGGCATGACGGGATTGTGGCAGGTCAGCGGTCGTAATGACGTTGACTATGAAACCCGCGTCTATTTCGATTCGTGGTACGTAAAAAACTGGTCACTGTGGAATGACATTGCCATTCTGTTCAAAACAGTGGGTGTGGTGTTAAAACGCGACGGTGCCTATTAACCGTGAGTCGAAATGAGCGTGCTAACGCGCGCTCAGAGGTGTTGTGCCGTTGTCAGGCGTGTCGTTAATAGCGGCCATCACCAGGGATATCGCAGTGCATCCATAGTCCGCTATGATGCAAGGCGTTTCAGGTACACCCTGGTTGATGGCCACTACTTATAACAAGTGGAGCAAGGATAATGAACGACAGGTTCAGTGCTTAAGGCTTTAGTCAGCCAGGATTTACTTTTTGTTGGACGCTTACACAGCGGCGGTTTCGCCTCTATCAATAAATAACTGATAGCGAAGATCTAAATGATTACAATCAAAATGAAATTGATACCCTTGCTGGTATCCGCCACATTCCTTGTCGGGTGTACAATCGAACCCGGTTCTCGTCTTACTACATCAGGAAAAGATGTTATCGAGCAGCAGGATAGCAACTTTGACATCGATAAATACGTCAACGTCTTTCCGTTAACGCCTTCACTGGTTGAAAAGATGCGTCCTAAGCCTCTGGTGGCTCAGACGAACCCGGCACTGCAGAACGAAATTCAGAACTATGAATACCGTATTGGCGTGGGCGATGTCCTGACCGTGACAGTCTGGGATCACCCGGAACTGACCACGCCAGCGGGTCAATACCGTAGCGCTAGCGACACCGGTAACTGGGTGCATTCTGACGGCACCATCTTCTATCCTTACATTGGTCGCGTCCGTGTCGCGGGCCGTACCGTCGGCGAAGTGCGTGACGAAGTTTCGCGTCGTCTGGCTCAGTATATTGAAAGTCCACAGGTTGATGTCAGCATCGCCTCGTTCAAATCGCAGAAAACCTATGTTACGGGTTCTGTGACCACCTCTGGTCAGCAGGCGATCACCAACGTACCGTTGACGGTTCTGGATGCGATCAACGCCGCTGGCGGCCTGGCACCTGATGCTGACTGGCGTAACGTCGTGCTGACGCACAACGGTCGTGAGCAGCGCGTCTCTCTGCAGGCACTGATGCAGAATGGCGACCTGAGCCAGAACCACCTGCTCTATCCAGGCGATATTCTCTACGTTCCGCGTAACGATGATCTGAAAATCTTCGTGATGGGTGAAGTGAAGCAGCAAACCACGCTGAAAATGGACCGTAGCGGCATGACGCTGGCGGAAGCGCTGGGCAATGCGGCGGGGATGGATCAAACCACCTCTGACGCTACTGGTGTCTTCGTTATCCGTCCACTGCACGGCACCGATCGCAGCAAGATTGCCAACATCTATCAGTTGAACACCAAAGATGCAGCATCCATGGTGATGGGAACCGATTTCCAGCTCCAGCCTTATGACATCGTCTATGTCACCTCTACACCGCTGACGCGCTGGAACCGTGTGATTTCGCAACTGATACCAACCATTGCTGGTATCAACGATGCGACTCAGGCCGCACAGCGTATCCGCAACTGGTCGAACTAAGGTCTGACCATGATTACGTCCGTGTTAGTCGTTTGCATTGGCAACATCTGCCGCTCTCCTACCGGAGAGCGCCTGTTTAAACGTGCATTGCCCGATTTGGATGTTCGCTCTGCTGGCCTGGGAGCGCTGGTAGGCCATGCGGCCGACAGAATGGCATCCGAGGTCGCGGCAGCACAGGGTCTGTCGCTGGAAGGACATCAGGCACAGCAACTGACGGCCGAAATGTGCCGTCAGGCTGACCTGATTCTGGTCATGGAAAAGCGACATATTGAACAGGTCAATCGCATCGACCCGGCTGCACGTGGCAAAACCATGTTGCTTGGGCACTGGCTCAATCAGAAAGAAATTGCGGATCCGTACAGAAAAAGCCGTGAGGCCTTTGAAGAGATTTACGGGTTACTGGAAAACGCTACCCAGAAATGGGTCAACGTATTAAGCCGATAGTTGGGATTATCCATGAATATAAAAAATAAGGTCAGAACTGCGCCGGGAGAGGATTCGAATGGATGGGATCTGGCGCATCTTGTGGGACAGCTAATTGATCATCGCTGGATCATTGTTGCCGTTACCGCATTTTTCATGCTGGCGGGAACACTCTACACACTGTTTGCAACACCGATTTACAGCGCAGATGCGTTAGTTCAGGTTGAGCAGAAGAATGCCAGTACCGTCCTGAACGAAATTGACAGCATTCTGCCACAAACGCCAGCCTCCGATACGGAGATCGAGATTCTGGAATCCCGTATGGTCATCGGCAAAACCGTTGACGATCTGGGTCTGGATACTGTGGTTGAGCAGAACTACTTCCCGGTTATCGGCAAGGGCCTGTCGCGCCTGATGGGCAACAAACCTGCTGATATCGCGATTTCGCGTCTGGAAATCCCACGCACTGTCGAAAAACGTAATGTCGAGCTGGAAGTTACCGGTCCGGATAGCTACACCGTCTCTAAAGATGGCGATGAGTTGTTTAAAGGTAAAGTCGGCCAGCTGGAGTCGCACGGCGACATCAGCATGCTGGTGAGCGAGATTCATGCCGATGAAGGCACCAGCTTCACCGTGACTAAGCTGAATGACCTGCAGGCGATCCGTTCCGTACTGGCTAACCTGACCGTTGCAGACAAAGGTAAAGATACCGGCGTACTGGGTCTGGAGTATCTGGGTGAAGATCCCGAGCAGATCAGCAAAGTCCTGAACCAGATTGTGAACAACTATCTGTTACAGAACGTTGAGCGCAAGTCAGAGCAGGCAGAGAAAAGCCTGGAGTTCTTACGCACTCAGTTGCCTGCCGTTCGCGCAAAGCTGGATGAAGCAGAAAACAAACTGAATACGTTCCGTCGTCAGAACGAATCGGTTGACCTGTCACTGGAAGCGAAATCCGCCCTGGACTCTTCTGTCAGCGTGCAGAGCCAGTTGAACGAACTGACCTTCCGTGAAGCTGAAGTGTCTCAGCTGTTTACCAAAGATCACCCAACGTATCGCGCGCTGCTTGAAAAACGCAAAACGCTGGAAGGTGAACAGGCTCAGCTGAACAAGAAAATTTCTGGCATGCCACAGACTCAGCAGGAAATCCTGCGTCTGACCCGTGACGTTCAGTCAGGTCAGGAGATCTACATGCAGTTGCTGAACCGTCAGCAGGAGCTGAGCATCAGCAAAGCCAGCACCGTGGGTGATGTCCGCATCATCGACAATGCGCAGACGGCTAATTCACCGGTTGCACCGAAGAAGCTGCTGATTATCGCTGCAAGCCTGATTCTGGGCCTGTTCGTGTCAGTGGGTCTGGTTCTGCTGAAAGCTCTGCTGCATCACGGTATCGAGAACCCTGAACAGCTGGAAGAGCTGGGCATGAATGTCTACGCCAGCGTTCCACTCTCTGAGTGGCAGCGTAAGAAAGATACCGAAGCGCTGGCGCGTCGTGGCAGCAAGGTGAAAACCGACCCGCACGAAACACTGCTGGCGCTGGGTAATCCGACTGACCTCTCCATCGAAGCGATTCGTAGCCTGCGCACCAGCCTGCACTTCGCCATGATGGAAGCGAAAAACAACATCCTGATGATCACCGGCGCCAGCCCGGGTATTGGTAAAACCTTTATCTGTGCCAACCTGGCGACACTGGTCGCGAAAGCGGGTCAGCGTGTTCTGTTTATCGATGGCGACATGCGTCGTGGTTACACCCACGAGCTGCTGGGCGCGGATAACAAATCAGGCCTGTCAAACGTGCTCTCCGGTAAAACGGAATTCAGCCCGGCGCTGATTCAGCAGGGCGTCTACGGTTTCGACTTCCTGCCACGTGGTCAGGTTCCACCGAACCCGTCTGAGCTGCTGATGCATCGTCGTATGGGTGAGCTGCTGGATTGGGCGAGCAAGAACTACGACCTGGTGTTAATCGATACGCCGCCAATCCTGGCCGTCACCGATGCGTCAATTATCGGTAAAATGGCCGGTACTTCACTGATGGTGGCGCGTTTCGAAGCCAATACCACCAAAGAAGTGGACGTCAGCTTCAAACGCTTTGCCCAGAACGGTATTGAGATTAAAGGTGTGATCCTCAACGCCGTGGTGCGTAAAGCCGCCAATGCTTACGGACATGGTTATGACTACTACGCCTATGACTACAGCAAGCCCAGCAAAAGCTGATCATTGAGTAATAACCAGGGGGCGGTCTGACCGCCCCTTTTTATCGTCCTTTTGAATGACGACACGCATCAATTTACACAGGTTATTCTGTCCAAACCCACAAAAGCGATACCTCTATAAATCGCATGGCGAGCGTCAATCAACAGAATTCATCACCAGCATGGCATTGCCTGCACGCAATGTGTGACCGTACTGTCAGGTTTACTGAAAAGCCCGTCGGGAAGGCGAAGCGTGATTATTGCTGGCATGAGAACTTGTGGAATTAAGGAATCACACCATGGCTCCATATTGGTATGTATCAGGATTTTTACTGCTGATTTCGCTGTTTGAATTAGCCCTGAAAAAAGACGAACGCACAAATCATATTCTGACCTGGCTGCTCTGTTTTGCTGCCATTCTATTGATTGTTTTTGGGGGAATACGCGGCCTTGGCACCGGCATGGATGACTTCCAGTACCGGAGCTTCTTTGAGGACTTTGTTCGACGTATAGAGATTAACGGCTTCTTTAAAACCGTTGCTTTTTTCCGTTACGAACCGCTGATTTTTGCCACGGCCTGGATCACCAGTCTGTTTTCGCATAATGCCAGCATCTTTCTGTTTGTTTTCTGCGCCCTTGCCGTATCCATCAATGCTTACTTCTTCAGAAAGATGTCACCGTATCCGGTGCTGGCGCTGGTGCTCTATTCAGCGCACATCTTTATTAACAAAGATATAAACCAGATTCGCTTTGGCCTGAGTTCTGCGCTGTTCCTTGGTGTCCTGTGGTCAATCTATCTCAAGCGTTACTGGTGGGCTTTTGCCTTCTTTATTCTGTCGTTTACAAGCCATAACACTGCCGTAATGGTGGTAACACTTGTGCCGTTCCTGTTTATTCGCGACTGGCGCTGGTGGCCTGTGGTCATTATCGTTGCCAGTCTGCCGCTGTCCGTAGTGGGCGGATCCAGCTTTGTTGCCCTGATTGCGGGTCATCTTGGATCGCTGGGGGAAAGGGCATCGGGCTATAACAATGACCCGTCCTACGCAATGGGTGGCAGCATCCTGGCCGTATCGAACCTGAAAAACATCATGCTGGTGTTTGTCTTCTTCTATTTCATGCTTACTGACCAGTTGAAGCGCGAAAATTATGCTCAGTATCGTCTTAACTATCTGCTGATCATGAGTTTTGCTATTGGCGGTGCTGTCAGGATCTTCCTGTACAACTTCCCTTCAGGTTCGCGCCTGTCCAACTATTTGCAACAGGTCGAGCCGATCATCCTGACCTCACTGATTTATCAGGCAAGGCGATCGTGGAAGCCAGCGCTGTACGCGATGCTGGTGTTCTTCCTGCTCTATTACCTCTACTACAACACCATTTCAACCAAGCAGGCCGTTACTGGCTATGAAGTGGCGCGGGAGTTTTGGCTGGTCCACTGATTGACCCGACGGGCGCCCCTTCGTGATAAGTGTCACGCGGGGGCGCTCGCGTGTGAGAATTCAGATTTTTAATCGACCGTTGTCGACTGAACTGTTTATTTTTTTGAACTTTTTAATGAGGTGCTGGCAATGAAGGACATTCGTTTCTCCATCGTAATTCCGGCTTATAACGCGTCAGAATCGATTGTCACGACGCTGGATTGCGTTAAAGCACAAACGTATCGTAATTTCGAAGTCATCATCGTGGATGATAAGTCTGCAGATGCCGCCGCGCTGGCGGAGGTCGTTCGCAGCGAACGCTATCAGGATCTCGACATCAATCTGGTGCTTTCTGAGGTCAAACTCAACGGGGCCGGTGCACGTAACAAAGGCATTGAGCTGGCGACCGGTGATTATGTCAGTTTTCTTGACGCCGATGATGAGTGGGCGGCGGACAAACTGCAGCAGGTGAGTGAAAAAATTGCTCAACTGGACGCACAGGGTAAAAAGAATGTCGTTATTTTCAGCCAGGTAAATATCTATCAGGACGGCACATTCCTGAAAGTGATGCCAATGCAGCCACCAGGCAAAAATGAAACCGTCGCTGAGTATCTGTTCGGCTGTTATGGCTTTATCCAGACCAGCACGATTGTGCTGAAACGGGAAGATGCGGCGAAAATTCAGTTCGATACCCGCTACATCCGTCATCAGGATTATGATTTCTGCATTCGTGCCGACCGCATGGGCTATGACTTTGTGATGATCGCCGCACCGCTGGCTAACTACCACCTGGTCACAAAATTTGGCTCAAAACATAAAGGCGAATCGGTGAACTACTCGATGTTCTGGCTTGATAGCATGAAGCCGCATCTTACCCCGCGTGATATCCACACCTACAAAGCTTTTAAGCTGCCGCTGCGCTACAAAATGGACGGTAAGTCGCTGATGGCGAGCCTGAGCTTTGCTCGCTACTTCTTCCTCACCAATAAAGACAACCGTGCTTATTTTATGAACCGGGTTAAAGACAAGGTCAAAGCACGTTTTGGCGGTGAGAAAGCGATCTCCTGACGCGCACTGCGCCTCGCTCTGCTCCTGATACCAGGAGCACCTCTCTTTTCGTTTACATTCAGGGTTGAAGATGAATACTTCTGTTGGAACCGTTGGCATTGTTATGCCTATGTACAATGCCCGTCAGACCGTGTTACGCGCTGTGCAATCGGTTATCAATCAGCACTATACCGACTGGCACCTCTATCTGGTCAACGATAAATCCACTGATGACTCGCTGGCATTTGTGCGGGAGCATTGTCAGGATCCGCGCATTACCATTCTGGATAACGCGGTCAACATGGGCGCAGCAGAGACCCGCAACGTCGGACTGCGCGCGGCCACTGAAGAGATTATTGCCTTTCTTGACAGCGATGATGAGTGGCATGCGGATAAGCTGACCCAGCAGGTAGCTGCTATCGCCGCCGGTGATGATTTTGTGATTACCGAATATCACTATAAAACCCGCAAGGCTGAGCACGACATTACCTACGGAAAGCCTTACCTGCAGCAGGACAACTTTGTGAAAAAGCAGTATCGCGTCTGCTTCTCCTCTGTCTGTTTCCGTCGTCCGCCACAGGGACTTTTCTTCCAGCGCAAAGGTCATGAAGATTTCCTGTTTTTGTATGAATTATTCACCCGCTATAAGCAGGCACGGGTAATTCAGACGATTCTTGTCAACTATTACGAATTAGGCGATTCCCTTTCTCGCAATAAGAACAAAGCAGCCCAGTGGCACCTTGAATTATTAAGAATTATCTATAAAAACAATCCGTTAAAAATCTATTACTATTACGCCTGGTATATGGTGAATGGTGTGCTGTTTACCCTTAAGCATCGTTGAGCCTGTCGGCAGGATTGTCTTTATTATTTGAGGTGGATAGCGTTTCATGAAAAAAATTGTCCTGGTGATCAAAGATGCTTATTCGTATGCGGGCACCGAGAACATCTGTAACTTCATGTCAGAGTGTCTTGGCGAAACACATGACGTCACCATCTACTCGCTTGAAGGCAGTGGTAAGACTTTTTATCCGTTTGAACATGTCAGACAGATTGTCAGCTTCGAAGGGCAGAGCAACCCCATTAAAAGCGCGGTAGCCCGGATCCACGAAGAGGGTTTCGATACCGTCTTCCTGATCAGCATGGGGCGTCTGAGCGTCATGTTTGCCTTCTGGAATCTGCTGGCAATGAAGAAGAAACGGGGCAAAGCCTACGCCTGCGAGCACATTGCCATTAACTCCTTCAGCAAGCCGATCAAGTTCCTCAAGTTTCTGCTGCTGCGCTACTACGACCGCGTGATTGTTCTGACCGACAAAGATCATCAGGTGTTCAGCCGCTGGCACATTCCCAGCAAGCAAATTCCTAACCCCGTCGTCTACAAAGGTTTTCAGCGTCAGACTCGTCATCGTCAGGCGCTGGCGGTGGGCCGTCTGGATAACCAGAAAGGGTTTGATCTGATGCTGGATATCTGGCGCGACTTCGCACGCAGCCATCCGGACTGGACGCTGGTGATTGCCGGTGATGGTGAACTGCGTCAGCAGCTGCACGATCAGGCCGCCGTACTGGGCATTACTGACAGCGTGAAGTTTGTCGGTAAGGTCAGCAATATCAATGACTACTACCGTGACAGCGATATGGCGCTGATGACCTCGCGTTATGAAGGATTGCCACTGGTGCTGCTGGAAGCAAAATCCTGGTCACTGCCCGTTGTAGCGTATGACTGTCCGACCGGACCGCAGGAGATCATCAATCACGGTGAAGACGGTTTCCTGGTTCCGATGAATGATAAAGCCACGTTTCTGGCACGAATGGAGCAGCTCGCTACCGATGACGCCCTGTTCTATGCCATGAGCGAAAAAACCAAACAAACCGCGCTGAAATTCGACGGTAACCAGATTAAGCAAAGCTGGCTGTCATTGGTTTAACCGGAGCTGGAAACGCTCACTTGCGACGTGCCTCAGGGACACCGCCATGGCCAATGGCCTTATTGACTACGGGAATTGATGCATGAAAAGAAGAGAAGTTTTACAGACCGCCGCCTCCGCTCTGGTGGGGGCTCTCTCCGTGAGCACCTTTTCCAGCTACGCTGCAAAAAGTAACGGTATTGCCCTGAAGCCGGTTGATGCCACTAATATCCCGAAAGGCGACGTGCCGATCCTGACGCCAGAAAATGTCTACGCGATGCCACCGCAATTCTGGCAGAGCTTTGAAGGAAAACTCTGGATCGGTAAAGCGGGTGCGGATGCCAGTAAGCCTGGCAACCAGATTCCGGTCTTCCTGCGTGACGCCAGCGGTAAGGTGTCTGAGATTGCGCAGCCCATCGCGCTGAATAAAGGCAATTTTACCCAGTTTATTCAGGACAATGCCGCATTGATTGCCGATCCTTCGCATTCGATGACGGTGGAAGACAGCAACGGTCAGACGCTGTTCAACATTGCGGATGTCAGTCGTCCGGGCGCTGCAGATTTCAGTCAGCGCCTGGCGCAGCCAGCGGGTTATCAGCTGATTGGTGAGATTGCGTCTGTGGCGGAGTTACGTAAAACCCGTCCACTGTTTGAAGGGGCCAAGGTTAAGCTGAAAAGCTGGCATGAAGGACGGGAAGTTGGCGGCGGCGAGTTTGTCGGGAGCTTCCAGCCTGCCCAGAATGATGGCGGTGTGAATTTTGCCGGTGAGGGGTTCTCCTGGCGTCGTGTGGTAGACGATTTTAACCGCCTGACGCTGTTTGATTTCGGTGCGATTGCCGATGGCAAAACCGATACGGCACCCGCCATTATGGCGATGTTCCAGTGGTCGCAGCAGGCTAACCAGCAGATCTGCGTCCAGTTCCCGGCCGGTACCTTTATGGTCTCAGCCTGTAACCTTGGCGATAAGTATCTCAACTTCTTCCGCATGTCCGGTGCGATGGTGAACTTCGGCTATTTTCCAGCGACCACAATTGTCTCAGATGGTAAGTCAGCGTTCGTCTTTGAGATGAACGCCCGTCGCGTTGAACTTTCCAACCTGATTTTTAATGGCAACAGCGATAAGAGTGCGAATCAGCAGGGCTTTTTCCATAACAACTGTCCTGGCGGACAATATTTCCGGGGTGCCTGCCTGCGCTTTAACGCCGTTGGCGGCACGGCCATCAGCCTGCAGGATACCCTCGATTGTAAAATTGACCAGTGGTACGCCTCTCGCTGCAGCGGCGACGTGATTAAATCGGGCTGGTCAGGGCAGAAGCAGGGCAAATGGGACCACAGCACCGCAATTGAGCTGTCAAACTTCAATGCGCAGCACTGTCGTGGCGGTAAAGTCCTTAACCTGCCGCGCTGCGGTCAGTCAATTATCCATAACGGCTGGATTGAGCACTGCGATAACCCAGGCGATCTCTCCAACGGCCAGTGGATCGTTGATGCGCTGAGCATTGAGGATTGTAAGAATCCGCTTATCGCCCATAACACTCGCCTGAATATGCGTCAGACCAGTCTCCAGTCTGGCAGCTGGATTGACAACTCCATGCAGGGCGATCGTCTGCTTAGCATCTGGGAAATGGGCTCTACCCGCGTTGAGTCCTATGGCGTCGCACTGGATGGCAGCCTGAAGTACAACTACATCACCTCGCGCTGGCGCTTAGAGAACAACACGAATCAGGAAACCTGGTTTGATCTCGGTAGCCTCTACTCACCGACGGTGGGGGATTCATGGGAGATCGAGATTTTCGGTCAGTCGCAATTCAGTAACGGCAGTGGTGATAAGCCGCTGATGAACCTGATCGGCGACAAGACCACCGGCGGCCGCGCGGTAATCCACGTGCAGCGTAAGAAAGACCGCTCGGAAGCGAGCTGGTCAGCCGAAGGCAGCTGCCCGATTGTGGATGTGCGCTATGTGGCTGAGCATGACACCGATGTGCATCTCTACGTCAAACTGGCGGGCTGGACGCCGTCGGCTGCCGTGCTGGTGAAAACCACCGGTAAAGATCGCTTTGTGACCGGGCGCTGTGCGCGGGTCAATGCGGTAATGGAGAAGGGCAATCCACCGTCAGGTGACGCGACGAAACGCGCGCCACAGCGCTTCAGCCTGCACAACGGCAAAGCGGGTATCGGTGCCAACGAGCAGGGCGATCTGTTAATGGCTTCCCGTCCGATCTCAGCCGATCAGGTTGATACCAGTAAGCCAGAAGGGTTTGTTTCCGTGGTAATCAACGGGAAACAGGTTGCACTGCCTTACTTCGCGATTAAGTCGTAACAGCGTCTATAACGGCCGCCAGAATGGAGGCGGCCGGTTTCAACAGAAGCACTACCTTTGGGTGCGTTATCCCGTAAAGCATTACTTTTAATCAGAGTTCATTTTGCCCATTGCGGATCTGGGCGGCTTTCAGAATTAAAAAAATTCATTCGGAGTTTTTATGAAAATTTTATTGGTGGGTAACCACACGTGTGGGAACCGCGGGGATGGCGCGATTCTTCGTGGACTGATTGATTCAATGCGGTCTGCACGGAGTGATTTAGAGATTGACGTTATAAGCCGTTATCCAACCAGCTCCGGTTATCTGCTCCAGCAGGATATACAGCAGGATGCGCTGTATCTGCACAACAGCAAGTCTGGTAAAGGTCTGGTCGGTTCGTTTAAACGTAAAGTCGCGAACCGCCTGATGCCCGATATCATGATGGCGCATCTGGGCAAGGGCGGTATCTTTAAGTCCTTCTCAGTACCACCGCACCTGAAAGCGTTTACGGAAAGTCTGGAAAAATATGATGCGATTATTCAGGTGGGCGGATCGTTCTTCGTTGACCTCTATGGCGTAACCCAGTTCGACCATGCGCTCTGTGCACTGATGGCCAAAAAGCCGATCTACCTGATTGGTCACTCGGTGGGGCCTTTCCAGAACCCGCGCGTTAATGCGCTGGCGAATTTTGTCTTTGATCGGGTCGACAGCCTGGTGCTGCGCGAATCGGTCAGCCTTGATCTGATGAAGCGCGATGGTGTGACCAGCTCTAAAGTGGCGTCTGGTGTGGATACCGCTTTCCTGGTACGTGCGCGTGAAGTCGAAAACCCAAGCCATAACCTGCTCTACTGGCAGGGCATTATCGATGGTCGTAAAACCATCGCGATCACCGTGCGTGAACTGGCGCCGTTTGATAAACGTCTGGGTGTCACACAGAAAGAGTATGAA
The DNA here is from genome assembly GCF_041982285.1 of Pantoea sp. ANP04. NCBI lineage: Bacteria > Pseudomonadati > Pseudomonadota > Gammaproteobacteria > Enterobacterales > Erwiniaceae > Pantoea > Pantoea sp. ANP04. The sequence continues at coordinate 250,036 of NZ_JAUTYS010000001.1, read as the reverse complement.
GCAGCATTTGGCCGGGTCATCAACGCCATGATTGCGGAAGGCTATCAGGTTGTGGCGTTCTCAACCTGTACCGGCATCGACAGCTATGCCAAAGATGATCGCATGGTCGCACTGACACTGCGTGACCACGTGACGCAGCCTGAACATTACCATGTCATCATGGATGAGTTTAATGACCTGGAGCTGGGCATCCTGCTGAGTCATTGTCATCTGACCATTGGTACCCGCCTGCACTCGGCGATTATCTCCATGAACTTTGGCACCCCGGCTGTGGCAATCAACTACGAGCACAAGTCGATGGGTGTGATGAACCAGCTTGGTCTGCCGCAGATGGCAACCGACGTAAAAAGCCTGATGGATGGCTCGCTGATCGATAAGGTAAAAACGGTCCTTGCCGATTACGACAACATCAAGCTGAAGGTCAACACGGCCGTTGCGAATGAAAGGGAAATTGGCAACCGGATCACTGAAGAGATTCTCAAAGTATTAGGGTAATGTGATGAAACTGACTTTTTTCACCATGCGTTTCCCGGTTGCCTCTGAGACATTCGTACTTAATCAGGTAACCCATTTTATTGATGCCGGTTACGAGGTGGAGATCATTTCAGTCTTTCCCGGCGATTTAGTGAACCGGCATGCCGCGTTTGATGAGTATGGTCTGGCGGCGAAGACGCACTATCTGCTGCCGGAAGAGAAAATCTCAATTGTCGATAAGCTGAACCAGCGTATCAAACTGGTGCTGCCAAAAGTGACCAAACCGTCGCTGCTGCGTTCGCTGAATGTGCGCCGTTATGGCGCGCAGTCCAGTAAACTGCTGCTGCCGTCGATTGTGGCGAATGCAAAGCAGACCTTCACTGCAGATGTGTTCCTGGTGCATTTCGGCTATGCCGGTGCGCTGGCGAACAAGCTGCGTGAACTGGGCGTGCTCAAGGGTAAACAGGCGACCGTGTTTCATGGCGCCGATATTTCCCGTCGTCACATTCTGGAAGAGCACAAACTCGATTACGTCAATCTGTTCCGCCAGAGTGAGCTGATGCTGCCTATCAGCCATCTGTGGGAGAACAAGCTGATCGAGATGGGCTGTCCGCCGGAAAAAATTCACGTGACGCGTATGGGCATTGAACCGGAGAAATTTAACTTCCAGCCGCGGCAGGCGTTCCAGACGCCGCTGCGTATCGTTTCGGTGGCGCGTCTGACCGAGAAGAAAGGGCTGGATGTGGCGGTCAAAGCCAGCGCCATCCTGAAGCAGCGTGGCGGTCAGTTTCAGTACACCATCATCGGCAATGGCGATCAGGATGAGATGATGCGTGATTTCATCGCCCGCGAGGGGATGGAAGATTGCGTCAGCATGCCGGGCTTCAAACCGCAGGAGGAGATTCGTCGTGCACTGAGCGAAGCCGATATCTTCCTGCTGCCGTCTAAAACCGCCGCAGATGGTGACATGGAAGGTATTCCGGTTGCACTGATGGAGGCGATGGCGGTGGGCCTGCCGGTGGTCTCAACCTTCCACAGTGGTATTCCGGAACTGATTGAGAACAACGTGTCTGGCTGGCTGGTGGAAGAGGATGATCCTGAGGCGCTGGCGGAAACGCTGCTGAAGCTCTCTCAGGGCGAAGTGGATGTGGCGCCCGTCGTCGCAGCTGCACGTCACAAAGTTGAGACTGAATTTAATCAGCATATCGCCTATGGCGAACTGGCACAGATTCTGGAGCGACTGGTGTGAGTGGATTTAAATCACAGGCGATTTGGCTGTTCGGCAGCACCTGCTTTTCCGCAGTGTTGCAGGTTGCACAGCTGAGCTTTCTCGCCCGCAAACTGGAAACCCACGAGCTGGGCCTGTTAGCCATCATCAACGCCATCCTGGCGGTGGCGGGTGTGCTGCAGGATATGGGGATGAGCAGTTATCTGGTGCATCGCCAGAATATTACTCGTCGTGAGCAGAGCACTATCTACTGGGTGAACGTCTCACTCAGCTTGTGCACCGGTCTGATCATGTTACTGATCGCCTTCCCGGTTTCCTGGTTCTATCATCTGCCAGAGCTGACCGGGCTGATCATGCTGACCAGCCTGAACTTCCTGGTGCTGGGGCATCTGTCCCAATATCAGGCGCACTACATCAAAACCAAGCGGATGGTCTCGCTGGCGAAGATTGAGATGGGCACCAAGCTGTTTGCCTTCCTCTGTGTCGTGGCGATGCTGGAGTTCACCTCGCTCACGGTGGCAGCCGCGATTCTGGGTCTGTTTATCAACGCCTTTACCCGCATCCTTTGCATGATTGCGCTGGGCGAAAAGTCATGGCGTCCGACGTGGGAGTTCGACAAAGCGACCTTTATCGGCGCCATTCGCTACGGCAGCTATCAGCTCGGCTCGCAGACTATTAATCAGCTGCGTACCCAGGCGGATGCGCTGGTGGTGGGTAAAGTGATGGGTGCCGAGATGCTGGGTGTCTACTCGCTGGCGAAAGAGCTGGTACTGCAACCGCTGAAGCTGGTCACGCCGGTGATCAACCGTCTGGCACTGCCACGTTTTGCTGAAAAGCAGCACGATGCCGAGCAGCTGAAAAAGCTGTTCCTGAAGGGCACGCTGGGGATCATGTTGTTCAGCAGCGCGATGTACCTGGTGATTGGTATCTTCTCGCCGGTCATCGTCCGTGTACTTTATGGTGCGTCGCATGAGCAGGTTTATCATCTGATCCCGCTAATGCTGCTGTTTGGCATGCTGCGACCGATGGGCGGCCTGACCGGGGCGATTTCACAGGCCAACGGGCGGACCAACGTAGAGTTTTACTGGAACATTGTGGCGAGTATTGTGGTGCTGGCCGTACTGGCGACCACCTTTATCTGGCCTAACGTGCTCTACGTGGCGCTGACGCTCTCTATCTCGCAGATCCTGATCTCTGCACTGGCGCATCCGTTCTTTATCAAGCCGGTGATTGGCATTCGGTTTATTCCTTATGCCCGTCAGTGGGTGGCGGTGTCGGTGGTATTTGTCGGTGTGATGTTGCTGGTAAATCACTTTAATCTGTTTGTGATGCCAGAGTGGTTTGAAGGCTGGCTCTGATTACTGCACAGATATATCAACGGGCGACCTTAGGGTCGCCCGTTTTCATTTATGGCTGGTCTCAGGCATCCAACGGATAGTGCTGCAGATCACAGTCGTCATATTCGATTACTGATTGTCTTTATTCAGTTTATGCCGTATCTGGCAATGGGCAAAATGCCGAATTTCCAAGATATGACAGAGAGTTACTGTCCGCTTTTCAGATAAAGATTATACTTGGACTTCCGGCCGATCCTGCATAATCGACCCACATCTTCATTTTATTAAACGGAATAAATATGACCAAGCTTAAAGCAGTAATCCCCGTTGCGGGCCTCGGTATGCATATGCTCCCTGCGACTAAAGCCATTCCGAAAGAGATGCTGCCTGTCGTCGACAAACCGATGATCCAGTACATCATTGACGAGTGCGTTGCCGCGGGTATTAAAGAGATTGTGCTGGTCACGCATGCATCTAAAAATGCAGTAGAAAACCACTTCGACACCACTTACGAGCTGGAAGCACTGCTCGAAGCACGCGTGAAGCGTCAGCTACTGAGCGAAGTGCAGTCTATCTGCCCGCCAGGCGTAACGATCATGAACGTGCGTCAGGCACAGCCACTGGGCCTGGGTCACTCCATTCTCTGTGCCCGTCCAATGATCGGTGATAACCCGTTCGTGGTGGTGCTGCCAGACGTCCTGCTGGATGATTCTACCGCGGACCACATGCGTTATAACCTGGCTGCAATGGTTGCCCGTTTCGAAGAGACCGGCCACAGCCAGGTTCTGGCACAGCATATGCCAGCGTCCGATCTGACTGAGTACTCAGTGATCACCACTGCAGAGCCGATTGAACACCCAGGTGACATCAGCACCATCACCGATTTCGTTGAGAAGCCAGAAGATACTGCAGGACTGAGCTCTGACCTGGCAGCGGTAGGTCGCTATGTTCTTTCTGCTGATATCTGGGCGGAACTGGAGCGCACTGAGCCAGGCGCATGGGGTCGTATTCAGCTGACCGATGCGATTGCCAGCCTGAGCAAAAACAAAACCGTTGATGTTTCGCTGCTGACCGGTCACAGTTTCGACTGCGGTCGTAAACTTGGATACATGCAGGCGTTTGTCTCTTACGGACTGCGCAGTAACACGCAGGGTCGTGAGTTCCGCGAAGCTATCCAGACCATCCTCGCAAAACAAAAGTAATAAATTCGCCGCGTTCTGCGCGGCAGATTGAAAGGAGCTCACATGGCAATTTTAGTAACGGGCGGAGCAGGGTATATCGGCTCCCATACCGTACTGGCGCTGTTGCAGCGCGGTGATGATGTTGTAGTTCTGGATAACCTCTGCAATGCCTCACGCGAAGCGATTAATCGCGTTGAGAAACTGGCGGGTAAAAAAGCGACCTTCGTTGAAGGCGATATCCGTGACCGTGCCTGCCTGCGTGATTTATTCGCGTCAAATAGCATTTCAGCCGTCATCCACTTCGCAGCCCTGAAAGCAGTGGGTGAATCAACCCGCATGCCGCTGGAATACTACGAGAACAACGTAGCAGGCACCGTGGTACTGCTGGAAGAGATGCGCAACGCCGGCGTCTGGAACTTCATCTTCAGCTCATCAGCGACCGTTTACGGCGCAGATGCACCGGTTCCATACGTTGAGACCACCCCGATTGGCGGTACCACCAGTCCTTACGGCACCTCTAAACTGATGACCGAGTTCGTGATGCGCGACTTCGCTAAAGCAGAGCCGAAGTTCAAGGCCATTGCCCTGCGTTACTTCAACCCGGTTGGCGCGCATGAGTCTGGCGAAATTGGTGAAGACCCGACGGGTATCCCGAACAACCTGCTGCCATACATTGCGCAGGTTGCGATTGGGCGTCTGGAGAAGCTGGGCGTGTTTGGCGGTGATTACGATACGCCAGACGGTACCTGCCTGCGTGACTATATCCATGTGGTAGACCTGGCGGAAGGGCACCTGAAAGCACTGGACCACCTCAATAAAGTTGAGGGCTACACGGCCTTTAACCTGGGCGGCGGCAAAGGCTTCTCTGTACTGGAGATGATCAAGGCGTTTGAGAAGGCGTCTGGTAAAGCGATTCCGTTTGAAATTAAGCCACGCCGTGATGGCGATTTGCCTGCATTCTGGGCCGATGCGTCACTGGCGAACAATACGCTCGACTGGCGCGTGACGCGCGGCATCGATGAGATGATGCGCGATACGTGGAACTGGCAGAGTAAGAACCCGGATGGGTTTAAGTAGTTGAAAACAGAAGGCGAACATAGGTTCGCCTTTCTTATATTTGGTTTGAATTATCTTATAAGACCTTTCTCAATATTCTGATTGCATCGTCCTGGCGCATCAGCAACCATCATCTGTGCCTGCAAAGCGCTCATAAGTTGAACTAACACCCTCGGCATAATCGCATTTTATTCGTAATAGCTATACCTGAGTGATAGAATTTACGATGGTTGAATGATAAACCCACTTAACTAATTTCATTAATAAAGTGATATCAATCAATTGAATGCTGAACACCTGGCGAGTTCATGTTTCAGCATACTTATTCGGTCAAAGATAATCAGCATCGTGGGAGCTGTAACCCAGGGGCGGTAGCGTGCTCTGAAAACACCTATGATTGTCTGCTTCTTATTCAGGCGCCCATGCCTCAGATAGCTTGTCAGGAATAAATACGTTATGAAGATTCTTATCACTGGTGGTGCAGGTTTTATCGGTTCAGCGGTTGTGCGTCATGTTATCAACAATACGAGCGATGAAGTCATAAACGTTGATAAACTTACTTACGCAGGCAATCTTGAATCGTTGAAAGAGATTAGCAGCAATCCACGCTACACCTTTAAGCAGATCGATATCTGCGACGGTCAGGCTATCACTGAAGCGTTAAATGAATTTCAGCCAGACGCCATCATGCACCTTGCCGCAGAAAGCCATGTAGACCGTTCAATCACCGGTCCGGCGGAATTCGTACAGACCAACGTGGTTGGCACCTATGCACTGCTAGAGGCAAGCCGTCAGTACTGGAGCGCTCTGCCTGAAGAGCGTAAATCAGCTTTCCGTTTTCACCATATTTCAACGGATGAAGTCTATGGTGACTTACCTCATCCGGACGAGATGGACGGTGAACTACCGCTGTTTACCGAAGAAACCCCTTATGCGCCAAGCAGCCCTTACTCGTCAACGAAGGCAGCCAGCGATCATTTGGTACGCGCCTGGGGCCGAACCTACAAGTTGCCGGTGATTGTGACAAACTGTTCAAACAACTACGGTCCTTACCATTTCCCGGAAAAACTGATCCCGTTGATTATCAGTAATGCGCTGGAAGGCAAACCGTTACCTATCTATGGCAAAGGCGACCAGATTCGTGACTGGCTCTATGTTGAAGACCACGCGCGCGCGCTCTATACCGTGGTGAAAAATGCAGAGACCGGCACTACCTATAACATCGGTGGTCATAACGAAAAGAAAAACATCGATGTTGTGCTGAAAGTCTGCGAACTGCTGGATGAGCTGCGACCAAAAGCAACTCCGTACAGCGATCAGATTACCTACGTTCAGGATCGTCCGGGTCACGATCGCCGCTACGCGATCGACGCCGCTAAGATCGAAAAAGATCTTGGCTGGAAACCGGAAGAGACCTTTGAAACGGGCCTGAAAAAAACCGTTGAATGGTATCTCAACAATTCGCAGTGGGTTGAGCATGTCAAGAGTGGTGCTTATCAGAACTGGATCGAAGAAAATTACGAGAAGCGTAGCTAATGAATATTTTGCTTTTTGGTAAAAACGGCCAGGTGGGTTGGGAGTTACAACGGGCGCTGGCTCCGCTTGGAAAATTGACGGTTGTTGACCGTCAATCAACTGATTACTGTGGTGATTTTGAAAATCCTGCTGGCATCGCCGAGACAGTTCGAAAGCTCAATCCGAACGTGATCGTGAATGCCACTGCTTACACTGCTGTTGATAAAGCCGAAACTGAGCAAGATAAAGCGCACGTGGTCAATGCAACGTCTATTGAAGCATTGGCACAGGCAGCCGAGGAAATCGGCGCGTGGCTGGTTCACTACTCAACGGATTATGTTTTTGACGGTTCAGGTGATAGACCCTGGCGCGAAGATGATGCAACCGCTCCGCTGAATGTTTATGGACAGAGTAAGCTGGAAGGTGAGCAAGCCATTGTCCGCCACATGAGCCGCTATCTTATTTTCCGTACAAGCTGGGTCTACGCAGCTAAAGGTAATAACTTTGCCAAAACGATGCTGAAACTGGCAAAAGATCGCGATTCATTATCAGTAATCAATGACCAGTTTGGTGCACCAACCGGCGCTGAGTTGATTGCTGACTGCACTGCTCATGCAATCAGAGTTGCTCTGAATGACAGGACCGTTACGGGTCTGTATCACCTGATTGCAGGGGGAGAGACAACCTGGCATGCCTATGCCACTAAAGTGATAGAGTTTGCAAAAGCGCAAGGCATCGAACTGCAGGTACAGGCAATTAAAGCTGTGCCAACGAGTGCGTTCCCTACACCGGCTAAACGACCGGCAAACTCAAGACTCAATACAGAAAAGTTTCAACAGGCCTTTGGTCTGAACCTGCCCGACTGGACAGTTGGCGTTGAACGTATGTTGCTTGAAACTCTTATTTAATAGAAGCAGGCCGCAATAGCGGCCTGGCCAATTAAGGTGAAATTGTGAAAAAGAATAAAGGCATTATTCTCGCTGGTGGCTCAGGAACGCGCCTCTATCCGGTAACGATGGCAGTCAGCAAGCAATTGCTGCCGGTTTACGACAAACCAATGATTTACTATCCGCTCAGTACGCTGATGCTGGCAGGAATTAATGACATTCTGATCATCAGTACCCCGCAGGACACGCCGCGCTTTGAAAGTCTGCTGGGAGATGGCTCACAGTGGGGAATTTCGATTCAGTATAAAGTTCAGCCTAGCCCTGATGGTCTTGCTCAGGCATTTATCATTGGTGAAGAGTTTATTGGTGACGACTCAGTCGCGCTGATCCTTGGCGACAATATTTTCTATGGTCACGATCTTTACAAGCAACTTGAAGCTGCATCGAAGAAAGATGATGGGGCAACTGTCTTTGCCTATCACGTCACTGACCCTGAGCGTTATGGCGTTGTTGAATTTGATAAAGATGGCAAAGCCATTTCTCTGGTAGAAAAACCTGAACATCCTCGCAGCAACTATGCAGTGACCGGTCTCTATTTCTATGACAACAGTGTTGTGGAAATGGCGAAAAACCTTGCGCCATCACCCCGCGGTGAACTGGAGATTACGGATATCAACCGGATCTACATGGAGCAGGGGAAGCTTTCTGTATCAATTATGGGCCGCGGACACGCCTGGTTAGATACCGGCACACATCAAAGCCTGATGGAAGCGAACAATTTTATCCAGACTATAGAATCACGTCAGGGGCTAAAAGTTGCCTGTCCGGAAGAAATCGCATTCAGAATGGGTTTCATTAATAAAGAGCAATTACAGGAACTGGCCAAACCATATCTTAAAAATGAATATGGCAAATACCTGATGGCGCTGGTTGAAGGACGTTTATAATGAATATTATTGATACCAAAATTCCTGACGTAAAAATCATTGAGCCTAAAGTGTTTGGTGACGAACGTGGATTTTTCCTGGAAAGCTTCAATCAGTCTATTTTCGATAAAGCTGTTGGTCGTCATGTCGATTTTGTTCAGGACAATCACTCAATGTCCAAAAAAGGCGTATTAAGAGGACTCCATTATCAGCTTAATCCACATGCGCAGGGCAAACTCGTACGCTGCGTTGAAGGTGAGGTTTTTGATGTCGCGGTGGATATCAGACGTTCATCCGAAACGTTTGGACACTGGGTCGGCGTGCATTTAAGTGCTGAAAACAACCGTCAGCTATGGATTCCTGAGGGATTTGCTCACGGTTTCATAACGCTTTCAGAGCGTGTTCAGTTTATTTATAAAACTACAAATTATTATGCTCCTCAGTCCGAAAGAAGCATTTTGTGGAATGATCCGCAGATAAATATTGAATGGCCTGAAGTTGAAGAAATGACTTTATCTGGTAAAGATAAAGATGGCGTATTACTTAATAACGCAGAAACTTTCGATTGAGATGCAAATAAAAACGCGTACCGCAGTCCTTTTATGCTCTTACAATGGTAGTCAATATATAAGACAGCAGATTGATTCAATTATAAATCAGACTGAAAAAGAATGGACGGTGTTTGTCTCGGATGATGGATCAACTGACGGGACTCTTGATATATTGCAATATTATCAGGAGAAGTTAGGCAGTGAGCGTTTTGTTATAATCAATGGTCCAGGCAAGGGATTTGCCTGGAATTTTCTATCTTTACTGGAGAAGTGCGGGGATGCGTTTGATTATTATGCATTCAGTGATCAAGATGATGAATGGATGCCAGATAAATTAGCAAGGAGCATATCGGCTCTATCTGGCTACAGTCATAATGTCCCTTCAGTCTATTGTGGGCGAACCAGATTAATCGATGAGAATGGTCATCATCTGGGTGAGTCACCGCTATTCAGTAAGCCGCCATCGTTCAAGAATGCCCTTATTCAAAGTATTGCTGGTGGCAATACCATGGTACTTAATCGAACAGCACGAAATATCATCAATAAAACGCCGAGAGACGTATTGATCATATCTCACGATTGGTGGATATACATTGTTATAACAGCAGTCGATGGGCATATATACTACGATCCTAAACCTGCAATCAATTATCGGCAACATACCAACAACATTGTTGGATCAAACCTGGGATGGATAGCAAGATTTAAACGTATTGGCGGGTTACTTGATGGGCATTTCAAGAAATGGATTGACGCTAATCTTTACGCGTTAAGTAAAGCCGACATCAATGTCGCTCCCGAGAAAAAGGTTATTCTTGATAGATTTAATGATGCCAGAAGCAGTAATTTATTTAAAAGACTTTATATATTCAGAAAGTTGGATATGTACCGTCAGACGTTTTTAGGCACTTTAGGCCTTTACGTTGCTATATTTCTGAAGAAATTATGATCGATAAATAAATTTACCCATTAAAGGTGAAATTTTGCAGCAGAATACTAGACACGATACATCCCTATGGTCGTTATGCAAGAATACCTATATTAATAGACATATTATTTTCGAAATGACCAAGCGCGACGTAATAAGCAGATATAAAGGCTCAGTGATGGGCATTTTCTGGTCCTTCATAAATCCTGTTTTTATGTTAGCTGTCTATACGCTTGTCTTTTCAGAAGTATTTAATGCACGTTGGGGGAATGCTGCGGCAAATGAGTCAAAAGCGCAGTTTGCGATAATTCTTTTTGCAGGGTTGATTGTGCATGGGATTTTTGGCGAGGTATTAACTAAATCACCCACATTAATACTTAATAATGCCAACTATGTTAAAAAAGTAGTTTTCCCACTTGATTCTTTCCCAGTAATAGCTTTATTGTCCGCATGTTTTCAGGCGCTGATCAATATTTTTGTACTCTTACTGGCATTTGCTTTTGCGAACGGTTATATCCACTGGACGGCGGTGTTACTTCCATTGGTATTCATTCCCGTATTAATTTTAGTTTTGGCTTTAAGTTTTTTGATTTCTTCGCTGGGTGTTTTTATCAGAGATTTAGGGCAGTTTATAACGTTGTTAATTACGGTAATACTTTTTCTTTCGCCCGTATTTTACCCGCTTTCTTCTGTGCCTCAGAAATATCAGGTCATTATATTATCTAATCCATTAACGTTCATAATCGAGCAAACTCGGGAAGTTGTGATTTGGGGTAGATTGCCTGATTTCAATGGTCTGATAATATATGCTTGTATATCAACAGTAATATTATGGCTTAGCTACTTCTGGTTCCAGAAAACACGTAAGGGATTTGCTGATGTTATCTAAAGATAATGCATTAGAAATAATTGATGTTAGCAAATGCTATCAGGTTTTCGATAGTCCTGTCAGACGACTTAAACAATTTATAGTACCTAATATCGAGCGCAGACTTGGGAAAGTCCCCCGGGTGTATCATGAAGAGTTTTGGGCGCTTCAGGATATAAGTTTTAATTTACCTAAAGGCGAAACGCTGGGTGTAGTTGGTCGTAACGGCTCTGGCAAATCAACATTATTGCAGATTATTGCGGGTACATTATCTCCTACCCAAGGAACTGTCAATATTCAAGGTCGTGTTGCTGCCCTGCTTGAATTAGGTGCTGGATTTAATGGTGACTTCACTGGGCGTGAAAATGTCTATCTTAACGGCGCGCTATTAGGTCTGACTAAGGAAGAGATTGATAATAAACTGGATGATATCCTGGCTTTTGCCGATATTGGACATTTTATTAATACACCAGTTAAGACTTATTCAAGCGGAATGATGGTTCGTCTTGCGTTTGCTGTACAGGCTCAAATTGACCCTGAGATATTAATCGTTGATGAAGCATTAGCCGTCGGGGATGCTAAGTTTCAGGCAAAATGCTTTGCCAGACTTAAGCAACTCAAAAATGATGGCACATCTATTCTTTTTGTATCACATGCGACTGAACAGATCATTACTCATTGTGATAAAGCTCTACTATTGAACGATGGTTCAATAGTAGACAACGGTGCTCCTAAAGATATTGTTAATCAGTATCTCGATCTATTGTTTGGAAAGTCATCATCAACCAATACTAAGCGAGCAGTAGAAGATGATCATATAAAATCAGCTAGCGAAATCGAGAAAAATCAGACTGAAAGATTTAACGTAAGTCAGGAGGTTGAGCCAGTCGTCACTTTAGAAGAATTTGGGTTCGAAAAGCGTAATAATTATAACGCGAACGAATTTCGTTGGGGTGACAGGACTGCTGAGATCCAAGACTTTTCGCTTGTTCAGGGTGAAAACTTATACCCGTATAGTGTGTCGGGAAACGGGAATATGAAATTTAAATTCCTTGTTAAGTTCAACTCGACCATTTTCAGACCTATTTTTGGTTTTGCGGTTAAAACTAAAGATGGAATAACAATTTATAATACCAATACAAATATATTAGAAATTCCTTTTATTGAAGTTGGAGAGGAAGGGAAATCCTATACAGTTAATATTGAACTACCCATGCGTCTTTTCCAGGGTGATTATTTCATTTCAATAGGCCTGGCCAGCTATAACACATCAGGAGAGGTGGTTCCGCACGATCGGAGATATGATTCAATTCATATTGCAGTAGAACCTACCCCAGAATTCTTAGGTCTGGTAAATTTAGAGGCTTCGATTAACTGTGAATAAAGAAAAACTTTCTACGGTACTACTATCGTCTGATTTCGTTTACGACTCTGAACTTAGAATCTGGACCGAAAAAGATCAGCAGGAATTTAATTATAATGACGGCGATTATCATGAAAACTACATTTTAGATGTCGTCACAAAAGCTGAAGACTGCTCCGTGCTTTCTCAGGAACTTGCTGGATATATAAAAGACTGGCCTTCACAATATCATTTAACTTCAAAAAGATCTAACTTATTAAGACCGTTCGGGAAAAATTTCAAGGGTAAACGTGTTCTCGAGATTGGATGTGGATGTGGTGCAATAACCCGCTTTATTGCTGAAGCTGGTGCAGAAGTCATCGCAATTGAAGGCAGCAAAAGAAGAGCATCTATAACGCGTAAACGCTGTAAAGATTTAGAAGATGTTACAGTAATTAATTGTTCAAGCGATAAAATTCCGGATATTGGTGAATTTGATTACGTTTTATTGATTGGCGTTCTTGAATATGCTCAATGCTTCCTGGGTGCTGAAGGGCAATTATCACTTTTATCCTTTTGTAAGAAGAGATTGAACTCTGATGGTTCATTATTCGTAGCCATTGAGAACCAACTCGGCATGAAGTATTTAGCCGGAGCTAAAGAAGATCATTTGGGTATACCTATGGTGGGCATTAATAACGCCTATCATGATAATGGTGTACGCACTTTTGGTAGAATCGAACTCATACAAATGATGCAAAATGCAGGATTTAGCAATGTTGAAGAATTCCTGCCCTTTCCTGACTACAAGTTACCTACTTTAGTTATTACTCCCTATGGTCATCAGCAGCGTAGTTCAGTAATTTATCCGTTAGTGAGTGAAGTTCATCACAAAGATGCGCAGGCCCCTGATTCCTATACTTTTTCCTTAGAAGAGTCCACGAAAATAATCTGGAATAATGAACTTTCATCAGATTTGTCAAACTCATTTCTGATGATAGCTTCAATGTCATCTAAAAATCACGTAAGTGATAATACATTAGCATGGTATTATTCCGATGCAAGAATAAATGATAGTCAGAAAAAAATAAAATTCCTTGAGATTAACGGAAATTATAAGATTGAGAGCTATAAAATTTCAGGGGAGTTTATTGGTGGTGAACCTTTCTATCAAGGTGAAAGCCTGTGGCTAAGCCTGGTAAGCATCATAAACAAGCACGGCTGGCAATTAAGCAGCGTTATTGATTGGGCAAGAGTGTGGATTAGTGAAGCGCTGGTCACTGAAAATATTTCTTCTTCATGGAAATGGAATACTGAGTTGCCACCCGAATACCTGGACGCAACTCCGTTTAATATTATAAAAACGGTACAAGGTTACAAAATATTCGATTTGGAATTAAGTTCTGAAAGGCCACTGATGCTTTCATATCTCGTTTTCAGGGGTGTATTTAACTCACTTTTACGAGTGACATCCGTTGCTCCTACAAAAGAGTTATCAGATTCTAATGTATTTAACACTACAAAGTTTATAGTAACAGAAATTTTCCCGGAGCTAACGGAAGAGCATTTTAACGAATACTTAAAACAAGAAGTCGCTTTGGTTTCGCAAGTGGTCAATGTTGACACTAACGATCTATTTGAACGCTATAAAAATTCGTATTTCGTTGTCCGTGATTTCCTGAATGATTATAAAAGCGAACTTGCCAGAGTTTATCATTCAAATCAGGATCTCTCCTCTACTGTAGTCAATGTCGAAAATCAAATTAAGGATGTCGAAAAGCAGATTAAGGAGAAAGGCGAGGAGATATTTGGTAAGAATAGTTTATTGGATGTAAAAGAGAAAGAGTTGATAGATGCGCAAGCATCATGTTCGCGGTTGCAGGAGCAAATCGATAACCTTCTTAGCGTTGCCGCCGAACAAAAATCCAGAGAAGAAAAACTTATGGAAGAGGTTAAAGTTAAGACGGATAAATTACAGAAAATTACTTCATCAAGAGCATGGAAATTAGCTTCATTTTTCAGTCGGTCTGCTAAATCGCTGAACAAATACTAAACTGGCAATCTGAAATCAGATAAGGGTGTTGACGTTGAAAATCTATCGTTTTGCAAAAAAGATGTTATCCTCTGGAGATCGCGATCTTTTAAAATATCGCATTAAACTGGTCTCAAAGCTTTATAAGGAAGAAGGCGTTAAAGCTGTCTATAGCAGATTGCATTCAGCCTATAAGAATAATAATTCTGGCGTTTATGCTTATAACCCTACTTCTGAAAATAGCTTTGAAGAAACATCTATCAACGATAGATCTTCGCTCATTGAGGCCTGGTTAAAAACTGATTTCAAAAAAGCGTCATTGAAAGTCAACGAACAAAGTCATTATGTTCCTAAGGCGCTTGATAGCCTTGAAGGTGTTGACTTACCTGTAAAAGTTATTGCTTACTATCTTCCGCAATTTCATCCGTTTAAAGAAAACAATGAGTGGTGGGGGGAAGGTTTTACTGAATGGACAAACGTGACGAAAGCAAGGCCGCAATATCTTGGGCATCAGCAGCCACGCTTACCTGGCGAACTTGGGTTTTATGACTTACGTTTACCTCAGGTAATGCGACAGCAGATCGATCTTGCTAAACAGTATGGCGTTAACGGTTTTTGCTTCCACCATTACTGGTTTGGTGGCAAGCGTTTGATGGAAACGCCTGTACAAAATTTCCTTAAGGATAAATCGCTCGATATTGATTTTTGTTTGTGTTGGGCTAATGAGAACTGGACACGTCGTTGGGACGGTCTGGAAAACGATGTTTTGATTTCTCAAAAACATTCTCCAGAAGATGATATTGCCTTTTTAGATGATATCATGCCTGCACTTAAGGATGAACGTTATATCAGGGTAGATGGTAAGCCACTGCTTATTCTGTATCGTGCAAGCTCACTTCCTGATGCCAAAGAGACGGGTAAACGCTGGCGCGAGCATGCTATCAAAAATGGATTACCAGGTCTTTACCTGGTCGTCGTTAATGCTTTCGATGTCTCTAGTCCGCAACCATACGACTTTGATGCTATTGTAGAATTCCCACCACATCAGGTTGGTGCAAAAGATATTACTGATAGTATCACGCCATTGAATAAAAACTTTTCTGGTCGGGTTTATGATTATGAAGAGTTGGCGTTGCGAGCAGGTAAAATTGATAATGAGAATTTTACCTGTTTCAAAGCAGTTATGCCATCATGGGATAATGAAGCCAGAAAGCCCACTCAAGGTTTCTCTTTCTATAATGCTAAACCTGAGCTCTATGCTAAGTGGCTTGATAGTGCAATCAAAACCACAATGAATCGCAAACCTGAAGAACGTCTTGTCTTTGTCAACGCCTGGAATGAATGGGCTGAAGGTGCGCATCTTGAGCCTGATCGTCATAATGGATATGCCTATTTACATGCTACAGCAAACATCTTACGTAATTCACTCTTGAAATATGATTGCGATAACCAACTTATTGCAGATATTAATCAGGAGTTTAAACCCCGCTTTAAGTCAGCTGTAATTCTACATGCTTATTATGAAGATTTGGCTTGCGAATTGGTCGAAAAATATATTGCGCAGTATCAGGATAAACTTGACCTCATCATCACCATGCGCAGTGATGTTAAATTGACCACGCTTGAGAAAATAAAAGCATCATTTGCAAATGTGTTTTTTGTAATGGTAGATAATCGTGGACGAGATATCCGACCTTTCATCAAGGCGCTTAAAGTTGCAGATGGCTTCGGTTATAAATATATTTGTAAAGTCCATACTAAGAAATCACCTCATCGAGTTGATGGCCAGCAATGGCGTGAAAGTCTGTTCGCAGATCTTCTTGGATCGCGCGAACATGTTTCAAAAATCATTAACCATTTCGAGCTTCATGATGATATAGGAATAATTGCTCCAAGAAATTCGATAACTGATCTTTCCATTCCTGAAATAAATTTGGGCAACAGATATTGGCTCGAAAAGCTTTTTACAAGAATGGATTCTCCAGAATTGTTTAAGACATTCAAAACCAGTTTCCCGGCGGGTTCAATGTTCTGGTTCAGGAAAGATGCTCTCGATCCTTTGGCCAGCAATTTATTGGATGAAGAAGAGTTTGAACTTGAGGCGGGTCAGCTAGATGGCACGCTTGCTCACAGCGTCGAAAGGGTGACTGGTGCAGTTGCGAATGCACAAGGTTTTAAAGTGGTCGATATCACCTCACTTTAACTTTTTGTCAGGCATCAATGCCCATTAAGGTTGATGCCTGCTGGTTAACTTTTTTTATTAACTTTCCGTGCGTTTTAAACTGATGAATCATATTTAGGATAATTAACCTATCAGGTTGATTTTTCTTAACATAATTTCCTCACGCAACCGCACCATTCATTACCTTTAATCCGCTATCCTGAGTTAACATACTGATCACTTACAAAGTGGTGTTACGGGTAACACCATGCGAGACCACAGACAGGAGTATGTAATGTCCAAGCAACAGATCGGCGTTGTAGGTATGGCAGTGATGGGCCGCAATCTGGCTCTTAACATTGAGAGCCGCGGTTACACTGTTTCTATCTTCAACCGTTCACGCGAAAAGACTGATGAAGTCATCGCTGAGAACCAGGGTAAGAAGCTTGCTCCTTTTTACACCGTTGAAGAGTTTGTCGAATCGCTGGAAAAACCTCGTCGTATCCTGCTGATGGTTCAGGCAGGTGAAGCGACTGATAAGACTATCGCCTCACTGACTCCACACCTGGAT
Source organism: Pantoea sp. ANP04 (assembly GCF_041982285.1). Classification (NCBI taxonomy): domain Bacteria; kingdom Pseudomonadati; phylum Pseudomonadota; class Gammaproteobacteria; order Enterobacterales; family Erwiniaceae; genus Pantoea; species Pantoea sp. ANP04. The sequence goes on along the minus strand of NZ_JAUTYS010000001.1, from coordinate 232,979 downwards.
AAAGGTGACATCCTGATCGATGGCGGTAACACCTTCTATAAAGACACCATCCGTCGCAACAAAGAGCTTTCTGATCAGGGCTTCAACTTCATCGGTACCGGCGTTTCCGGCGGTGAAGAGGGCGCATTGAAAGGCCCATCAATCATGCCTGGCGGTCAGAAAGAAGCGTACGAGCTGGTTGCGCCGATTCTGGATAAGATCGCGGCACGTGCGGAAGATGGCGAAGCCTGTGTGGCTTACATCGGTCCGGATGGCGCGGGTCACTATGTGAAGATGGTTCACAACGGCATCGAGTACGGCGACATGCAGCTGATCGCAGAAGCTTATGCTCTGCTGAAAGGCGCTCTGGGCCTGAACAACGAAGAGCTGGCTGAAACCTTCACCGAGTGGAACAACGGCGAGCTGAGCAGCTACCTGATCGACATCACCAAAGATATCTTCACCAAGAAAGACGAAGAAGGTAAATACCTGGTTGATGTGATTCTGGATGAAGCAGCAAACAAAGGTACCGGTAAATGGACCAGCCAGAGCTCACTGGATCTTGGCGAGCCTCTGTCACTGATCACCGAGTCTGTTTTTGCCCGTTACCTCTCGTCACTGAAAACGCAGCGCGTTGCGGCCTCTAAAGTACTGAGCGGTCCACAGGCTAAAGCTTTCACCGGCGACAAAGCAGAGTTCATCGAGAAAGTTCGTCGTGCATTGTACCTGGGTAAAATTGTCTCTTATGCGCAGGGCTTCTCACAGCTGCGTGCTGCGTCAGAAGAGAACAACTGGGACCTGCACTACGGTGAAATCGCTAAGATCTTCCGCGCGGGTTGCATCATCCGTGCTCAGTTCCTGCAGAAAATCACTGATGCTTATGAAGCAGATGCAGGCATCGCTAACCTGTTGCTGGCGCCATACTTCAAAGATATCGCGGATCAGTATCAGCAGGCGCTGCGTGATGTGGTTTCTTACGCGATTCAGAACGGCATCCCGACGCCAACCTTCTCTGCGGCGATTGCTTACTACGACAGCTACCGTTCAGAAGTGCTGCCTGCCAACCTGATTCAGGCGCAGCGTGACTACTTTGGTGCGCATACCTATAAGCGCATTGACAAAGATGGTGTGTTCCACACTGAGTGGTTAGATTAATCACTAAAATGGGCTTCCCTCGGGAAGCCCTTTTTTTTACCCCACCAGTAAATCCCCGCTCCGAATCTCCTTTTCACCCGCCAGCCGCACCACCAGCATGCCTGCCGTCGCAAATCTTACCCAGTGTCTCGCATAGAGGATACCGCCATGTTCTGCCACCAGTGGCGTAATATGGTCAGTAATCGGATCGACAATCTCAGCGACTACTTCTCCTGGCCGAATCTGTGCGCCAAGCGGTTTACGATGCAGAATCAGACCTGACACCGGCGAATGAATGTATTCGCAACCTGCTAACGGCGTAGGGGGATTTTTCAGGGCAGGGGAGGCTGCCGCCGATCCTTCGCTGTGACGTTCTTTAATCACGCCCGTCTCTCCTGGCGCTTCAGCAACGTCAGGCACGTTTAAACCAATCGGACCGTCATTGATTGCCACGATATCGTCACCGCCCGCGCTTGCCGGAACCAGTTCATCGCCACCGATTACAGGTGCAGCCACTTCCACGGAAATTGAGGGCTCGCTGTAGCCGATATAACCACTTTCCTGGAGTGCCGAAATAATCGCATCCGCATCTTTCTCCGCCTGTTCAGGCGACACATCACGCACGCCTCGTAACTCCAGCGTCACCGGCAGCAATCCCCGTGGCATGGGATAATCTTTGCCAAAGCGTTCTGCCAGCGTCAGCCAGGGTTCGCAGCAGGCTTCATCAAACGGTTCACCGCCAGAGATCTGCGCCAGCAGCTGCACTTCACTGCCTAACCATCGCGCCAGCGGCTCAATGTCCGGCCAGGCATGCGGCGTGGTGTAGAGATGCGGCACGGCTTCCCAGTCACAGTGCAGGTCAATCATTAGATCCGCCTGGCTGGCCATTCGCATCAGCGTATAACGCTGCGCATCCAGCTCCGTTTTTGGCACGGTATCGCGATAGTGACGATCGATCGCGTCGCGAATCAGGCTTCGGTTCTGCGATTCACTCTGCGTCAGACTATCCGCCAGCCCGGCCGCCAGCGTGGTACCCAGTGACGGGAAACGGCGATTAAAGTCCTGACCAGAGAGCGTATGGAAACGACCCAGATGGGTGCCGTGCCAGTGCTGTCCCAGCGCCAGGGGATTAGCAACCGGCACCAGGGTAAACGCGGCTTTCAGCTGTCCGGCGGACTCCAGCGACTGCAGTCTTTGTTTCAGAAACCATGCCACCGCCATACCGGGCAGTTCGTCACCATGAAGTGCAGCCTGGATATAGACCTGACGCTCGTGGTCCGGAGCAAAATGAAAACTGATGATTTCACGCTGGGTGCCTAAAGAGGCGCTTAACAGTGGATGATGTTGTTGATGCATACCGTGTTAATGTCCTTTAATCGGCAAAGGACGACAGCGCGCCGTCCTGAAAAAGTTAAAGTATAGTGCCGGATCGCGGTGAGGACGAAAAAGGGCGACCGCGAGGTTACTGCTGGATAGAGATATCCGTAGCGAAATAGCGTTTCTGAATCTGGTCAAACGTGCCGTTCTTTTTGATTTCGGTAAAGGCATTATCCAGCGCCGTTTTCAGCTCAGTATCGCCTTTGCGCAGGCCAATTGCCGTGCCGGGGCCGATAATCGGATCCTGAATAATCGGGCCAGCCAGTTCAAAGTCTTTACCCTGCGGATGCTTCAGGAAGCCAATGGCCGCTTGTGCCGCATCAGTGAATACCGCATCCAGCCGGCCTGAAACCAGATCGCTTTCAACCTGGGCCTGATCGCCATAAGGCACTACGGTCACACCATGCGGCTGCCATTTCGCCAGCGCATAGCGCTCCTGTACCGTTCCCTGTTCCACGCCGACTGTTTTCCCTTTCAGGGATTCAACCGTTGGCAATATGCCAGAACCCTTACGGGCGATTAGCTGGGTGTGGGTGTCATAGAGCGGCATGGTGAAATCGATCTGTTTAAGGCGCTCTTCGGTAATGCCCATGTCAGAGAGAATGGCATCGAATTTACGCGCTTTCAGCGCCGGGATCATGCCGTCAAACTGGCTTTCAACCCAGACGCATTTCGCCTGCATCTGGGTACAGAGCGCATTGCCCAGATCAATATCAAAGCCGACCAGCTTGCCCTGTGGTGTTTTCGATTCAAACGGTGGATAGGTCGGGTCGACCGCGAAACGCACCTGTTCGATTTTCGCCTGCGCGCCAAACGCACAACCAGCCATAACCGCCACTGCCAGCGTCTGACGCAGGCGTTGAGTGAAAATGTTCATGATTTTGCTCTTATTCTGTCGTGATGAATGTTTATGCAGAGTATCGCCGGGCTGCCGGGATGGCAATTACTGCGTTATCTTCACCACGTCAGCCGCGCACAGCGACCGGTAATCTTCGGTGTTCAGGATCACTGAGCGCTCCAGCAGACCGGCGTTAAACGCGATCTCCGGATAACGATCAAACAGCGTGGGGTCAACGACCAGTCTGAGGTCAGGATGAAAGCTGAACGGCGGGATAGCCCCGAATACACAACCGGTCAGCAGTTCGGTCTCTGTCGGGCTGGCGAGTGAGGCGCGCCGTCCACCGACCGCCGCTGCGACTTTACTCAGGTCGGCCTGCTGATCAGCCGGTAACACCGCCAGCACGTGCTGTTTCACGCCATTGCCTTTCACATGACAGACCAGCGCTTTCGCGCCCTGGCCGATTTCGGTGCCGCGTATCGCCGCAACGGCTTCACATTTGCCTGTTGCTTCATGTTCCATCAGACGATAGCGAGCCTGATGCTGGTCGAGCAGGGCGATTAATTTTTCATGGGTCGTCACGGCTCTCTCCCCGAGGTTTGAGTCGCCATTATTGTGCGGGATGGGGGTGAGGATTGAGAAGGATTCTGCTCAGAATCCCCATAAAAGCAAAATTCTGAGCAGCATATTGCACAATTATTTATGGCGGGTGCGCAGGTTGTTGATCACGGCACTGAAGTCCAGATCCTGATCCTGTAACAACACCATCAGGTGATAGACCAGGTCAGACGCTTCATTGGTCAGCTCATCCCGATCGTTGACGGTGGCCGCCAGCGCGGTCTCAACCCCTTCTTCGCCCACTTTCTGCGCAATGCGCTTGGTGCCGCTGGCGTAAAGCCGGGCAGTGTAGGAGCTTTCAGGATCGGCCGTTTTGCGAGACGCCAGCAGTTCTTCCAGCTGATAGAGGAAAGTCCACTCAGGCACAGCCGGCGAGAAGCAGCTGGTGGTGCCCAGATGGCAGGTCGGGCCAATCGGGTTTGCCAGCACCAGCAGCGTGTCGTTGTCGCAGTCGGGCGTAATGCTTACGACCTGCAGAAAATTGCCGGAGGTCTCGCCTTTGGTCCACAACCGGTTTTTGGTGCGGGAGAAAAAGGTGACATTGCCTTCTGCCAGCGTTTTTTCCAGCGCCTCTGGGTTCATATAGCCGTGCATCAGCACTTCGCCTGAGACGTTATGCTGAACGATGACCGGCATCATGCCCTGTGTTTTGTCCCAGTCGAGCTGGGACAGTTGTTGTTCGGTTAGCACGCGCGAATCTCCACTCCGTTGTCGATCAGGAAGCTTTTCAGCTCACCAATATTAATAATCTGCTTATGGAATACCGAGGCCGCTAAAGCACCATCCACATTCGCCTCAGTAAACGCGTTGAGGAAGTGCTGCATCGTGCCGGCACCGCCAGAGGCGATCAGGGGCACATGGCAGACTTGACGCATTTTCTTCAGCTGCACCAGGTCATAGCCGTTTCGCACGCCATCCTGGTTCATCATGTTCAGCACGATTTCGCCTGCGCCCAGTTTCTGGACTTCCTGCACCCACTCCAGCGTTTCCCACTGTGTCACGCGGGTACGCGCCTCGTCACCGGTGTACTGATTCACCTGATACTTACCGCTGGCTTCATCAAACCAGGTATCAATGCCGACCACAATACACTGAACACCGAAACGGTCAGCGAGGCGGGTGATCAGCGAAGGATCAGCCAGCGCTGGTGAGTTAATCGAAATCTTATCCGCACCAAACTCCAGAATGCGCGCCGCGTCTTCCGGGGTTTTAATCCCGCCTGCTACGCAGAACGGAATATCAATCACCTCAGCCACGCGCGACACCCAGCTTTTGTCGACGACGCGGCCATCAGATGAGGCGGTGATGTCATAGAACACCAGTTCATCGGCACCTTCAGCGGCGTAGCGCTGCGCCAGCGGCACGATGTCACCGATGATCTCGTGATTGCGAAACTGTACGCCTTTGACCACCTGGCCGTCACGTACGTCCAGGCAGGGAATTATCCGTTTTGCCAGCATGCAATCGCCTCCGAAACAGTGAATTTATCTTCCAGCAGCGCACGTCCGACAATTACGCCCTGAACACCGCTACCGCGCAGGGCGGCGATATCATTGAGGTCGCCAATGCCACCCGAAGACTGGAAAGCAATCGTCGGGAAGCGCGCCGTGACTTCCTGATAGAGCGCAACGTTGGAGCCGCTGAGGGTGCCGTCGCGCGAAATGTCGGTGCACAGCACGTGCTTCAGACCCACCTGCTGAAAATCGGTAATGACCTCCTCCAGCGTCACGCCTGCCGCTTCCTGCCAGCCACTGATTGCGACTTCTTTGCGGTTACTGGCATCAATGCGCACGTCTAACGCGAGCACAATCGCCTCTGCGCCAAACTCCGCAAACCAGCGCTTTACCTCTTCAGGCTGTTTCACCGCGGTGGAACCGACCACCACACGACTGGCTCCGGCTTCCAGCAGCGCGTGAACATCGTCCCGGCTGCGAATGCCGCCACCGACCTGCACCGTGACATCAACACCGTTGAGCAGAGTTTTCAGCAGCGCAATCTGGCGTTTCGCCGGATCTTTCGCGCCGGTTAAGTCCACCAGATGCAGCACGGTCGCGCCCTGGCTTACGTAATCCTGCAGACGGGGCAGCGGATCGCTGCCGTAATCGCGCTGCTGACCATAATCGCCCTGATGCAGACGAACCACTTTTCCGTCAATTAAATCTAACGCGGGGATAATCATTACATCTCCAGGAAGTTTTTCAGCAGCTGCGCGCCCGCTTTGCCCGAGCGTTCCGGATGGAACTGGACGCCGAAGAAGTTATCTTTCTGCACCGCGGCAGTGAAGGCTTCACCGTAGTGACACTGGGCGATGGTGCTGGCGTTAACGGGCATGGCGTAGCTGTGGACGAAGTAGAAGTAGCATCCTTCGTCGATGCCACGGAACAGATGATTGCCCGCCTGCGCGGTAATCTGGTTCCAGCCCATGTGCGGTAACGGCAGGCCGTGGGTGTCCATCAAAGACACTGGCTCATCGATAATACCCAGGGTCGGCACGCCGCCATTTTCATCGCTGCCGCGTCCCAGCAGCTGCATACCCAGACAGATCCCCAGCACCGGCTGGGTACAGGCTTTCACCAGATCGATCAGGTCACGCTCCTGCAGCTGATTCATTGCAGCCTGTGCGGTGCCGACGCCGGGCAGAAAGAGTTTGTCGGCGCGCAGCACCACATCGGGATCGCGGCTGACGTCCGGGGTGTAACCCAGACGTTCAATCGCCCACTTTACCGACGAGAGGTTGGCGCAACCGGTATCCATGATCACCACGTTCATCACAGCACTCCCTTCGAGCTTGGCAGCGTATTGCCCTCAACGCGGATCGCCTGGCGCAACGTGCGACCAAAGGCTTTAAACAGGCTCTCGACGCGGTGATGGTCGTTCTTGCCTTTGGTTTTCAGATGCAGGGTGCTCATCATGGCGTAGGAGAGTGAGCTGAAGAAATGCTCGACCATCTCGGTGCTGAGATCGCCCACGCGCTGATAGTTGAACTCTGCTTTGAACTCGATGTGCGGTCGGCCGGAGATATCCAGCGCACAGCGCGCCAGACATTCATCCATCGGCAGCACAAAGCCAAAACGACCAATGCCGCGTTTATCGCCCAGCGCTTTCAGCAGTGCTTCACCGAGGGCCAGACCGGTATCTTCCACTGTGTGGTGATCGTCGATGTAGAGATCGCCTTTCACTTCAATATGCATGCGGAATCCGCCGTGCACCGCAATCTGATCCAGCATATGGTCAAAGAAACCCACGCCAGTATTAATTTTGCTGCCGCCTTCGCGGTCCAGCCACAGTTCAACCCGCACCTGCGTCTCTTTGGTGTTGCGCTGCACCAGCGCATGGCGATCTCGCTGGGTCAGACGCTGCTGGATGGTCTGCCAGTTCTCGCCGTCAGCGCCGTAACGGATAGGCTGAATACCCATGTTCTCCGCCAGCTGAACATCGGTCAGGCGATCGCCAATCACGTAACTGTTGGCGGTATCCAGCGCGCCCTCTGTCAGCCAGGCTTCCACCATTTTAGTTTTGGGCTTGCGGCAGTCGCAGTGGTCGTCCGGCATGTGCGGACAGATCAGTACATCGTCAAACGCAATGCCCTGCGAGGTCAGAACCTGCATCATCAGATTGTGCGGACCATCGAAATCGGCTTGCGGAAAACGGGCGGTGCCCAGACCATCCTGATTGGTGATCATCACCAGGCGATAACCGGCGGCCTGCAGCGCCAGCAGCGCCGGGATAACGTCTGGCTCAAACGCCAGCTTATCCAGTCGGTCCACCTGATAATCTTCAGGCGGCTCAGAGATTAATGTACCGTCGCGGTCAATAAAAAGGGTCTTCTGGCTCATGCTTGCTCCACAGAAAAGGCTTGCAGCGCGGCGATCACTCGTGCGCACTCTTCACGCGTGCCGATGGAGATGCGCAGACATCCCGACAGGCCCGGATTTTTGTTCTGATCACGCAGGATAATGCCCTGATCCCATAAGGTTTTGAAGACTTTTGGTGAATCGGTAAAGCGCGCCAGAACATAGTTAGTTTCGCTGGGGAAAACCTGCTCAACGCAGGCCAGCTGAGGCAGTTCGGCCAGAAGCCAGCTGCGGTTTGCATTCAGCTCCGCAACATGTTCACGCATCAGCGCAATACCCTGTTCACTTAATGCCTGACCGGCCACATCGGCCACCGGGGTCGCCAGCGGGTAGGGCGCAATCACTTTCATCAGCAGGTCGATAACGGGCTTATTGGCCAGCGCAAAGCCGCAACGCAGGCCCGCCAGCGCAAAGGCTTTCGAGAGGGTACGCAGGACCACCAGGTGCGGATAATCCTTCAGCCAGCCAGTCAGCGTCGCCTGAGGACAAAATTCAATATAGGCTTCATCGGCCACCACCAGCGCTTTACCGGCAGTCATCGTCAGCAATTGACGGATATCCTCCTGATTAATCAGGTTGCCGGTCGGGTTGTTCGGGCTGCAAAGATAAACGACTTTCACGCCGTCCAGCTGTTCCGCGATAGCAGGCAGATTCAGCTGCCAGTCGCTGAGCGCCGGGACGGTACGGTATTCAATGCCGATGGTTTCGGCGCTGACGCTGTACATGCCATAAGTCGGTGGACAGAACAGAATCGCATCCTGCCCCGGCTCACAAAAAGCGCGCATGATCAGTTCAATCGCTTCATCCGCCCCACGGCTCACCAGCACCTGCTCCGGCGTTAAACCCGCGTAGGCCGCATAGCGCTCAATCACGATTTTCGGCTGACACTCCGGATAGCGGTTCAGTGTCTGCTGTGACAGTTCAAACGGCACCGGCAACGGAAACTCGTTGGCGTTAAGCCAGACATCGCCATTGCCACCCAGACGACGCGCCGACATATAAGGCGTGAGAGCGCGTACATTGGCGCGCGCCAGCTGCTCAATATCCTGACTCATGCTTGCTCCTTTAGTGCGGCAACGCGCAGGGTGACGGCATTTTTGTGGGCATCCAGCTGCTCGGCGGCGGCCAGGGTTTCAATGGTCGCGGCCAGATTCAGGAAGCCCTGTGGCGTCAGCTCCTGCACCGTCATGCGTTTCTGAAAATCAGCCAGACCCAGGCTGGAACAGGTCGAAGTATAACCGTAGGTCGGTAACACGTGATTGGTGCCTGAGGCGTAATCGCCTGCGGACTCCGGTGACCAGTCGCCTAAAAATACCGAACCGGCGCTGGTGATGGACTCCACCAGATCGCGTGGCTGGCGGGTCTGCAGAATCAGGTGCTCCGGGCCGTAAAGATTGGAAATCTCAACGCATTGCTCAAGGTCGCGCGCCACGATCAGGCGGCTGCTTTCCAGCGCCTGACGCGCCGTGGCCGCACGCGGCAACTGCGCCAGCTGCTGCTCAACGGCGACCGCGACCGCTTCGGCCAGCTTAAGTGACGGCGTCAGCAGAATCACCTGCGAGTCAGGACCATGTTCGGCCTGTGAGAGCAGATCAGACGCAACAAACGCGGGGGTGGCACCTTCATCAGCAATCACCAGCACTTCTGAAGGCCCGGCTGGCATATCAATCGCGGCGCCATCAAGACGCTGACTCACCTGACGTTTTGCTTCTGTGACCCAGGCATTGCCCGGACCAAAAATCTTGTCGACGCGCGGCACGGTTTCCGTACCGAAGGCCAGCGCGGCGATAGCCTGCGCGCCTCCCACCTGGAACACCTCTTCTACGCCACACAACTGCGCGGCATAAAGAATCTCATCGGCAATCGGCGGCGGCGAACAGAGCACTACGCGGCCACAACCGGCGATACGGGCAGGTGTCGCCAGCATCAGCACGGTAGAGAAGAGCGGGGCGGAACCACCAGGAATATAGAGCCCGACCGATTTCACCGGCCGGGTGATCTGCTGGCAGCGTACGCCAGGCTGTGTTTCAACATCCACCGGTGGCAGAATCTGCGCGTTGTGGAAGGTTTCGATATTCCCCACCGCGACGGCCATCGCCTGCTTCAGTTCGTCACTTAAACGGGCGCTGGCTTCTGCTATCTGCTGCGGCGTCACGCGCAGGTTTTCCACCTGCGCTTTGTCGAAGCGGGCACTGAACTCGCGCAGAGCGTCATCGCCGTTCAGCTTTACCTGTTCCAGCACGTTGCGCACCGTCAGCGTGACGTTTTCAGAGGCGGCGATGGCGGGACGTAACAGCAGCGCCTGCTGCTGTTCGGGGGTGCACTGCTGCCACTCAATCGGGGTAGAAAAGGCCATGGCTTACTCCATCATCTTCTCAATAGGCAGCACCAGAATGGAACTGGCACCCAGTGCTTTCAGTTTTTCCATCGTTTCCCAGAACAGGGTTTCGCTGCTGACCATGTGCATCGCTACGCGGCTGACATCACCTGCCAGTGGCAGAACGGTCGGGCGCTCTGCGCCAGGCAGCAGGCTAATGACTTCTTCCAGACGCTCACTCGGCGCGTGCAGCATGATGTACTTCGATTCACGCGCTTTAATCACGCCCTGAATACGGGTCATCATTTTGTCGATCAACTCCTGCTTGGCGGCAGGCATCTCGCCGTCACGCTGAATTAATACGGCTTTGGAACGATAGATGACTTCAACTTCGCGCAGGCCATTGGCTTCCAGGGTTGCACCGGTGGAGACCAGATCGCAGATGGCATCCGCCAGACCCGCACGGGTCGCCACTTCCACGGAACCGTTCAGTAAACAGGTTTTGAAGCTGACGCCTTTTTTGTCGAGGTACTGTTTGAGCAGGTGAGGATAGGAGGTGGCGATACGGGACTTATCAAGGCATTCCGGACCGGTGTACTCGGCGTCAGTCGCCATCGCCAGTGACAGGCGGCAGCCGCCGAAATCCAGGCGGCGCAGCGTGAAATAGCGCGGATCTTCACCCTGAGCACGACGTGAGAGCAGTTCTTCTTCCAGCACGTTCTCACCGATGATGCCTAAATCGACCACGCCATCCATCACCAGGCCAGGGATATCGTCATCGCGCACACGCAGGATGTCGATCGGCATGTTCTCCGCAAACGCAATCAGGCGCTGTTGCTGAAGGTTGATTTTAACGCCGCAGCGCGCCAGCAGTTCGCGTGAATCATCACTTAAACGGCCAGATTTCTGCATAGCTATGCGTAAACGGGTGTTATCTAACATGGTTCCTGTCCTTTTCCTGTCCTGAATGTGTGGTTACGTCAGCCCATAAAAAAACCCCCGGAAGACGATCTTCCGGGGGTTCTCTTGCGTTCACACCACTGGAAGATCTTGAAAGTCTTCCAGCACCAATCGCCTGAAAGACTAGTCAGGATGATGGTGATGATGATGGTTGAACTGAACGCGTGTCATAATAATCTCGTCGATGAATGAGTATTCATTTGTGGGGTTTAACCTAACGAAGATGGCTGCGCTTGGCAACACTTTTTTAAACAGGTGATTCGGAAAGCACTGAAACAGGTTGTTCTGGTTTGCAATCCGGGGGCAAACTACGGTGAAGTCGGGGTTGATGTTTTACGTCAGGAGTCAAAATGAAGAAGGTCGCGATTGTGGGACTGGGCTGGTTGGGCATGCCGCTGGCCACGGCGTTAACCGCGCGAGGCTGGCAGGTTACCGGCAGCAAAACCACGCCAGACGGTGTTGAAGCCGCACGTCGCTGCGGGATTGAGGCGTTCCAGCTGGAACTGACGCCGGAACTGCTCTGTGATGCCGCCGATATTGAGCCGCTGTTCAACGTTGATGCGCTGATCGTTACGCTGCCCGCCAGCCGCACCGCAGAAGGTGGCGAGGCCTATCTGCAGGCGGTGCAGAATGTGGTCGATACCGCGCTGGTCTACAAAGTGCCGCGCATCATCTTTACCAGCTCAACGTCAGTTTATGGCGGCAGTTCAGGTGTTAAGCGGGAAAACAGTCCGCTGGCTGCAGAAACGGTAGCCGGAAAGACGCTGGTGAAACTGGAAAGCTGGCTGCACGATCTGCCTGGGACCAGCGTGGATATTCTGCGTCTGTCCGGTCTGGTCGGGCCAAAACGCCATCCAGGTCGCTTCCTGGCGGGTAAGCAGGATGTGGCAAATGGCTCGCAGGGCGTGAATCTGGTGCATCTGGATGATGTGGTCGAGGCGATTGCGCTGCTGCTGCAGTCGCCGAAAGGCGGCCGGGTGTATAATCTGAGTGCATCAAAACATCCGTCGCGTGACACATTCTATCCAGCGGTTACGCGCCAGCTTGGGCTGCAGCCGCCGCAGTTCGCGCCAGAGGCCGTAAAAGACAGCGGCAAGCTGATTGATGGATCGCGCATCTGTAGCGAACTCGGTTTTGAGTATCGCTATGACGATCCGGTGAAGATGCCGCTGGAGTAACAGATGTCTCCAAATAGATTATGTTTGAGGCAAAAGGGCTTCGTAAATTTACTTCATACATGTGTCGGGGATGAAAAAATTCAGCCTCTACACTTGATCGTTTTCCTATAGATATCTTACAAGGAAAGGCGTGTCTGCAAATTATTATAAGACATATTCATATTTTAAGTGGGTAATAGATTTTATTACCCCGCTCACAATTACGTGTGCTTCGTTTAGTTAATTATTGTATTGAGTAAGATAGTTTAAGTTCTGAGTCACGAGCTCTAAAGGGCTTTATGCTTTACGGGCATCTGATAGGATCTCTTCTTGAAGGCACGCCATTAATACAAATTTCTGATTATTGACCAAGTTTGGCTTCAAATATAGTTACATTGTTAAACATCTGCGCCTAATACCGCTTCGGTTTTGTCAGACTATATTTTTCCTCGGGAAATGGCCTGATTTTTTCATAAAGTGGCTTACCTTTTTCAGCAGTTGCCGCATTGAACGGTATTAATAGTGGCGAGTTGTCGTGTCATGACGTGCCTGTCATAACAGCTCAACGTCATTCAATCAGGTCGACTGAATCGGTTGGAAATAACGCTGAGTTTTGGGGTCGCTTTCAGCTAGCGCTTTGTTTAATGGCTTGTTGATAATTTAGTTATCTACACATAAAGATTATGGTTTTTTTCCGTCAATATGCGGCCTTAAAGAGTTTGAGCAGGCTAATAAACAGTACTAATCTTTTACTGTTGCCATCAATGTAGCTGAATTTTCAATTGCCACAATGTAACGCCCTGGCCAGATAGTATTTTCCTTTTGTTCCAGTGTGACTTCGCAATTTTGTTGCCTGCAAAGCTGCACCGATTTTAGGATTGAGGTAAATGGGTAAATGGGTAAATGGGTAAATGGGTAAATGCCCACCTCATCTTCATAAAAGACCAGATGGGCTGCGCTACATTTTTTAGTGCATTATGGATAGCAGCCAGTTTTTCTTCTTTATACGGGGCGCGGATATACAACGAATGTGCAGCCCTGAGCCAGACCAATCTCAGCAGATGGCAACCAGCAACGTATCGTTCCGAATGCAACTGAAATTCGATTATATTACTAATCATTTCAACATTAATTCCGCGATCCAACAGAAGTGTTGAAAACCAAAAACGCCGGGAGAGAGTTTTATCGGCTCACGTAACAATGTGCAGACAAGTTCAAAGGGCTAGTATCGGGAGCGTCCTGCGTGTAAGGATTTCAGGCCTTCAACACCCGATAAAGTAAAACAGTTAATCCAGCTACCCTAAGATGAACGGGGGCAGCAGAGCGTTCGACCAACGTCGCTGACGCGATCGTCCCGATACAGCATGAGCATATTAGTTAGTCTGCAGGCATGATTTTTTTAACGCGTTTTATGGGCTACTTTCTGCAACACGCGTCGTTCGCCGCGGGAAATGGATACTATGATCGGCATCGTTCAGTACGATTGTTGGTTTTTTTGATGGTTGGCGAATGATAAGATCGCGCCATCCGGGATAAGTTCCCGTTAAGTGAACTACTATTCCACGCAGCTATTTAGATTATGCGTGACGATTCAGCTCTTCAACGGGAAGGGGGATTTGATTGATGCTTGATATGGCAAGTAACTAAGCTAAAATTATACACTGCGCAGCCTGTCCAGACAGCAGATCTTGAGTCATTATCCGATGACTTGGCTTTTGAACGCTCAATAATGCTTAACAATTCTTGCGTTGTTCGTGTTCTAATGACAAGATCCGTGCCATCATTGTTAATGAGGAAATTTTAATGCTCCTTATCTTAGCACGTTACATATTTTTTAACGTGATATATACGGTTATTCAGTTGCTGGTTTTAGCTGTTTTCTTGTTGAAGAGCAATGGAAAGCTTTCGTTTACTTCGAAGCATTTTTTCTGTCCGAGATGTTTTCTTTTTTTACTAATGTCATATAGATACTTAATTCGTAAACCAGTATTATTAGCGATTTTCTGCATTTCTTCCAGGGGTGGAATGGCGTCCGACACTGACCCCAATGCCGCAGGCACAATAAAAGTCATGCCATCGAAGCTTTTGTATTTACAGCAATAGTTTATTTGTGTGGATTTTTTTGTCATCAATTTGTTATTCATTATAAAGAGAGAGTTAGTATAGTATGGATAAGAATTTTGAATGTAGCTCATACTTGAAAAGAGATATGGCTATATTTTCTCTTGTTATATATTCAATCTATTTGTCGATTGTTTTCATAGCGCCAAGAATGGGCGAAGATTATGGCTTGACCAAGCACTTCATAGATGGGGGGCTTATTCAAAGGCTCAGTTTTGCCGCTGCGAAATCTAGTATGCAGATATCAGGATGGAATGCCAGATTGGGAGAGCAAATAGCTATATTCGAGCTAAGTCTCCCGCACTGGATGTCAGTGATGTTTTACTCCCTATCAGTGATACCATTTATGTATTGTTTGTCACTATTATCAGGAGCCCAAGAAAAAGGACAGCGAATTCTAGTAGCACTTATCTGCATGGTAATGCTTTTTGTTCTTTGGCCAGGTATGGAAGTTTTTTTCTGGAAAACAGCGAATTCAGAGTATTTGCAGCCCATGATACTTGTTATGGCTACTGCTTTTGCATATTCCAAAAAGGAAAGACTCGAACGATTGAAATCAAGAAAGTTAACGTTCGGCACATATCTTGTTGTTTGTCTACTTTCTGGTTTAAGTTTCGAAAACGTCCCACTTGCTCTGTCCGTTGCGCTCCTTCTGCTTTGTGTGGTTGAAAATCGGAAAGGCATCTCCAACTACCTTCCGATCATATCCATTATGACAGGCTGGACTATATTGATGCTCGCTCCCTCGACAAAGATTAGGAAGGCATATTATGACTCAACGATAAACAAGGGATCTGACTTCGCAGCCTATTACATATCCAGGTTTGTAGATGTGTGTGCCAAATTTTTTGAAACAACGTCTGTTATGCTGGTCATCGCTATTGCCGCCTGTTGTTACCTTCAGAAAAAAGGAAAACTTACTGCTTACCATTACTCAATGATTGCGGCCTCCATTTTGGTCGTCGGATCTATGATGGCATCACCTTATACAGAGCCAAGAGGTTTCCTGTTCGCGTGGTGTGTTATGTTTTCTTTTGTGGCTTACGCGATAAGTGAATTAATCCAACCCGTTAAGACAAAAAATATTTTAGTAGCACCCTTTATTTTGTCTCTTTTCTTTGGTTTGTATACTTTTAATATATATTCTGAAGTTAGCTTTAAATCGAATGAGCGTGAAGCTAAAATTCTTTCT
The DNA here is from genome assembly GCF_041982285.1 of Pantoea sp. ANP04. NCBI lineage: Bacteria > Pseudomonadati > Pseudomonadota > Gammaproteobacteria > Enterobacterales > Erwiniaceae > Pantoea > Pantoea sp. ANP04. The sequence continues at coordinate 217,432 of NZ_JAUTYS010000001.1, read as the reverse complement.
GCATATGGAACAAAGGAGTGTGAAACTGGAGTGAAGGTGTCACACCTGAATACAGATGCGGGATACAGGTATATAAACAATAGAGATGATTGGTTTATGTTTAATATGACTAACAAGCCAAATTATTTTTATAGTTGCATTTTGAAAGGTTAGTATTAATAAATTTACGAGGCACTATATGTTTAATTTATTATTAGTATAGTATTTTTATATATCAACAGATTGGGCTGCATTATTTTTTGTAGCCTAATAATTTGAAGTCTAATTCCACTTTTTTAGGGTGTAACATGTATGTCCAGATTTTCAATCGATAAACAACCAGGCGGTATGTCATCGGACTTAGGCTCAATGTAATTATTTATAAATCCTACTCAGTTAATTTTAATTAAATCATAACTTACTTCTGCTTTTTAACTAAGATTTTGCAGAAATCGCGATTTAGTCTTTATTCCTAAATTGTCCCAGTATCAGATACAACCGTCAGTTAGCAATGTCGGTTTGTTTAACTTCACATTTTCCATTTCGCCACCGTGCTGCAAACGCTGATTGTGTCTGATAATTAAGTGTTAAATGTAAACGACACTCGTCATAATTCTGCCGCCAGTCATTAATAATTCTCCTGTTGTAAACGATATCGGTGAACCAGTGCTCATTCAGACATTCATCGCTAAATTCGTCCGTTAAAACTCTCAATCAATCCGTTCTATGTTAGCTTGCCTGGCTGGATAAGTCGCAACTCAACGCCATGCTCAAAGGACCATTGAACCAGTGCGCGGCATGCGAATCCCGGCCTCTTGTCAGTTTTCATCGTCGCTGGATAGCCCCAAAAAAGTGCAATACTTTCCAAAATGCGCATGACCTGAACATCTGAAATTTCGAATGCAGTGGTAAACGTTGGACACTCCTTCGTTAAGTCGTCCACACATGTCAGGCACCTAATCCGCGGCCGCTGGCAAGTGCATTCATGACAAGATCCATCGACCATGTCAGGTTCGGCGCATCCGGGCGAAAAAGCGGAAGCCGCTCAGTCGCCAGACTCTTATGGCGCCGCTTGCGCTTTACTCCCAAGCCGTTGAACTGATAGATGTCGGTATACCCGCTTGTGGTTGATGTAAAGGCCTCCCCGGTGCAATAATTGCCAGGTGCGCCGGTAATCAAAGCGGCGGCGTTCAAGTGCCAGGTAAATGCAGCTACGCGTCAGCAGCCGGAAGCTGAGTCGAATAACGGCAGGTTGAAAGTGGCAGACCTGTCAGACTGCAGACACGGCGTTGCGAAAAAAAAATTGCATCACACATGACCTCCACGGCTTCCCGCTTCTGATCTGTCGTCAGAACTTTCGGCCCAGAACCACCTGAAATGCCTCTATACCGCTATCCTTCTTACGTAGGGTGTAAAACGTGGCGTTGAAAATGGCGTGCTTACGGTAGGACTTATTGGCGGAAACTCCGGCTTAGGCCTCGTGGAGAATACTGTTGATCTGTTTGTTGTAAAAAAAGCTTCTTCTTGAGGGGCCTCATGTGGCTTATGAAGACATTATTGAAATAGGCGGTACCAATCAACTGAGAGAAAGTCACTCAATCCTAAAATTAGAGTAAAGGTGCAAGTTTCGTTCATATAATATTACCTTGAATTTACAGATTGGAATAAATGCGAGACTTTTATTATCTCCCTTTCTTTTTGATGCTCATTAATTATTCCCCCTGAGGTCTGGAAAGAATTGATACCAATCTTATCAAGTTAGGTAAAATTCAGGGGGGCATAGCACTAATCTATCCTAATCTTCATTTAATTGCCTAATGCAGCGATGCTCTTTTTTGATTATATATTTAGGACGTTGTTTGGTCTCAATATAAATTCTACCTATATACTCACCCAGCACGCCTATCCCTATTAGCTGAATGCCTCCAAGGAATAAAATCGAAACCAGGATTGACGGATAACCAGCCACTGGGTTTCCCCAGATTAGTTTGTCGGCAATCATCCATACGCCGTATAAGAAAGAGAGACCGGCTACAAAAAAACCGATATAAGTCCACATGCGCAAAGGAAACGTAGAGAATGACGTTATACCCTCTAGTGCCAGGTTCCAGAGTTTCCATCCATTAAATTTTGTCGAACCAGCAACGCGTTCAGCTCGAGTGTATTCAACCACCTCTGTTCTACCACCCACCCATGAAAGAATGCCTTTCATGAACAGATTTCGCTCAGGCAAAAGCTTAATGTTATCGACAACATGGCGGGACATTAGCCTGAAATCGCCCACATTTTCTTCAATCTGCGGTTTGCTAATCATGTTGTGCAACTTATAGAACCATTCAGCGCTTTTACGCTTAAGACGGCTATCTGATGAACGGTCCACACGCTTCGCAAGTACAACTTCTGCACCTTCTTTCCATTTCGAAAGCAGAAGAGGAATAACATCGATTGGGTCCTGCAGGTCAACATCTATAGGAATAACAACATCTCCAGTTGATGCTTCAAGACCTGCAAAAAGAGCAGGTTCTTTACCAAAATTTCGTGTAAAGCTGACATATTTTACCAAGACGTCATTTTTCATGATCGCCTGAATCAGAGATTCTGTGTTGTCAGTGCTACCATCGTTGACGAAAACAATCTCAATCTCATCATCTGCAAGCGGCATGTAATTTCTTACGGTCTGATAGAAAACAGGAAGTGCTTCCTGTTCGTTTAAAACGGGAACAACAAGCGATATCTTCATTTCTTATCTCTGAAAATAATATATTTTGAATAGATAAAACCACACACCAGACTTATTGCTGAGAAGACGACGAGGGTGATGATCGGATTCACCTTCATGCGATCGGCGTATGCACCAATCATGACGGCCACCATCCCCATGAAAACCACATACATGATGTATCGCGTAGTAGTGGCTTCAGAACCAAACGTCCATTTTGCGTTAGCAAAGAAAGAGAAGGTGACGGCAACACAGAACGCAATAAAGTTGGAGAGTGATTGCTGTAGCCCACTCGTGACACAGATAGCGAAGGTGGTCCAATGAATTAGCGTGTTAATGACACCAACTGACATGTATCTTGCAAAAAGTTTCAGCATGGCAAAATTCTGTAAAAAGTGAGGGGCAAATCCTGACACTTGCCAGCGTCAGGATCAAGAAATTGTTAAAGGGGGTTAAGTGAGTTACTCGGGGAAATCCGTTAAGGTGGTCTATTGAATGAAAAAGGCCTATACAGAGGCCAGCGATTTCTAATGATGTGAATCAGGAAGTGCAAGATCAGTCCGCACTCAGCAAAAAAATTAGTGACCCTGTCTGTTCTTATGAAAATCCCGTGGCATTGGTGCTCTAAAATAGATGGAAAGCCATGAGTCGGGCATCAGCAGCATCGGAATGTTGCAGTAGAGGTTGATGAGTGTACCCCTTAAAACTCATCAACCTGGCGATCGCCAGAAATCGATAAAGTCCAAACTTCTGACGGAAAGAGCCTCTGGCCGGGCTGCACAATAAAATAATCGACTACACCCCCAATCGGTCCCTCAGCGCGTACCACACCGCGCCCATCGCCGTCAGCGGCACTTTAAACCGCCGTCCGCCGGGAAAGGGCAGGTGAGGCAGACGCGCAAAAGCATCGAACCGTTCGGCGTCGCCGCGTAACACTTCGCTGATTAGCTTGCCGGAGAGATGCGTGCTGGTCACACCATGGCCGCTGTCGCCCTGCATGAAATAGACATTGTTCTCCAGCCGGCCAAACTGCGGCATGCGCGACAGCGTCAGCAGGAAATTGCCGCTCCAGCTGAAGTCCAGCTTCACATTCTGCAACTGCGTGAACGTGCGCGCCAGTTTGGGTCGTATTAACGCTTCGATATCCGCCGGTTCACGTGCGCCATAGACCACACCGCCGCCATAAAGTAGCCGGTTATCTGCGGTCAGTCGGAAGTAATCCAGCAGATAGTTACAATCTTCCACACAGTAGTTGTTCGGCATCAGCGATAACGCCTGGTCGGGTGTCAGCGGCTCGGTCGCGACAATCTGCGATCCACACGGCATGCTTTTCCTGCTCAGGCGCGGCTCCAGTTGCGGTGACAGATAGGCGTTACCGGCGAAGATCACAAACGTTGCGCTCACCTCGCCCTGAGCCGTTTTCACCCGATTAGGTGTGCCATAAACCACATTGGTTGCCGCGGACTGTTCATAGATGCGCCCGCCATGTCGCCGGATGGCTTCTGCTTCACCCAGTGCCAGGTTCAGCGGATGCAGATGACCGCCACGCCGATCCAGCAGTCCACCGACGTAGCGTTCGGTGGCGACTTCGCGGCGAATGGCGCGTTCGTCCAGCAGCTCCAGATCGTAATTGCCATACTGCTGCCATAACGCTTTCTGTTTCTGCAGATGCGCCATCTGGCGCGCATTCAGGGCCGCAAAGATGCCGCCAGGACGGTAGTCGCACTCAATTGCATACCGCTTAATGCGGTCGCGGATAATCTCAGCGCCTTCAAACATCATGCCGCCCAGCATGCGGGCGCTCTCTTTGCCGTAGCGCTGTTCAATCACATCCACGTCGCGGCTGTAGGAGTTCACCACCTGACCGCCATTACGACCGCTGGCACCAAAGCCGACGCGTGCTGCTTCCAGCACGACCACGTCGTAACCCACCTCGGTCAGATGCAGTGCCGCCGAAAGACCGGTGAAACCACCGCCAATAATGCAGACGTCACACTGAATGCTCTCCTGCAGCGTCGGCCAGGGCGCATGCGTATTGGCGGTCGCAGCGTAATAACTCTCCACATAATTCATAACAACCTCCGGAATGCGCCTAGAAATTTGCTGGCGTGTGGGCACTGACAATGCGGCACGGGAAGTCTGCACTGTTGGTAAAGCTGTGCGGTAAGCCGGTATCAATCACGTAGCTCTCTCCGGCGGAGAGATGAAACGCTTGTCCGTTAATCACCAGCGTAATTTCGCCTTCCAGCAGCGTGCCGGTTTCCTCGCCCGGATGACGCAGCTTCTCGCCGGTACTGGCGCCGGGTTGATACGTTTCCAGCAGCATGCCCAGCGAGCGCTGCGCACCACCGTTGTCGATGAGCTTCAGCGAAACACCCTGGCTGCCAATCTCCACCAGGTCGCCGGGACGGACAATCACTTTGGGTTCTGCGTCCGGTTTGGGTTCCGAAAAGAATTCTGACAGCGATAGCCCATAAACCTTCAGCAGCTTCTGCAGCGTGCTGACTGCCGGGCTGACTTTATCCTGCTCAATGGTACTGATGGCGCTGTGAGTCAGCCCGGCCTGTTCGGCAACCCGGCGTTGCGACAGCCCCAGCGTCTGGCGAATCTGCGCCAGCCGTCGTCCTGGTGCCAGCGTGGCATCACTCATCTGCTTTTCCCCTGTGATAGCGAATGGCGGCCTGAATAAAGCCGCTGAACAGCGCCTGTGATCCCGCCGTGCTTTCTGGCTGCCACTCGGGATGCCACTGTACCGCCAGGGCGAAGGGATGATGACGCAGACTGACGGCCTCAATCAGGCCATCCGGCGCGCGCGCTTCAACGCGCAGTTGCGGGCCCGGTTCGCGTACGCCCTGATGATGCAGTGAATTGACCCTCAGTGGGCTATCACTGTCGAGTAATGTTGCCAGCACGCCATCCGGTTCGATAGTGACCTGATGCGCCGGTGCATACTGTTGATCCAGTGGCAGCGTCTCATCTTCATGATGACGCTGAAACGGCGGCTGCCCGCTGACTTCTCTCCACAGCGCGCCGCCATTCGCCACCACCAGCTCCTGCATGCCACGGCAGATGCCGAATATCGGCATTTTATGGCTGGTGGCCCAGGTGATCAGCTGAAAGGCAAGATGGTCCCGCCCCGGATCGGCATGGGGCTCTTCGCCCGGCTCGCCATAATGCCAGGGTTCGATATTACTTGGGCTGCCGGTTAGCAGCAGGCCATCCAGAACAGCCATAGCGTTTTCTAATAGATGAGGGGCATTCATCAGACTGTGGGGAAGTGCCAGCGGCACACCGCCCGCAAGAACAATCGCGTCGATATATTTGTTGTGAACCGTCTGGGTCAGATGGCCGCCCAAATCTTTCTGACACATCACTACGCCAATCAACGGCTTGTCAAAAATAATGCCCATCTCCCGTCCTCGCATCGCTGTTCGAAATATCTACCGAAAAGGCACGTCTGGTGACTAAGTGTGCAATATTTTTTCAATCTAACAACCTGCTGTTTGTTCTTCAAACAGAATTGTTACATTTGCACACTTTTTATGTTGGCGCTATGTTAGTGGTGTGGCTGTTATTTTGAGCATTACGCAAACCTAATAGGGGCGGGTGAGATCATGACTAACCTGGTAGAAGTGGAAGACTTCATGCTTCACAGTGAAGAGAAACGAACCAGCGCGTTCCAGCTTGAGGTGAAAACCTGGCTGGAGCGCCATCCTGAAACGCAGTATGTCGACATCCTGTTAAATGATCTAAATGGTGTGTTCCGCGGCAAGCGCATTCCGGTCTCTGCGCTGTCTAAACTGGAAAAAGGGTGTTATTTCCCCGCCTCGGTGTTTGCCATGGATATCCTCGGCAACACGGTGGAAGAAGCGGGACTCGGCCAGTCACTGGGCGAACCTGATAACCTCTGTCTGCCCGTCACCGGTACGTTAGTTCCCTCCGCGTCTGACCCTCAACACATTGCGCAGCTGTTGTTAACCATGTGCAACCAAGATGGCACTCCCTTTGACGTTGAACCCCGAAATGTCCTTAACCGGCTGTGGCAACAGCTGCGTAACCGAGGGCTGTTTCCGGTGGTAGCGGTAGAGCTGGAGTTCTATCTGGTGGACAAAAAGCGTGATGCAGAAGGCTTTATCCAGCCGCCGTGTTCGCCTGGTAGTGATGAACGCAATATGCAGAGCCAGGTCTACTCGGTAGATAACCTCGATCACTTCGCCGATGTGCTTCGAGACATTGACGATCTGGCGCGTCAGCAGGGTATACCGGCCGACGGCGCACTGGCGGAGGCCTCGCCCGGACAGTTTGAAATTAACCTTCACCACACGCGCGACGTGCTGCGCGCCTGCGACCATGCGGTGCAGCTCAAGCGTCTGATTCGTCAGGTGGCGGAAAATCACGGTATGACCGCAACATTTATGGCCAAGCCGTATGAGGAATATGCGGGCAGCGGCATGCATGTGCATATCAGCATGCTGGATGCGGCCGATCACAACGCCTTCGCCTGCGATGACGGCAGTGATTCGCCACTGATGAAACGCGCGCTGGCCGGCATGATCGACCTGATGCCCGCGTCAATGGCGCTGCTGGCACCTAACGTGAATGCCTATCGCCGCTTTGTTCCGGATGCCTATGTGCCGTTACAGGCCTCATGGGGCCATAACAACCGGACGGTTGCGCTGCGCGTTCCCTGTGGCGATATTGATAACCATCGTATCGAGTATCGCGTGGCCGGTGCCGATGCTAACCCTTATCTGGTGGTGTCGGCTATCCTGGCCGGGATGCTCCATGGACTCGATACTCAGTTGCCGTTGCCGCATCCGGTCACTGGCAACGGTCATCATGCCGAGGGGCTGGCACTGCCGATTCGTCAGAGCGATGCGCTGTATGAATTTGACAACAGTTATCCGTTGCAGAAGTTACTGGGCGAACGTTTTGCCAGTGTCTGGCACAGCTGCAAAAATTATGAACTGATGCAGTTTGAACGGCTGATTACCTCTACGGAAATTGACTGGATGCTGAAAAACGCCTGAAACGCCGGTTTACCAGCAATTCCGTGCGTTATTTTCGCATATGATGCCCCGATGGCTTGTATTTCTGCCACGGGTTGGGGCAGAATACGCGGCCTGCAAAATCAGATGATAACCGACGCTTAACGCGCCGGTTATTTTTTTTGCATCAGGTTTTAATAGAGCGTTTTTGCTGACTTAACCGAGGCCGGGCACGCACCCGGATAGATAAACACTGAAAACACGCGTAAGCGTGAGATTGAGGATTACAAAGATGGGGATGTTTTACACTCTGCCAGCTAACGCTGGTACGCGTTTTCGTGATGACTACGGCGCCGCGTCAACCGCTAACCTTTCTCCCTGTCGCTTAATGCGCAGTTGCCCTGTGACCCAGCCCAGCCAGGTTGTTGCACATGGGGGACTGAAGCATGTCGCTTAATACCTCCGCCGCACCGCAGCGTGCGCAACTCAAAAAAACACTCACGTTACTTCCGGTCGTCATGATGGGCTTAGCCTACATGCAGCCTATGACCCTGTTCGATACCTTTGGCATCGTTTCCGGGCTGACCGACGGTCACGTCGCCACCGCTTATGCTTTCGCGCTGGTTGCGATTCTGTTTACTGCTGTGAGTTACGGTAAGCTGGTACGCCGCTTCCCCTCTGCGGGCTCCGCTTATACCTATGCTCAGAAGGCAATCAGTCCGCACGTCGGCTTTATGGTCGGCTGGTCATCTCTGCTGGACTACCTGTTCATGCCGATGATCAACATCCTGCTGGCTAAAAACTATTTCGAATCGCTGGTGCCGGGCATTCCGTCGTGGATTTTTGTTGTGCTGCTGGTTGGGTTTATGACGCTCTCTAACCTCAAGGGCATCAAAACTGTTGCGAACTTCAACAGTGTGATTGTGGTGCTGCAGGTGGTTGTCATGGTCGGGATCACTGCGATGGTGATCTACGGTGTGGCCAGCGGCGTCGGTTCCGGTACGCTGGTAAGCAGCCGTCCGTTTTGGTCTGAGAATGCCCATGTGGTGCCGATGATTACCGGTGCGACCATACTCTGCTTCTCGTTCCTCGGCTTTGATGGCATCAGTTCGCTGTCGGAAGAGACCAAAGATGCAGAACGCACGATTCCTCGCGCTATTTTCCTGACTGCGCTGATTGGTGGTGTGATCTTTATCGCTGCGTCTTACTTCCTGCAGCTTTACTTCCCGGACATCACCCGCTTCCAGCACCCGGACTCCTCACAGCCTGAAATCATGCTGTTTGTCGCCGGTAAAGCGTTGCAGGTTGGCATCCTGATCTTCTCGGTGGTCACGGTGCTGGCATCCGGTATGGCAGCGCACGCTGGCGTATCGCGTCTGATGTATGTGATGGGCCGCGATGGCGTGTTCCCGGAGCGTTTCTTCGGTTACATCCATCCAAAATGGCGTACCCCATCGCTCAACGTGCTGCTGGTCGGTGCGATTGCGCTGATGGCGATTAACTTTGATCTGGTTACGGCTACCGCGCTGATTAACTTTGGTGCGCTGGTGGCGTTTACCTTCGTTAACCTGTCGGTGATCGCGCAGTTCTGGGTCCGTGAGAAGCGTAACCGCACGCTGAAAGATCACGTTCAGTATCTGCTGCTGCCGCTGCTGGGTGCACTGACGGTGGGTGCGCTGTGGGTAAACCTGGAAGAGAGTTCTATGGAGCTGGGCCTGATCTGGGCCGCCATCGGGATTATCTACCTGGCCTTTGTGACCCGCAGCTTCCGTAATCCGGTGCCGCAGTTCAGCGAAGAAGTCTAATCGCGCTAACGTTGCCGCCTTTCCGATCTTGTGGGAAGGCGGCAACGGTTTAACTGGCCAGCACCAGCTCCCAGTTACCCGTACTTAACAACTCCCGCCCTGCATCACTCAGTTTTTTATCGGTTATAACCACATCAAACCTCTCCAGCGGTAACGCCAGAAACGTCGCAATCCTGTTGTACTTTGAACTGTCACTCAGCAGCACCCGCTTACTGCTCACCTCACTCACCGCCTGTTTCACCATCACTTTATCTTCATCCGGCGTAAACAAGCCGCGCGGCCCCCAGCAGGAGGCGGAAATAAAGGCAATATCGATAGCCAGATGACGCAGGCTTCGTGCCGCCGACTCGCCGACACAGGAGCGGTTCTCCCGGCATACGGTGCCGCCGGTATGAATAACCCGGCACTGACTCGCTTCCATCAGCAGATTCGCCACCATAAAATCATTGGTCACCACCAGCACATCATCCCGATCCACCAGCTCTCGAGCCAGCGCTAGTGTCGTGGTGCCGGCATCCAGATAGATGCAGCTGTTACGCGGAATGTGCCGGGCCGCGGTGCGGCCGATAGCGCACTTTTCATCGTTGTAGAGGGCGCTTTTCGTCAGATGTGAGGGTTCAGCCGCCAGCCGATCGGCCGATCGCACGCCGCCAGAAACGGACAGCACCGCACCTTGTTCCTCCAGTTTCTGCACATCACGACGTATGGTCATGTGTGACACACCCAGCCGCTCAGTGAGTTCTGCAATACTGACCACGCCACGATCGGCGACCAGCGCCAGAATCTGTTGATGACGTTCAACCGGAATCATATCTGCTCCCTGATAATTATCATTTTTTCACACTATAAAGTATCTGCCGCTTATCCAGAACAAAAAATAACAGCATGCACCCCATGATACCGTGCTTAAACGCCGTTTAATGGCCTGATTGCGGACAAGTATGCCATGTTAAAAATTGTTCCTGTTCACAAGTGTGATGTTTTTTTGTGAGGGGCGACACATTTTTACCGGGAGTAAGCTGGCAGGATTAACAGTAACAAACAAATAATCACTTAATTTAACAGTGGAGGCGTAACGTGCCAGCTGAAAATATCTGTGTTATCGGGTTAGGTTCTATGGGCATGGGTGCCGCGAAATCCTGTCTGCGTGCCGGTTTAAACACCTGGGGTGTCGATTTAAACCCCGCTGCGCTGGAGAGCTTACGTCAGGCCGGCGCACGTGATGCGCAGCCATCCGCCTCTGCCTTTGCAGACCAACTTGATGCCGTATTGCTGCTGGTGGTGAACGCGCAGCAGGTAAACGCCATTCTGTTCGGTGAAGCGGGCCTGGCTGCAAAACTGCGTCCCGGCACCGCAGTCATGGTTTCATCCACGCTTTCCGCGCACGATGCGCAGCAGATTGAACAGCGGCTGGCCGAACACCAGTTGCTGATGCTGGATGCCCCGGTTTCCGGCGGTGCCGCCAAAGCGGCCAGCGGTGAAATGACTGTAATGGCCTCCGGCAGCGACGCAGCCTTTGCGTACCTGCAGCCGGTGCTGGATGCGGTCGCGGCCAAAGTGTACCGCGTGGGCAGTGAAATCGGCCTTGGGTCTACCGTCAAAATTATCCATCAGCTGCTGGCGGGTGTTCATATCGCAGTGGGTGCAGAAGCGATGGCGCTGGCGGCGCGGGCCGGTATCCCGCTGGACACCATGTATGAAGTCGTCACCAATGCGGCGGGCAATTCGTGGATGTTCGAGAACCGTATGAAGCATGTAGTAGACGGGGATTACAGCCCGAAATCAGCCGTCGATATCTTTGTGAAAGATCTTAACCTGGTCGCCGATACTGCCAAATCGCTGCACTTCCCGCTGCCGCTGGCCTCAACCGCCCTCAACATGTTCACCGAAGCCAGCAACGCGGGATATGGCCGCGAAGATGACAGCGCGGTAATTAAAATCTTCAGCGGCATCACGCTGCCACAGGCCGGGGAGAAAAACTGATGCGTCTTGGGGTCATAGCGGACGATTTCACCGGTGCAACGGACATCGCCAGTTTTCTGGTGCAGAACGGCCTGAGCACTATTCAGTTCAACGGCATTCCCGCCAGCGAAGAAATCACCGGGGCGCAGGCGATAGTGGTCAGCCTGAAAAGCCGCTCTTGTCCGGCAGAGCAGGCGGTTGCCCAGTCGCTGGCGGCGCTGGCCTGGCTGCAGCAACAGGGCTGCGAGCGCTTCTACTTCAAATATTGCTCTACTTTCGACAGCACAGCGCAGGGCAATATCGGTCCGGTGACCGATGCGCTGCTGAACGCACTGGGTGAAACGCAGACGGTCATCTGTCCGGCGCTGCCTGTCAATGGCCGTACCGTCTATCAGGGCTATCTGTTTGTCGGTGATCAGCTGCTGTCAGATTCCGGGATGCGTCATCATCCGGTCACACCGATGCACGACAGCAACCTGCTGCGTCTGATGACATCGCAGGCGTCGGGAAAAGCCGGGCTGATCGCAGCGGCGCAGGTCGGGCAGGGCGCAGAGTCAGTGCGTCAGGCGCTGGGCCAGCTGGCGGCACAGGGGATCAACTACGTCGTGACCGATGCTCTGCATCAGGATCATCTGGTGACGCTGGGCGCAGCGCTAAGCGATATGCGGCTGGTCACCGGCGGTTCGGGGCTGGCTATCGGTCTGGCACGGCAGTGGGCGACGGCTGAGACCGACGCTGAGGCGGAGCAGGCAGGTCGTCCGCAGGGCGATCGCGCCGTGGTGCTTTCCGGCTCCTGCTCGCAGATGACCAACCGGCAGGTTGCCGCGTATCGCCAGCTGGCACCGGCCTGCGAAGTTGAGATTGAACACTGCCTGGAAGATGCCGAAGGGTATGCCCGACAGCTGTGCGACTGGGTAGAAGCACATCGCCATCAGGCGCTGGCACCGCTGCTGTTTGCCACTGCGGACGCGCAACAGTTGCAGGTCATTCAGCAGCGCTATGGTGCGCAGCGCAGCAGTGAAGCCGTTGAGCAGCTGTTCACCGCCGTCACCCGTGAGCTGAAACAGCGCGGCTGGCAGCGCTTTATCGTGGCGGGCGGTGAAACCTCTGGTGTGGTTGCGCAGAGCCTGGGCGTAACGGCCTTTCACATCGGCCCGACCATTTCACCTGGCGTACCCTGGGTTCGCGATATCCATCAGCCGCTCTCACTGGCCCTGAAATCAGGCAATTTTGGCGATGAAGACTTTTTCCGCCGCGCGCAAACGGAGTTTACTTATGTCTGAATCTTTCTCTTTCGCGGAGCAGCAGGCGCGTGACGAAATGGTGCGTCTTGGCGCGTCGTTCTTTCAGCGTGGCTATGCCACCGGCTCGGCGGGTAACCTCTCCATGTTGCTGACCGATGGCAATCTGCTGGCGACACCCACCGGTTCCTGCCTCGGGGAATTACAGGGCGATCGGCTGTCAAAAGTCACGCCTGAGGGGGAATGGCTCTCCGGTGATAAACCCTCCAAGGAAATCGCGTTTCATCGCGCGCTCTACCTGAATAATCCCGACTGCAGGGCAGTGGTGCATCTGCATAGCCACTACCTCACAGCGCTGTCGTGTTTACAGGGTCTGGACAAGAAAAACTGCATTCGCCCGTTTACGCCTTATGTCGTGATGCGCGTAGGTGATGTGCCGGTCGTGCCTTACTACAAGCCGGGCGATGAACGACTGGCCGAGGATCTGGCAACGCTGGCACCGCGCTACCGTGCCTTTCTGCTGGCGAATCACGGTCCGGTGGTGGTAGGTAAATCATTACAGGAAGCGGCAGATAACACCGAAGAGCTGGAAGAGACTGCCCGGCTGATCTTTACCCTGGGCGACCGCCCGATTCGTTATCTCAATGATGGCGAAGTGGCGGAATTAAGGAGACGATAATGCCGAAGTTTGCTGCTAACCTCTCGACGCAGTTTACAGAATACCCCTTTGCTGAACGCTTCGCGGCAGCAGCTGAAGCCGGTTTTACTGCGGTGGAATTTCTGTTTCCTTATGACTATCCCGCCGCGCAGATAAAACAGTGGCTTGATGATAATCATCTGGAGCTGGTGCTGTTCAACACGGCTCCCGGCAACATTGCGGCGGGTGAGTGGGGCGTCTCTGCCATTCCCGGACGGGAAGCGGAAGCTAAGGCGGATATCGATCGCGCCCTGAGTTATGCGATTGCGCTGAACTGCCCGCAGGTTCATATCATGGCCGCGACGGTGCCGCCTGGTGCCGACCGCCAGCGCTACGTCGAGACCTTTATCAGCAACATGCGTTATGCGGCTGAGTGCTTTGCGCCGCACGGCATCACCCTGCTGATAGAAGCACTTAACCCGACAACCAAACCCAACTATCTCTACGCCAGCCAGTATCAGACGCTGGAGATGGCTGAACAGATCGACCGGCCTAATGTGTTTACTCAGCTTGACCTGTTCCATGCGCAGCGCGTTGACGGCAACCTCAGCCATCTGATTCGCCACTATGCCGGACGCTATCGTCACGTACAGATTGCGTCGGCACCGGATCGCCATGAGCCGGATGAGGGTGAAATTAATTATCCGTACCTCTTCGCGCTGCTGGATGAGGTTGGCTATACCGGCTGGATCGGCTGCGAGTATATCCCGCGCGGAAAAACGACCGAGGGGCTTGGCTGGTTTAAAACCTGGAAGATAAGAACCTGATTTAACGTGCTTTAAAACCGGTGTTTCGGCACCGGTAGGGAGAGGCTTGCCTTTTTTCTGGCCCTGTACCTGCTATTTCTGTACGCCGATAACCCAAAAAATATAACAATTTCTGAGGTTTACTATGTCCACCGCACTGCTGTTAGCCATAGCGACCGCCAGCATCGTGATCCTGCTGCTGCTGGTCATCAAAGCCAAAGTTCATCCGTTTGTCGCCCTGTTAATTGTCAGTCTGCTGGTGGCTATCGCGACCGGCATTCCGGCTGAAAAAATCATGGAGACGATTATCACCGGGATGGGTGGACTGCTCGGTCATATCACCATCATTATCGTTTTGGGTGCCATGCTTGGGGCGATTATTGAAGCCTCGGGCGGTGCTGAATCGCTGGCGCAACGCTTCAGTAAAACGCTGGGGCTAAAGCGAACCGTCGCGGCCCTGACCATGGCGGCCTTTATCCTGGGCATTCCGGTGTTTTTCGAAGTGGGCTTTATTATCGTCATCCCGCTGATTTATGGCTTCACTAAGGTGGCACGCGTCTCACCTTTGAAATTTGGTCTGCCGATGGCGGGTGTGATGCTGACAGTGCACGTGGCGCTGCCGACCCATCCGGGAGCAGCCGCTGCGGCGGGCATCCTGCACACCGATATGGGTTGGCTGATGATGCTGGGTATTGCGATTTCAGTGCCGGTCGGCATCATCGGCTACTACGTGGCGAAGGTCATGAACCGTCGCCATTACCATCTGTCGGTGGAGGTGCTGGAACAGTTGCAGATGGCGAAGCCGGAGGGACAGGAAAAGAAAAATGAGCCAGCTCCACCCGGCGCGCTGACCATCAGCGGTCTGATTGTGGTTCCGATTGTGTTAATTGTGCTGGGAACGCTGTCCCACACACTCCTGACAGAAGGGAGCCTGCTGCGAAATGTGATGACCGTGATTGGCACGCCGCCGATTGCCCTGCTGATTGCTTTAGGTCTGGCGGCGTGGCTGCTGGGCGTGCGACGGGGCTGGAGCAAAGACAAGCTGGAAGATCTGACCGGTCGCGCCATTCCTACCTCAGCCAGCGTGATTCTGGTGGCCGGTGCGGGTGGGGCATTCGGTAAAGTGCTGGTGGAGTCGGGCGTGGGTAAAGCGCTGGCGGTCACGCTTGAAACGCTGCATCTGCCGCTGGTCCCGGCTGCGTTTATCCTGTCGCTGGCACTGCGTGCATCACAGGGTTCAGCCACGGTGGCCATCCTGACCACCAGCGGTTTGCTGACGCAGGCGGTAACTGGTGTGACGGATATGCAGCGGGTACTGGTCACCCTCGCAGCCTGTTTTGGCGGCCTGGGACTGTCGCATGTCAACGATGCGGGATTCTGGGTGGTGACACGTTATCTTGGATTATCCGTCGCCGATGGTTTACGCACCTGGACCGTGCTGACGACAATAATGGGATTAAGCGGTTTTGCACTGACCTGGCTGGCGTGGACCGTACTCTGATTCAGCAATATCAGACACTCAGACCCGGCAGGTGATGCCGGGTCTGAGTGTCTCAGTACGTCAGGAAACCAGCTCCTGCGCATAGAGATAGAGCGCTTTCAGCTGCCCAACCTTTTCTGCATCCGCTTCATGCAGATTGGCCAGTCCCTCCAGCTCCTGCATAAAGGCCGACACGCGCTCAGCATTCAGCACTTCACGGCGATGCTGCAACCAGCGTTGCTGCTCGGCATCATCCAGCGTGCCGGGGAAGTTACGCGCCCGGTAGCGGAACAGCAGTTTTGCCACCCGTGCACTTTCAAAGCTCAGATCGAGCGCGGGCAGATTCGCGGGCGCGGTCTGACGAATGATATTCATCCCGGCGCGGTCGGCATCACTGAAGAAGCCATCATAAAGTTGCGTGTCTACATCGTCTGACGGCGTAAACGGCTCCGCTTCCGCAAACAGCGTGACCAGTTTTTCCCGCACGTCAGGCTGCTGACGCAGCAGCGCCAGATTCGCCAGACAGTGCTGACGGTCAATGCCCAGACGGGCCGCATCTTCCGGGCGCAGCGTACTGGCAGGGGCCAGCACCGGACACTTGTTAATGTGCACCAGTTTTACCGGCACCGGTGGCAGATCGCCAAGGTCGTTTTTCGGCGTAAAAAGACGCTCACGAAGTGTGTCGGCATCCAGCTGCAACAGTGGCGACATGTCACCCGCCAGATCCACGACGATCAGTGCATTGCGGTTATCGGGATGCCAGGCCAGCGGCACGATCCAGCTGGTGTTACCGCGCGCGGCGCCAAACATGCCGGAGACATGGACCAGCGGCTTCATCTGCGGGATGTCGATCAGGTTCATCAGCTTGTTTTTGTTTCGATGAGTAAACAAAAACTCAAACAGTTTTGGCTGCTTCTCTTTTACCAGCTTCGCCATCGCCAGCGTGGCGTACACATCAGACATCGCATCATGGGCATTTTCATGGGCTACGCCATTGGCTTTGGTCAGATGCTCCAGCCGGAAGCTGGGGAAGCCTTCTTCATTCTCCGGCCAGATGATCCCGTCAGGGCGCAATGCGTAACAGGCACGCATCACGTCCAGGAGGTCCCAGCGTGAGTTGCCATTTTGCCAGGCCCAGCCATAAGGGTCATAGAAGTTGCGATAGAAGATATTGCGTGTCACTTCATCATCGAAACGCACGTTGTTGTAGCCCACCACACAGGTTTGTTCGGTAGTGAACAGCGTATGAATGCGTTCGGCAAACTCTGCTTCGATCACGCCGCGACTCATCGCAATCTGTGGGGTAATGCCGGTAATCATCACGGCTTCGGGCTGTGGCAGGTAATCATCAGGCGGACGGCAGTAGAACACGTCGGGCTCACCAACCGGATTAAACTCGCTGTCGGTGCGCAGGCCGGCAAACTGGGCGGGCCGGTCGCGAGAGGGGCTGGTGCCAAAGGTTTCATAATCGTGGAAGAGGAAAGTAGGCTGTACGCGGTCGTTATTCAAATTTCATATCCGTTCATTGCGTTCACTGACTTTATAAACAGAAAGCGAGAAAACGGCTCTCTGTTCGCTCTGAATTTGTCTGCGCACAGCAGGCTGAATGATGTTCGTTGTGTCTGATGTGCGCTGATTGTGGTCCAGCCGTGTCGTGCCATTATAGTGGGCCAATACAGCCGATGGGGCTTTACCTGTATGGTAAACCATAATCCGGCACGCCAGAAGTTAAGGGTTTAACCCGCTTCACATTGATTTTTAGCTGCACCGCAGCAAGAACCGCAGCGTCAGACGAATAAGACCCTGTTGGTGTCGTTGGTCACGCTCCCAGACCGGACGCTGTTTCGCCTGTTCTTACTGCGTCATGCCCGGCGCTCGCGGTGCAGGTCGCCCTATGAAATCTGCTCTTTACCTGTGGGATGACGCGGATCACTGGCGGTAATCCGGCACCTGGCAGGTCAAACCCCGTCATCAGTTCATACTTTTTTTCAATTTATTCAAACCTTCACAACGCTTTTAACGTAAAACGTGCGGCTGTTTCCGTTTCGTTTTAGAAATTTTCTCTCCCGTGTAATTAAGGATGAAGTGTTGAAAAGGCGTCTGCTGTTCACCGTTACCGCTACTCTATTTTGGGCCTCGCTGGCACAGGCTGATGCGATCCCCTTTCCTGTGACGCCTCCGGCAATTGATGCCGCTTCCTGGGTGCTGATGGATGCCACCACCGGGCAGCTCCTGACGGCGGGTAATCCCGATGAACGCCGCAATCCCGCCAGCCTGACCAAGCTGATGACCGGTTACGTGGTGGATCGCGCCATCGACCAGAAAAAAATCAGCCGCGACGATATGGTCACGGTGGGTAAAGATGCCTGGGGAGCGGGTAATCCGGTGTTTAAAGGCTCATCGCTGATGTTCCTGAAGCCAGGCGATAAACTGAGCGTCCGGGACTTAAGCCGTGGCGTCATCATCGATTCCGGTAACGACGCCTGCGTTGCGCTGGCGGATTACGTGGCGGGCAGCGAAGCAAACTTTGTCGGCATGATGAACCACTATGTCGAAAAACTGGGTCTGCAGAATACCCATTTTGAAACAGTGCATGGACTGGATGCACCCGGTCAGTTCTCCAGTGCGCTTGATATGGCAAAACTGTCACGCGCTATTATTGATGGTGAGCCGGACTTTTATGCCATGTACAGTGAGAAAACCCTGACCTGGAACGGCATCACTCAGAACAACCGTAATGGCCTGCTGTGGGACAATAATCTTCACGTTGATGGACTGAAAACCGGTCACACTGAGACGGCAGGCTTTAACATTATTGCCTCGAATGTGGTGGGCAAGCATCGCCTCATCGCCGTTGTGATGGGGGGTAAAAGTTCAAAAGGCCGTGAAGAGCAGGCGCGTAAATTGCTGGTCTGGGGCCAGAACACCTTTGATACTGTTCAGCTGTTCCACGCCGGTAAGAAGATTGGCACTGAAAATGTCTGGTACGGTAATCCTCATCAGGTCGATGTCGGAACCGCAGATGATGTGTATCTGTCGCTGCCGCGCAGTGAAGTGCAGAACGTGAAGGCGAAGTACGTCATTAATCGCAAAGATCTGGAAGCCCCGCTGAAAGCCAATGAAGTGGTGGGTGAAATTCAGGTGATCGATAAAGATCAGCAGATTGCTCACTATCCGCTGGTGGCGCTCAGTGCGGTTGAACCGGCCGGTGTCATTACCCGCGTGACGGATTATCTGAAGCAGAAGTTCTGATTAGCCGATTGTCAGCACTAAAACGGGTAGCCTGCGGGCTGCCCGTTTTCACATTGATGCTCTGTGACTGCGTATCGATAAAAGTTACAGAGCCGTAGCCAGTTGTTTTTAACTTCCGGGCAGGTATGTGAGACGGATGTTGATAATTGTAAGCGAACGTCAAAACTGTTTGAAATATCCCGCCTGCGCTAAGTCTGAGCCGCGTTCAGAGTTAAGATAGCCACATTATGTTCCCGCAACCGGAAAGCCACCTTGCGTCCTGATAAGCCCATATCAAAACTGGAGTTCTGGTTTTATCGCCATTACCGCTCCGTTCACGGCGTGCGCATTGCCATCGCCTTTTTGCTCTGCTTCATCTTTGTCCGGGCTACCGGGATTCCTGAAGGCACCTGGCCGCTGATTACGCTGGTGGTGGTGATGGGGCCGATCTCCACCTGGGGAAATGTCTTTCCGCGCGCGCTGCAGCGTATCAGCGGCACGGTGGCGGGCTCCATCTCCGGTCTGATTGCTCTGAAGCTGGAACTGATCTCGATGCCGGTGATGCTGGCCTGGTGCGGTGTCATCATGGTGATCAGCGGCTATCTGACGCTGGGCAAACATCCCTACATGGCGCTGTTGATCGGAATTACGCTGAGTGTGGTGGTGGGTGCGCCAACCGGCGATTTCACCATGGCATTGTGGCGGGGCGGTGATGTGATTCTGGGATCGCTGATGGCGCTGCTGTTTACCGCGATCTGGGCGCAGCGGGCCTACATCCACTGGCGTATTCAGCTCTCTGACGCGCTGGCGGAAATGGCGAAGATCTATCACGCCGGTTTTTCGCCCAACCTGGTTGAAAAGCCGCGTCTCAACAAGCCGCTGAGCAAATTGCTGAGCAGCGTCATTAAGATGCGAGCGCTGCTGGAGCCGTCGAGCAAAGAGACGCGCATCCCGAAGTCGGTGCTTGAAGCCATTCAGACCATTAACCGTAATATGGTTAACACCATTGAGATGCAGATTAATGCCTGGTGGGCATCGCGTGAAAGCCATCTGATTATGCTTAACGCACCCGCACTTCGCCGCACCCAGCAGATGACCGAGAACACGCTGCGGGCGCTGTCGGTGATGGCGATTGAGGGGGAAACGGAAGAGGTGATTGCCAACAGCCATGAGCTGACTGAAATCAGCGGCGAACTGCGACGGCTGATCGCCGACGCGGGCAGCGATGGTCTGGAAGAGACGCCCATCTACGGCTACGTCTGGCTGACGCTGGAACTGGCGAAACAGCTGGAGCGGATGACCGATCTGATGCGAATGGCGCTGCGCAAATAATCACCTCAGACAATGACTTAATGTGAAACCGGGTTTCTTTGCGCTAAGATAAGAGCCAGTCTGAATTTAGCTGTGAAAATTGCTTACCTGGCGGGCTAGCCGCTAAGCTGATCGTTTTGACTCTCTCCCTGCGTCAGCAGGCTCAAAGAAAGGTGCCATCATGGAAAATGCCAAGCAGTCATTTCAGGACGTACTGGAGTTCGTGCGTATGTTCCGCCGCAAAAACAAACTGCAGCGTGAAATCGTCGACAACGAGAAGAAAATTCGCGACAACCAGAAGCGCGTTCTGCTGCTCGACAACCTGAGCGAATATATCAAACCGGGCATGAGCGTTGAGGCTATTCAGGAAATCATCGCCAGCATGCGTGTGGATTATGAAGATCGCGTCGATGAGTACATCATCAAAAACGCCGACCTGTCGAAAGAGCGTCGCGAGCTGTCTAAAAAGATCAAAGCGATGGGCGTGGGCGAACACCCGAAAGCGTAAGGGCCTATAGCTGAGCGCTAATGCGACTGAGCTCCCATGCGAACCCGCTTCCACTCTGGTGGAGCGGGTTTTTTATTGCCCGCATAACCGCAGATTTATTTACCCGCCAGCCTTCGCGCAATCCCCTGTAGCTGCTGTGACAGCGCCACTAAATCGACCTGCTTATCTGCGGGCGGGGCGGTGGTCTCGCGGATCACCAGCGTGGTTTCCAGCGCGATGTGTGAAGCTTCTTCACCCTGAAGCCGCGCCAGCATCCGCTCGACGCTCTGTGCGCCAAGAAAGTGTAAATCCTGCCGCACCGTGGTCAGCGGCGGCTGATACCATGCGCTCTCGGCGGTATCATCATAACCAATCACTGATATCTCACCGGGAATCGCCACGCCATACTGATGCAGCGCCCGCATCGCACCCAGCGCCATCTGATCGTTTGCGACCAGCAGCGCCTGTGGCAGATCGTCGGGCAACTGCGCCAGCAGCGCCTGGTAGCCGGACTGTGCGCTCCAGTCGCCCCGCAGGGAACAGTGCGGCGTTAACTGATGATCGGCCAGCGCCTGACGCCATGCGTTTTCACGCTGACGGGCGGACACCGAGCGCAGCGGTCCATTTAGCAGGCCAATCTGACGGTGACCCAGCGCCACGAGATGTTCAACGGCAGCGCGCGCGCCAGACTCATTCGGGTACTGACACTGCGCCACCGCGGCCCTGGGTTCAACATCCAGAAACAGCACCGGTTTACTGCCACACAGCAACTGGATCTGCTGCGCCTCGTCCGCCTCCAGCGGCAGATTGATCAGCAGCCCATCGACCCGCTGTGCCAGCAGTTCATTCACGGTGGCGGCCGCATCGTTACCGCTGTCCATCGCGATCACCAGATGATATCCCGCCCTCGCAGCACGCTGCTGAATCGCCGAGGCGATCTGCGCCGGTGCCATCAGCGCCAGATCGCTGGTAGCCAGACCGAGCGTGCGCGTCGCTTTGCCCGCCAGCTGCTGCGCCACGCGATTAGGCACATAATTGAGCTGCTGCATTGCCGCCTCAACCCTTTGCCGCGTGCGGGCTGACACCTGTTCAGAACGATTTAAAACACGTGAAACGGTTTGATATGAGACGCCAGCCAGTTGAGCGACATCATCGAGGGTCACGGAGCGGGAAGTCATTGAACTCTCCAAAATATGAAGCGATGAGTGTAGCAAATTTTCCTGCTGCGCTGCTGCTGCTGACCACACTTTCACCGCCACACTGCCGGGGCCATTCCCGCACCCGGTCAGCGCAGTCGGCCCTGGTTAACGCTGTTGCAGATAGACCTGCAGATTCACATCCACTGCGTTCAACAGCGGCGTCGCGAGGCCATTTCGTTTCGCCCGCAGCAGCAGATCGCCTATCACCTGATCCGCTTCGATATCAGAGCCCTGGGTGAGATCGCGATACATAGAGGAGGTCATGGGCGTCGCCGGATTGTTCAGCAGCTCAAAAATGCGGGCGGTGACCGCCGGGCGCGGCTGATAGCCTTCGGCAGTGATGACGGACAGAATCTCAGTGAAAACCCCCTGTAACAGCGCTTCACCGCCGCGCGAGGTGAGAATTTGCTGAGTATTGCCGCGTGCCAGGCAGCAGACCGCGCCCAGCGTGCTCAGCAGCAGCCACTTTTCCCACAGTTCATCCATGATGTTGTCACTGAACAGGGTATCAACCTGACAGTCGCGCAGTGCGGCATCAACCCGCTGCAGCCGCGCGTCGTTGTTACCGTTCAGCGCACCGTATAAGAGCTGATGCAGCGGCGTCATCTGGATCACTTCACCCTGGTCACCCAGCGTGGCATTGATTTTACACAGGCCGCCAATCACCTTATCTTCGCCGAAACGCTGTTGTAGTGTTGCGATGTGCCGCATTCCGTTGAGAATCGGCATGATCAGGGTTGCCGGGCCGACCGCAGGCGTAATGTCATCCATGACCTGATCAAGGGCAAAGCTCTTCACCGTCACGATAATCAGGTCATAGTGGCTTTTCAGCGTGCTGGCCTGGATTAGCTGCGGCTGAAACTTTTCAGTGCCCTGCGGCGTCTGTAATACCAGACCGTGGGTCTGAAGCTGCTGATAACGCCGTTCACGTACCAGAAACGTGACATCCTGACCTGCCTGAATCAGTCGTGCGCCAAAATACCCACCGGTCGCCCCGGCACCTGCCATCAGAATACGCATCCCACTCTCCCTTTCTGAAAACCTCTACCTTAGAACGCCGCAGCCGGGCTTACCAGTCTTAGCAAGGTCAGAGCGCATTGAGGAGCATAAAATGCCAGGTCGGGAAAGCGTCGGCAGGGAGGCGGCAACGCAGAGTCTCCCTCTGTTCCGGTTAAACGATTAAGCCAGCATGGTGCGTTACAGCCGGGTGACGCCCAGCGCGGCGGCCTGCTGCTCCCATGCCAGCACGACCTGATAATTGTCCCGATGCACCGGGCTGAATCCGCCGATCAGATTATCGTCGCAGATGGCGCGAAACGCAGGGTCGCTCACCAGCTGAAGCAGTATTGTGCGTAACGTCTCCAGCCGGGCCGCTGACGTTGAGGCTGCCGTGATCAGCGGTAATCCGGGTGCGGCTGGTGACTCTCCGATGATATGCAGGCCGCGCAGTTCCTCAGGCGCATGGCGCGCCAGCAGCGCCCAGCTGACGCAGTCGATCGCCGCGATATCCGCCTGTGAATCACGCAGTGCTGCCAGCGACTGACGGTGCCCGCCGCTCAGCAACAGCTGCGAAAACGTTATGCCCTGAAGCGCTGCTAACCGCCGCAGCGTGTTATAGCCGGAGTGCGAGTCCAGGCTGTTTGCCACGGCCCGCTGACCGTTGAAATCGGCGAGCGTTGCCTTTTTATCCCGCGCCACCAGCCAGCTGCGATATGCGTAACCGTTGCAGCCCGGTGCCCGATAGTGAAATGCACCGACCAGTTGTACTGCAGGCAATTGACTGACCAGCGGATAGCCGCAGGTCTGGCTCAGCAGCAACCGATCATTCTGCCAGTGTGTCAGCAAATCCTCAGGCCAGACCGGTTGCGCGGCCATACCCTGCTGCGCCAGCAGGGTAACCATCGCCTGCATCAGCGCCTGCGTAGCAGGCGGATGAATCGCATACATCGGCAAAGCGAGCAGGGTATTCATGTGTGTTCTCCGCTGTGTTTTCCGGTGGCGCGTAATGCACTCAAGGGTAGTTCAGATTCAGCAGCAACCGGCGCCCCGGCAATCTATTGGGTGCGCCAGTGCCTGACAGCAGAAACCCGCAGAAACCCGAAGAGTGAAAGCCAGGTTGGTCAAAAGTAACGTGGATACGCTGCAGGCTATGTCGAAAATCCTGAATATAGCGCTGAAAGATATTGACTATCAGTGGCGGCGCGGAGGGCGTAACCTTTCCCTATCGAATATCGCCTTATGCTCACAGGCGTTTAACGCCTGTCAGGAGAACTACAGATGAAAAATATTGGCTTCTTATCTTTTGGTCACTGGACGCCTTCGTCTCAGTCTGCCACCCGTACCGCGCAGGATGTCTTATTGCAGTCGATCGACCTGGCGGTCGCCGCCGAAGAACTGGGCGCAGATGGCGCTTACTTCCGGGTCCACCATTTTGCCCGCCAGCTGAGCTCGCCGTTTCCGCTGCTGGCTGCCGTGGCCGCGCGCACCAAAAAGATTGAGATTGGCACCGGCGTCATCGACATGCGCTATGAAAACCCACTCTACATGGTGGAAGACGCCAGTTCAGCAGACCTGATCTCCAATGGTCGTCTGCAACTGGGTCTGAGCCGCGGTTCACCGGAGCAGGTGATTGATGGCTGGCGCTACTTTGGCTTTGAACCCAAAGCGGGTGAAAGCGATGCGGATATGGGACGTCGTCACACCGAAGAGTTCCTGGAGGTGCTGCGCGGCGAAGGGTTTGCGAAGCCGAATCCGCAGCCGATGTTCCCGAATCCGCCTGGCCTGCTGCGCCCTGAGCCGCTTTCTGAAGGGCTGCGCGACCGCATCTGGTGGGGCTCCGGATCCAATGCCACCGCAGAGTGGGCAGCAAAAATGGGCATGAACCTGCAAAGCTCAACCCTGAAAGATGATGAAACGGGTGAGCCGTTCCACATTCAGCAGGCGAAACAGATTCGCGCCTATCGTGAGGCCTGGAAAGCAGCCGGGCATCAGCATGCGCCACGCGTCTCTGTCAGCCGCAGTATCTTTGCGCTGGTGAATGATATGGACCGCGCCTATTTTGGCCGCAGCGGTAACGACCAGGATTCGGTCGGTTTTCTGGATGAGAAAACCCGAGCCATCTTTGGCCGCAGCTACGCCGCAGAGCCTGAAGTGCTCATTAAGCAGCTGGCACAGGATGAAGCCATTGCCGAAGCGGATACGCTGCTGCTCACCGTGCCTAACCAGCTCGGTGTCGCCTATAACGCCCATGTTATTGAGGCGATCCTGAAGTATGTCGCCCCGGAACTCGGCTGGCGTTAAGTGACCCAGCGCCCTGGATAAGCAGGGCGCTATCTGGTTTACCTTGCCCGCAAATGATGCGCGTTCGTTGTAATGTCTCTGCAGCCTGTGCGTGTCATCACTTTCTGATTCTTTAGCTTTTCCCCTCTGCGTTTATCGCTGGCAGGTCATTCCCGAGCTGACAGGGTATTTCTCGCTCACTCACTCACTCTTAGTTAATACCTGCGATTTCTGGAGTGGTGACTTTTCCCTATTTTAGTCACGCCTGCGACTGGAAGGGAGTTACATCCACTTAGTCAGCGTTTCAGCAAATCTTCTGCTTAAGCCTTTGCTGCTCGTTGCTCTTTAAAGATCGGCTCAACGGTTAATGCCTTTCCGTAACTAGTGACCATTGACAATATTGGTCACATGATAACAAAATGGCGGCACTCTCCTGCTTACTGTTGAAGGTCATCTATGCTCAGGTTTATTCCCGCCACCCTGGTTGTTTGTCTGCTGCCACTGGCGCTGGTGGGCTGCCGGGACAACGCGTCCAAAGCGGATCCGCGCACCCAGCCGCCGCTGGTCAGGGTCACGAAAGTTCTCAGCGCTGCGGATGACAGTCGCGCATTTAGCGGCATCGTCGTTGCCCGGGTTCAGAGCGACCTCGGCTTTCGGATATCGGGCAAAATCCTCGAAAGGCTGGTGGACAGCGGTCAGCGTGTGAAGCGTGGTCAGCCGCTGATGCGGCTTGATCCGGTCGATCTGCGACTGCAGGCCCAGGCCGCACAGCAGAGTGTTGCCGCTGCGCAGGCACGCGTCAGACAGACCCGTGCCGATGAAGCGCGTTACCACACACTGATGGCAACCGGCGCGGTTTCCGTGTCGGCCTATGACCAGATTCGGGCCGCTGCGGCTACCGCGCTGGCCGATCTGAAAGCCGCGCAGGCGCAGGCCAGCGTGGCGACTAATGCCAGCGGATATGCGCTGTTACTGGCGGATGACGACGGTGTGGTGATGGCAACACTGGCGGAGCCTGGCCAGGTAGTGAGCGCCGGTGAGGCGGTTGTCAGACTGGCCAGAGCCGGGCAGCGTGAGGCGAGCGTTCAGTTGCCGGAGACGCTTCGTCCCGCAGTGGGCAGCGAGGCGCAGGCAACGCTTTATGGTGCGGGCAGTGCGCCCGTGTCAGCCCGGCTTCGGCAACTGGCGGATGCAGCCGATCCGATGACGCGCACCTATGAGGCGAGATATGTGCTGGAGGGCGCACTGGCCAGCGCGCCACTGGGTGCTACCGTCACAATTTCGTTAACCAATAAACCCATGCAAACGCAGCTGAAGGTGCCGCTGGCTGCGATCTATGATGCCGGTAAAGGGCCAGGCGTCTGGGATATTACGGGTCTGCCTGCCACTGTTGCCTGGCGGCCGGTCACGGTGATCGCGATCGGTGACGAGGCGGCGACCGTGACGGGGCAGCTGAATGCAGGCGATCGGATCGTGGCTCTCGGGGCACATCTGTTGCAGCAGGGCGAGCGCGTGCGACCCGATGACGCTGCGGTTGCAGGGAGCCAGCCATGAGCCACGGACGCTTTAATCTGTCAGCACTGGCCGTGCGCGAACGCGCCATCACCCTGTTTCTGATCATCCTGATTACCGTGGCGGGCATCCTGTCCTTTTTCGAACTGGGACGGGCAGAAGATCCGCCGTTCACTGTTAAACAGATGACGATTATCTCCGCGTGGCCAGGTGCGACGGCGCAGGAGATGCAGGATCAGGTGGCCGAACCGCTGGAGAAGCGGCTTCAGGAGCTGCGGTGGTATGACCGCAGCGAAACTTATACGCGGCCTGGCCTGGCGTTCACCATGCTCTCCCTGCAGGACAAAACGCCGCCCTCCCAGGTTCAGGAGGAGTTTTACCAGGCTCGTAAGAAGCTGGGCGATGAGAGCAGAAATCTGCCCGCCGGGGTCATCGGGCCGATGATCAACGACGAGTTCTCTGACGTGACCTTTGCGCTGCTGGCGCTGAAGGCAAAAGGAGAGCCGCAGCGCCTGCTGGTGCGTGAGGCGGAATCACTGCGTCAGCAATTGCTGCATCTGCCGGGTGTGAAAAAGGTCAATATCATCGGCGAGCAGAGTGAGCGCATCTATGTTTCGTTTTCACACGATCGGCTGGCGACGCTCGGTATTACCCCACAGGAAATTTTTGCGGCACTGAACGACCAGAATGTCCTGACGCCTGCGGGCTCGATCGATACTCAGGGACCGCAGGTGTTTATCCGGCTGGAGGGCGCTTTTGATAAGCTGGAAAAAATTCGAGAGACACCGATTGTGGCGCAGGGGAGAAGCCTCAAGCTGGCAGACGTGGCTACCGTGACGCGGGGATATGAAGATCCCGCCACGTTTAAGGTTCGTCATCAGGGTGAACCCGCATTGCTGCTCGGTATTGTGATGCGTGATGGCTGGAACGGTCTGGCGTTGGGCAAGGCTCTGGCTGCTGAAACCGTCAGCATTAATCAGGCGATGCCGTTAGGGATGTCACTGACTCAGGTCACCGATCAGTCCGTGAATATCCGCTCAGCGGTCGATGAATTTATGATTAAGTTCGTCGTGGCATTACTGGTGGTGATGGTGGTCTGCTTCGTCAGCATGGGCTGGCGTGTCGGAGTAGTGGTGGCGGCGGCCGTTCCGCTCACCCTGGCGGTAGTATTTGTGGTGATGGAAGCCTCCGGCAAAAACTTTGACCGCATCACGCTGGGATCGTTGATTCTGGCGCTGGGCCTGCTGGTGGATGATGCCATTATTGCCATTGAGATGATGGTCGTGAAGATGGAGGAGGGCTACGACCGCATCAAGGCGTCTGCGTATGCCTGGAGTCATACGGCGGCACCGATGCTGGCCGGAACCCTGGTCACCGCCGTGGGCTTTATGCCCAATGGTTTTGCGCAGTCCACGGCGGGTGAATACACCAGCAATATGTTCTGGATAGTGGGCATCGCCCTGATCGCCTCCTGGATTGTGGCCGTGGTATTTACGCCTTACCTTGGGGTAAAGCTGCTGCCTGACATCAAAACGGTGGAAGGCGGTCACGCAGCCATCTACAACACCCGCAACTACAATCGCTTTCGCCAGCTACTGACCGGCGTGATTGCGCGTAAAGGCTGGGTAGCAGGCGTGGTCATTGCGCTATTTATTATCGCAGTGCTCGGGATGACGCTGGTGAAAAAACAGTTTTTCCCGACCTCAGATCGGCCTGAAGTGCTGGTTGAAGTTCAGCTTCCCTACGGCAGCGCCATTGAACAGACAGCGGCTGCGGCTGAAAAGATTGAGACCTGGCTTAAACAGCAGCGTGAGGCAAAAATCGTCACCACCTACATTGGTCAGGGACCGCCGCGTTTTTACCTGGCGATGGCGCCCGAACTGCCCGATCCCGCCTTTGCCAAGCTGGTCATACTGACCGACAGTCAGGATGCACGCGAGGCGTTAAAAGTGCAGTTGCGCACTGCGATCGCTCGCGGCCTGGTGCCTGAAGCGCAGGTTCGCGTGACGCAACTGGTATTTGGCCCTTATTCACCTTATCCGGTGGCGTGGCGCGTGATGGGGCCGGACCCGGTACGCCTGCATGTTATCGCTAATCAGGTGGAAGCCGTACTGCGTGCCAGCCCGATGATGAGGACGGTGAACACCGACTGGGGCGCACCCGTGCCGACACTGCATTTCTCGCTGGATCAAAACCGACTGCAGGCCGTTGGGCTGACCTCCAGTGAAGTCGCCCGGCAGTTGCAATTTCTGTTGACGGGCGTGCCGGTCACCACCGTGCGGGAAGATATCCGCGCGGTCCAGGTCGTGGGCCGTGCCGCCGGAGATATCCGGCTCGATCCGGCTAAGATTGCTGACTTCACGCTGGCAGGTGCGGCGGGGCAACGTATCCCACTGTCGCAGATTGGTGAGGTGCAGGTGAAAATGGAAGATCCCCTGCTGAGGCGGCGCGACCGTACACCGACCATTACTGTTCGCGGAGATATTGCTGACTCCCTGCAGCCGCCGGATGTCTCCACGGCGCTGAACAAAGCGTTGCAACCGATCATCGCAACGCTGCCTGCGGGCTATCGCATTGAACTGGCCGGTGCAATAGAGGAGTCCGGTAAAGCGACACAGGCGATGGCGCCGCTGTTCCCAATCATGATTGCGATCACACTTTTAATCATCATTTTGCAGGTGCGTTCTCTGTCGGCGATGGTGATGGTCTTTCTCACCGCACCTCTCGGGCTGATAGGTGTTGTGCCGACGCTGCTGCTGTTCGGTCAGCCGTTTGGTATCAATGCGCTGGTCGGGCTGATTGCCCTGTCGGGTATCCTGATGCGTAACACGCTGATCCTGATAGGTCAGATCCACCATAACGAACAGCAGGGGCTGGCACCTTTTGCTGCGGTGGTAGAAGCGACCGTACAGCGTGCGCGTCCTGTGTTACTGACGGCGATGGCAGCAGTGCTGGCGTTTATTCCACTCACCCACTCGGTGTTCTGGGGAACGCTGGCCTACACGCTGATTGGCGGCACGCTGGGCGGTACCCTAATCACGCTGGTTTTCCTGCCCGCGATGTATGCGATCTGGTTCCGTATTCGTCTGCCACAGAGTAAAACGGCAGTTGTGAAACCGGCGCTGTCGGAATAGTCTCAGGGTGGCGGTTGCCGCTTCGCTGCTTTTTTTAAGCACAGCGGCGGCCGTCGGTTCATTGCCTTAATCTTTTGAAGAAGGTGCATAAAAAGGTAAAAGCTATCAAACATATAGGATGAGACAGGTGTGCGATCCTGAAAATCCTCTATAGAGTAGCGATGAAAATACAAAAAAGAGGTGTGACCATGAGCAATTCCGTTGATGAAGATGCAAAAGATGCAAAGCCTATTGTCGAAGCCGATCGCGAAGCGCCTGAGGGCAAATGTCCTTTTCACGCGGGCAAACCACCTCAGTCAAATCAGGCGCCGGGTGGCGGAACAACCAACCGTGACTGGTGGCCGAATCAACTCCGGGTTGACCTGCTGAACCAGCACTCATCCCGTTCGAACCCGCTTGATGAATCCTTCGATTACCGTAAAGAATTTGCCAAATTAGATTACTCTGCGCTGAAAGCTGACATCAAAGGGTTGCTCACCGAATCACAATCCTGGTGGCCCGCTGACTGGGGCAGCTATATCGGTCTGTTTATTCGCATGGCCTGGCACAGCGCCGGAACCTATCGCTCCGTGGACGGACGCGGTGGTTCGGGCCGTGGTCAGCAACGTTTCGCCCCGTTAAACTCCTGGCCTGATAACGTCAGCCTGGATAAAGCGCGCCGTTTACTGTGGCCAATCAAACAGAAATATGGTCAGAAAATCTCCTGGGCCGACCTCTATATTCTGGCGGGTAACGTTGCGCTGGAAAACTCCGGGTTCCGCACCTTTGGTTTTGGTGCCGGCCGTGACGATGTCTGGGAACCGGATATGGATGTGAACTGGGGCGAAGAAGCGGCCTGGCTGGAACACCGTCATCCGGAATCTCTGGCGCAGTCACCACTGGGTGCCACTGAAATGGGTCTGATCTACGTGAACCCGGAAGGTCCGGAACACAGCGGTGATCCTGCTTCTGCGGCCCCGGCTATTCGTGCCACCTTCGGCAACATGGGCATGAACGACGAAGAGATCGTCGCGCTGATTGCAGGTGGTCATACGCTGGGTAAAACCCACGGTGCCGCACCCGCCAGCCACGTCGGTGTCGATCCCGAAACCGCGCCCATTGAAGCGCAGGGCCTGGGCTGGGTTAACAGCCACGGCACGGGTGTCGGTGCAGATGCGATTACCTCTGGCCTGGAAGTCATCTGGTCTCAGACGCCTACCCAGTGGAGCAACTACTTCTTCGAGAACCTGTTCAAATATGAGTGGGTCCAGACGCGCAGTCCGGCGGGCGCTATTCAGTTTGAAGCGGCTGATGCACCGGAAATCATCCCGGATGCGTTTGATTCCACGAAGAAACACAAACCGACCATGCTGGTCACTGACCTGACGCTGCGTTTTGACCCGGAATTTGAAAAAATTTCGCGTCGATTCCACAACGATCCGCAGGCGTTCAACGAAGCCTTTGCCCGTGCCTGGTTTAAGCTGACGCACCGTGATATGGGGCCAAAAGCGCGTTACATCGGTCCGGAAGTGCCGCAGGAAGATCTGATCTGGCAGGATCCGCTGCCTGCACCGGTTTATCATCCAACCGTGGCAGATATCGCCCAGCTGAAAGAGAAGATTGCAGCATCCGGTCTCAGCGTCAGCGAGCTGGTGTCAGTTGCGTGGGCCTCGGCATCCACCTTCCGTGGTGGCGACAAGCGTGGTGGTGCCAACGGTGCCCGACTGGCGCTGCTGCCGCAACGTGAATGGCAGGTCAATGCCATCGCGGCACGCGTGTTGCCGACGCTGGAAGCGATCCAGCGCGAAGCACACAAGGCTTCACTGGCGGATGTGATCGTGCTGGCGGGTGTTGTGGGCGTTGAGCAGGCGGCGAAAGCGGCTGGCGTCGCGATTGAGGTTCCGTTCACGCCGGGCCGCGTTGATGCGCGTCAGGATCAGACCGACATCGAGTCGTTCGATCTGCTGAAACCGCGTGCTGATGGTTTCCGCAACTACGGCACTGGCTTTGGCAAAACCACCACTGAAAGTCTGCTGATCGATAAAGCGCAACAGCTGACGCTGACTGTGCCGGAGTTAACGGTGCTGGTGGGCGGGATGCGTGCACTGGGTGCTAACTTTGATGGCAGCCAGCACGGTATCTTCACGCACCATGTGGGATCGCTGAACACAGATTTCTTCGTCAATCTGCTGGATATGCGTACCGAATGGAAAGCGACTGATAGCAGCAACGAGCACTTT
Source organism: Pantoea sp. ANP04 (assembly GCF_041982285.1). NCBI lineage: Bacteria > Pseudomonadati > Pseudomonadota > Gammaproteobacteria > Enterobacterales > Erwiniaceae > Pantoea > Pantoea sp. ANP04. The sequence goes on along the minus strand of NZ_JAUTYS010000001.1, from coordinate 185,443 downwards.
ACCGGACGTGATCGTGTTAATGGGGAAACCCGTTTCACCGCCACCCGCGCCGACCTGGTATTCGGTTCTAACGCGGTGTTACGTGCCTCGGCGGAAGTCTATGCCAGCAGTGATGCCCGTGAAAAATTCGTCAAAGACTTTGTGGCCGCCTGGACCAAAGTGATGAATCTGGATCGGTTTGATATCTGACTGGTGTTAACGCGGTAAAACGCTGACAAGTGACTGCCCCCCAAAAGTTGGTAATCCAACTGAGTAGGGTGCAGTTATTTTTTGCGCGCTATGCTTCTGATGGCAGGTCTGAGGCGATCCTTTTTACTCAGACCTGGTGTGGCAGATAATTACTCGTCCAGTTTCAGCGGCGGCAACTGCGCAAAAATGCTCAGCAGCCCTTCGCCCCAGCCCTTGCGTATCATGTCGAAATAGGGGTGCGTTTCGGTAATTCGATGCTGCTGCGCGGCACTAAAGCTGTCTTTGGGGTAGGTCATCACATCCAGCGGCAGGCCCACGGAAAGATTACTGCGCAGTGTGGAGTCCATCGAAATCAGTGCACATTGCATCGCCTGATCCAGAGCGGTGTCGTAGTTCAGCACGCGATCAATAATCGGCTTACCATACTTACTCTCACCTACCTGGAAATAGGGCGTGTCGTGCGTGGCTTCAATGAAGTTCCCCTGCGGATAGATGTGGAACAGCCGCAGACCTTCCCCTTTAATCTGTCCGCCGAGCAACAGGTTGCAGCTGAAATCTGTATTACCGCCCTGATTTGCGCCGCTGTCCCGGGCGATCACTTCACGCACCGTTTCACCCAGCAAACTGGCGGCATCATACAGGGACGTTACGTTCAGCAGGTTTTCCCGCTCATCGTCTGCGCAGCGACGATGCAGCAGACTGATAATGCTCTGTGTGGTCGCCAGATTTCCGGCACTCTGAATCACCAGCACGCGCTCATCGCTTTGATGAAAAACATGCAGTTTACGGAAGGTGGAAATATGGTCCACTCCGGCATTGGTGCGTGAATCTGAAACAAACACCAGGCCAGAGGACAAGCGCATGGCCACACAGTAAGTCATAAAATGGCTTCCTCAGGTATTCAGGATCATTGCGGAACGTCGAGCATGGCAACGGCGGCAACAGTGCGCATGTCTTCGCTTCCTCCACCTAACCGGATACCGCGGACCGGGCATGCATCAAGATAATCTATGCCGATAGCCAGTTTCAAATGCTGATTCGGTTGGCAGGTGTTATTGGTGACATCAAAGCTCTGCCACCGGTCATCCAGCCAGGCTTCCGCCCAGGCATGCATGGCCACATGTGCGGAGTCTTCCGAGTATAGATAACCGCTGACGTAACGCGCCGGGATACCCAGGCTTCGGCAGCAGGCCAGGAAAACATGCGTGTGGTCCTGACATACGCCGGTTTGTGCGGAAAAGGCCTGGGAAGCGCTGTCTTTTACCGTGGTGCTGCCGGGGTTATAGGGCATTTTCAGCAGCAGTTCGCCCATCAGATTGCACAGACTCTCATGCTGTGCCTGCGGCCGGTAGTAACGACTGGCGAAATCGCGGATCGCGCCATCGGCCAGCGTCAGCGGGCTGGTGCGCAGAAACACCAGTGGTGAGAGATGCCCGCAATTATCGTCTTCCGTATTATCTTCAATCTCCACCACGCCGTTGGCGACAATGGTAATGGCCTGATGGGGCTGGTCGAGTGTCAGAACATGCAGGATATTGCCGTAAGCATCCAGCGTGCGGGTGGCGTATTCCGGCAAGGTCAGATCCCACGACAATATCTTCTGATGACTGGAATCCTGCGGCGTAAGGCGAAGATATTGCGTGCTGTGTTTAACCTGTTGCGCATAGCTGTAATGCGTCTGATGCGTGACATTCAGTTTCATTATTGAGCCTCCAGATAGGTTTGATGAATGCACTCAGCGATGGCATTGGTCTGATCCAGAAACTGCATCAGCCAGGGACTGAGACCCATCTCAACAATTTCGTCCATTTCGGTGAAGCGCAGCTGAGCGTAAAGGGTATGAACGCGACGACGGGGCTGATTACCCGCGCTGCCACCGATCTCATCCAGCTCCTGGGCCATAAGTTCGATGCAGGAAAGCAGAGAACGCGGTAGCTCGCGGCGCAGTATCAACAGCTCGGCAATACCTCTTTGGCTGATTTGCTGCTTATAAAGCGTGTGGAACGCTTCGCGGGCGCTGACTGCACGCAATAGCGTGTCCATCCGGTAGTATTCACGCACCGGATCCTCATCGGCGTTCAACAGCTGATTTTTAGCATCCAGCAGGCGCGCGGTGCTGTCTGCGCGTTCCAGCAGGGTACCGAGGCGGATGAAGTTTTGTGCATCACTGCGCAGCAAGGTGCCAAACATCGCCCCACGGAACAGATGTGAACGCTCTTTGACCCAGTCAAAGAACGCATCTGCACCGGCAGAACCGACGCCCTGACGGCGGATCAGCTTCATCTCTATCCACGTGGCATTGATGCTTTCCCAGACTTCAGAGGAAAGGCTGCCACGCACCGCATGCGCATTGTTCCAGGCCATTTGCAGACAACTGAAAATGCTGCTGTGGTTGAAACTGTCCAGCGCGAAGAAATTAAGCAGATTTCCCATCGACGCCTGCGGATAGTGCTCGTCGAACAGATCCCGCGTGCCGGTCATGGTCAGCGGGACCAGTAAATCATTGTTTTCATCGCGTGCGTGGACATCACGGATCGACATCATCGACAGCTTATTGGTCACGTCCAGCAGGCGTGCAATTGTCTCGGCGCGTTCCAGATAACGTGCCATCCAGTACAGTTCGCTGGCTGTTCTGCTTAGCATGCGTCATCCTCCGTCGCATTTTCTTCCAGTACCCAGGTATCTTTGGTTCCGCCGCCCTGAGAGGAATTCACCACCAGTGAGCCTTCTTCCAGTGCTACACGGGTTAATCCACCTGGTACCAGACGAATTTCGGCGCCAGTCAGCGCAAAGGGCCGCAGGTCGATGTGACGCGGTGCGAGCCCGTTATCGACAAAGGTCGGGCAGGTGGAAAGCGCCAGAGTTTCCTGCGCGATATAATTTTCCGGGCGGGCGCGCAGCAATTCGCGGAACCGTTCGATTTCCGCCTTGCTGGCCTTGGGTCCAATCAGCATGCCGTAACCACCTGCACCATGAACCTCTTTCACCACCATTTTTTCCAGGTTTGCCAGTACGAAAGAGAGATCGCTCTCTTTGCGGCATTGCCACGTCGGCACGTTATTGAGAATGGGATCCTCAGCAAGGTAGTAGCGGATCATCTCCGGAACATACGGATAGATCGATTTATCATCTGCCACGCCGGTGCCTATCGCATTCGCCAGCACCACACCACCGGATCGGTAGACCGACAGCAGGCCGGGAACGCCGAGCATGGAATCGGCGCGAAACGCCAGCGGGTCGAGGAAGGCGTCGTCGATACGTCGATAGATCACATCAATCCTGCAGGGACCTGCGGTAGTGCGCATAAACACCGCGCCGTCTTTCACGAACAGATCGACACTTTCAACCAGTTCAACGCCCATTTGTTGAGCGAGGAAGCTGTGCTCGAAATAGGCGCTGTTAAAGCGGCCAGGTGTCAGTACCACAACGGTGGGATCGTTGACGGTCGTGCTTTCGCGCAGGGTTTGCAGTAAGTGAGAAGGGTAGCGGGAAACCGGCGCGATACGCTGCCCGGCAAACAGTTCGGGATATAACCGCATCATCATTTTGCGGTTTTCCAGCATGTAAGAGACACCAGAGGGCGTGCGAAGGTTATCTTCCAGCACGTAATATTCGCCATCGCCTCCCCGCACCATGTCGGTTCCGGCAATGTGGGCGTAAGTATCACGGTGAAGGTCGATACCCTGCATGCAGGGCTGATACTGCTCGTTGGCCAGCACCTGTTCAGCGGGCACGATCCCTGCCTTGAGGATCTTCTGGTCATGATAAATATCATGCAGAAACGCATTGAGTGCCTGAACCCGCTGACGAATCCCGCGATCAAGCATCTGCCATTCGCTGGCCGGAATAATACGTGGCACGCTGTCGAACGGGATCAGCCGTTCCGCGCCATCGTCTTCACCATAAACATTAAAGGTAATCCCCACCCGGTGAAACAACAGCGCAGCTTCCTCTTTTTTGCGCTGGACGGCCTGCTGATCGGCTTTCTGCAACCACTGCCAGTAGTCCTGATAATGGCTGCGGTGTTTACCTTCAGCCATCAACATTTCATCAAAAAAGGGTGAATCGGAAAGGTCAATCTTGATCATCATCACCTCACAAACAGGACAGGCTGCAATTGAATCGTTCAATAACACTGACGATCAGGCATAAAGTGTGCCAGGGTGCAAAATGGGCTGAAAATCAGGGAAAAAGGGGCGGTTCTGCCCTGTTCGGGTGCGGCTCGCTTTCAGGTTGTGTGAAAAGAGGGCAAAAACAAGGTGCTTACTTTAAATATGGTCGCTGATGAGGCAATTGCCAGTAATGCCAGGAAACGACGCACTTACCGCAGAGTCCGCTTATCGGCTCCATGTGGATCAATTCAAGCTGCCTTAAGCAACATCTGCTCATGGAGCGCAGCAGAAAAACTCCAGGAATGAGAGATCTGTTGAGCGCGAGAAACGGACAGTGAGTGAGACTGAAGCGGTAAGATAATTCAGACATTCAGGGCGATTCAGGCTGCAATTTATGTTTATATAAATTTTGAGAATCAGTAACTAAGAATTTTTAAGAGGGTGGAATGTGCGTATTCGACCATCATCACGGCTGATCATTCTTTCGCCTGAAAATCATGTCCTGCTCTTCAGGTTCTGTCATGAAGACGATGCTCTGAGGGGAAAAACATACTGGGCAACGCCGGGAGGAGGGCTTGAAAATAATGAATCTTTCGAGCAGGCCGCTCTACGCGAATTATTTGAAGAGACGGGTTTGACAGGAACATTAACTGGACCAGAAATAGCGTCCCGAACTTTCACAATGATGTTACCCAGTGGAGAGACAGTACTTGCTGATGAGCGGTTCTTTATGGTAAATGCAAATACCGTCGATCTCGATCGCTCAGGATGGAGTAGCAATGAAAAGGAAGTCATTCGCGATTATCATTGGTGGACAATAGAAGAGCTGATACACACCAATGAGACAATTTTTCCACGCGACTTAATCATTAACATACTTCAAAGCAAGCCGGACGGATCGTCGACGTTAACGGCGTCATGATATTCTGAACCTCTTCACTGACGCAAAACTGTCCACGGTTGTAACCCGTCTTTCTTCAATGTCATGACTTTGCTGCTATCAGCCCGTCACATAACAGCAACTGCCGCTCTCAAATATTTATTAGGGTGAAAATCCTTTCAGAGCCAGGGTTGCCTGAAGAGAAGGGTTATTCAGACTCAAACGCCAAAAAGCAAAAAGCCCGCTTAGTTTCCTAAGCAGGCTTTTCTAATTTGGCTCCTCTGACTGGACTCGAACCAGTGACATACGGATTAACAGTCCGCCGTTCTACCGACTGAACTACAGAGGAATCGTTTGAACGGGGCGCATAGTAACGGCCACGCCGGAGCATGTCAAAGCTCTTTTTCATAAATTCGCGCGACTGCTGAAATAGTCGCCACTATCGCGTGTTATGCCGTGACAGAACGCGCTGCAAGGAGCATTCATGCGGAAAAAGAGGCACGCAAAACTGAGGTGTTTATGAGGTGTTCCGATGGTGCAAAGCGCTTGTCAGACTGCTGTGCGCATGATTTAAGCGGATAGTTTTTTACGGCCGTCACAAAGTCTCTATTCTCGCTTTGTCAGCAACAGAAACGAAACGTAGATTTCATTTCAATCCTGAACAGAATATACGGAGTTGACATGAACAAAGTCAGAATCGGCATGATCGGCAGCGGCTATATCGGGCGCTGCCACGCAATTGCCTACGCCCAGGCCCCCACCGTCTTTGCGCTGAAAGGCGAAATCGTGCGGGAGATGCTGGCCGAAGTGAATCCTGAGCTGGCGGCCCGACAGGCAGCAACCTTTGGTTTTGCGCGTTCAACCGGTGACTGGCGCGCGCTGGTCAGCGATCCGGCGATTGATGTGGTGGATATCTGCGCGCCTAACTTCCTGCACAAAGAGATGGCGCTGGAGGCGATTCGCCACGGCAAACATGTCTATTCAGAAAAGCCGCTGTCGCTGAGCGTGGCGGACGCGCAGGAGATGGTCGCGGCGGCTGAAGCCGCAGGGGTAAAAACGCTGGTCGGCTTCAACTATATGAAAAACCCCACCAGCCAGCTGGCAAAAGAGATCATTGCCAATGGCGAAATTGGTGATGTGGTGCATTTCTACGGCACCCACAACGAAGATTACCTCGCCAGACCGGAAACCCCGCTCGACTGGCACTGTCAGAAAGCGCTGGCCGGTCTGGGTGCGCTGGGCGATCTGGCGGCGCATATCGTCAATATGGCGCACTACCTGGTCGGTGACATTGCAGAGGTCAGCGGCGACATGATGACGGTAATTACCTCACGGCCCGACCCGAAAGCACCTGAACGGCAGTTACCGGTTGAAAACGAGGATCAGGCCAGCGCGCTGCTGCGCTTCTCGAATGGCGCACATGGCGTGATTGAAACCTCACGCATCGCCTGTGGCGCAAAAATGGGGCTGACGTACGTCGTCACCGGCACCAAAGGCACACTGCGGTATACCCAGGAGCGTATGGCGGAGCTTGAGCTTTATCTGCATGACGATCCCGCCGGGCGTCAGGGATTTAAAACCATCCTCACCGGGCCGGCACATCCAGACTACGCGAACTTCTGTGTTTCAGCCGGGCACGGCATCGGATTTAACGATCAAAAAACGGTGGAAATCCGCGATCTGATCAACGGTATCGCGGCGGGTGATCGAATGTGGCCCGATTTCGCAGAGGGATTGCAGGTGCAGAAAGTCCTGGAAGCGATTGCGCACTCCGCAGAGCAGCGTCGCTGGATCGCGGTGTAATGCAGCGTCACAGGTGAGAGGAGATTGCCGCTGCGGCAATGAATGCCGTCGGGCAGGGCGGGAACCTGGGTTTCCCGCCCTGACGTAATCAGATCAAGCCGCTTTTTTCCCACCACAGCTTGTCCAGCGCATAGAACCGATCACGCTGGCTCTCCGGCTGATTGAGATCGCGTTTCCACGGCTTCGCCAGAATATAGTGCAGGTTCTTCACCTCATCATCCTGCCAGAGGCCACGGTGCTGGAAGGGCAGCGTTTTTAACGCATTGTAGATATAAGAGAGCGGTTTCCAGCGTTCCGCGAACACTTCATTCAGCAGATCCTGTTCAGAGAAAGGATAAGCGCTAAGATCATCAATGGCGGCAATACGTTTTTCCAGTGCGTCGAACATTGCGTTGTCAGGCTTCAGCACCAGAAAACCGCCGTTGAGATAATAGTCGACGCTCTCCGGCGCCTGCTCACCGCGTGCCTGCCAGGTGTAATGACACTGCTCTGGCTGCCATTCTGGCGGATAAGAGGCAATCTGGTTGGGATTACAGCGGCAGGCGTGACAGGCAGCCAGCGGGTTTTCACCCAGATCCAGCGTAAACAGCTCATCCATGTTTTTAAGCACCAGCATATCCGCATCCAGGAACACCACGCGCTGATAATCAGTGAGCTGCCATGCGCGCAGCTTGGTCCAGACCTCACCAAACTGCGCCGAGGCGTAATGCTGGTCAAGATCGTCACGCGGATAGAGCGGATCGACCGGTTTAATCACACAGCCTTCATTTTGCAGAATCTGACAGTCAGCGTCTGAAATCGCCGATGTCGTCATCACCACCAGCGGCCACTGGCTCTGGCTCTCTTTCAGCGAACGGTGCAGCGCTTTCACGCCCACCAGATAATCGGGTTGTGTTAACAGCGTTACCCAGGCAAACATAGCTTTCCTCAATCAGTCAAAAAGTGGCGTGATGTAGTCGTTACCCAGTCGGCCCTGCGGGTCGAGCTGGCTGCGCAGGGCGCGGAAGGCGTCCCACTTCGGATAGATCTCACGCCAGTTGTAGCGTTCTTCGTCGTAATACTTGCCCCAGTGCGGGCGTCCACCCTCCTCGGCGAGCAATTTTTCCACTTCAGTCAGGAAGTGCAGCCCTTCCTGAGACAGCGAGCCATCATCGGCGTAATAGACGACAAAGCCGAAAAAGCAGGTGGGCTGGTCAGTTGCCGGGCTGAGCCAGGCTGACGATGCGCCGGTGCAGCGCAGGATAATCGGGTAGTGCATATGCGGACGGTTTTCGGCATACCACTGCTTGATCCGGCGAATAATGGCCGGCGTTTTTGCCAGCGGTACGCCGATTTCCACATTGATCTGGGGGACTGCAATACCACGGCAGAAGAGCTGGTAGATGTCACCGGTAACATCGGTGAAATCACGAAAACGGGTAACGGTGCGGAACTGTTTTCCCCCTTTGCCCTCAATCTGAGTATCGCGATGCATATGCGCCAGCGTCTGGTCGATAGTGTCGTTAAGACTCTCATCAACCTCACCCTCATGTTCCACCACCTGACGACCCTGTGCTTCATAGTGCTCACGCTCTTCGGCACTCGCTTCATGGGCGTTCCAGACGTGCATCAGGTTGTCGTCAACAAACCACCACGCTTTGCTCAGCGGATAGTCGTTGTTCCAGCGCAACAGATCCTCTTCAAGCGTATCGGCGGACACGGCATTCTTGTGGCAGGTGAAAATGCGAAACGGCTGCGTACGAAGTTTTACCGCAGTAACAATGCCCAGCGCCCCGAGAGAAACCTGCGCGGCCGGGAAGTCAGCTTCACCACGAACAAATTCGCGCACGCTGCCATCGGCCAGCACCATCCGGATTGCCAGCGCCTCATCGGCAATCGAACTCTGCTGCAAACCCTGGCCGTGCGTGCCGGTCGCCATCGCACCGGCCAGCGTCTGAATCGCTATCACACCTGGCGAAGATGCCAGCATGCGGTTCATTTCGGTCAGGCTGCGATAAACCTGCTCAAGCGGGGTCGCGCCACCAAAGGTCACGCTCTCTTCATCGCTGGCGAGCTGGCCACTCAGTGCGCTGAGATCAAGCAGCACATCATCATCAGCGACGTGCAGCATGCGGCCTGGCGACAGCTTGCTGCCAATCACCCGAATCTGACCGCGTGACTCCCGAAGAAGTGTCTGTAATTCCGCTTCACTGGCGGGACGCTGAACCTGCTGACGACGACCGATCTGCGCGTTCTGCGCCCAGTTCCACAGTGCATCATCATCGGGTTTAATATGGGTCTGACGAAGCGGATAGAGGCGTGCGTCTCTGGTCACAACAGTATTCCTTATTATTGCATTTAAAAGACAAGTATCACTAAGCGTAGACTATTGCCAATTGCAGTCAGGAATGCCGGTAATTATTTACGGATGTAACGTAACGTTGCGGTGACAGCCAGCTGACGATTGCGGCGAATACTCTCCGCTTCGCTATTATCAGGGCTAAACAGAGCGTTGAAAGTATAACGGTTCGAAACGTGGTGAACGCAGATGCTACTGATCAGGCGATGAACATCAATGGTCTGCACGCCGGATGTAAACACGCCCTGTTGCTGACCCCGTGCCAGGATATCATCCAGCAGATCCAGCGCACTGCGGTTCAGTGCTTTTATCTGCGCCGACTGGGAAATATAGCGACCACGCAGCAGGTTCTCACTGCACACCAGCCGGATAAAATCGGGATGCTCGACATGGTAATCAAAACTGGCTTCCACCAGCCGTGTCATAGCCAGCTCTGGCTCCATCGCCGCAAGGTTAAGGCCCGTTTCATGCTGACGTATCTGCTGATAAACCTGTTCCAGCACGTCGATATAAAGCTGTTCTTTACTGCCAAAGTGATAGACCACCATGCGTTTCGTGGTCTGCGCATGCTCAGCAATCTGCTCCAGCCGCGCACCCTGCATACCAAATTCTGCAAACGTCTTAAGTGCGCCGGCAATGATGCGTTTTTTCAGCCCTTCAGGGTCATTTTTACGTTTTGTTAGTTCTGACATGGTGCTCAATAAAGTGATTCTGACCGGGGAATGTTAGCACAGTGTTGAGTGGCTGCCTGCAACCGCAGGCGCAGCAGATGCGGCAACCTGGCACACGCCGGACGATTGCAGGTATAATCCCGGATAGAATTTCACAGCTTCAGAGACGACTCAGAGACCACAATGACAAAACTCACCTTGCAAGAGCAGATGCTGAAAGCGGGATTGGTATCCAGCAAAAAAATGGACAAGGTTCAGCGCACAGCCAAAAAATCCCGGGTTCAGGCGCGCGAAGCCAGAGCCGCGGTGGAAGACAACAAAAAGGCGCAGCTTGAGCGGGATAAGCAGCTGAACGAACAGCAGAAGCTGGCTGTGCTGTCGAAAGAGTACAAAGCCCAGGTCAAGCAGTTGATTGAGATGAACAAAATTGATGTGGCAAAAGGCAACATCACCTTCAACTTTACCGACAATAACCTGATTAAAAAGATCATGGTGGATAAGCCTACGCAGACGCAGCTGATTAATGGTCGTCTCGCCATTGCCCGCCTGGCTGCCGACGCCAGTGGTGAGAGCCAGTACGCTATCATCCCGGCCAGCGTAGCGGATAAAATTGCGCAGCGTGATGCCAGCGCCATCGTGTTAAACAGCGCATTAAGCGAAGAAGCACAGGACGAAGATGATCCTTATGCTGATTTCAAAGTCCCTGATGATTTGATGTGGTAATTGTATTCTGACCCATTCAGAACGGGCTGGCGGCAGAGAGTTGCATTACCTCGCCGCTGACAGGATGAACAAACGTCAGCCCACTGGCGTGCAGCATCAGCCTTTCTGCCTGTTGGGCGCCCGGCATCAACAGCCCACCGTAAAGATCACAGCCCAGAATCGGGTGCCCCCGCTGCTGACAGTGAATACGAAGCTGGTGGGTGCGTCCGGTTTCGGGCGTCAGCTCAACCCGCGTGACCGGCAACGCGTCTCCCTCACTTCCCTGATAATAACCGCGTTCAGTGACCCGGTAGCGTGACCGCGCGGGTTTGCCCCTGATGGCGCATATCGTCATCCGGGGAAACAACGCCGGATCTTTCGCGATGGCAACATCAATGACTCCCTCATCATCGGACAGATGGCCGCACAGCAGGGCCTGGTAGGTTTTGCTCACGCTACGCTGGCTGAACTGCTGGCAGAGGGCGGCGTTAATCGCCTTGTTTCGTGCAACAACCATCAGGCCGGATGTGCCGAAGTCGAGCCGATGCACCAGCGTGCAGCCAGGGAAAAGGCTGACCAGCCGGTGATGCACCGAATCAAGATTTTGAGGATTTTTACCTGACAGGCTCAGCAATCCGCCGGGTTTGTTGATCACCAGCAGATGTGCATCCTGAAAGAGAAATGTGATCTCATCAAAGCAGGGTGGGGCGATAAACGTATCGATAATGGCAGACATGGTGCAACCGGCAGACAAATGGCCGGAGATCATAACCTATTGCCCGGTCACTGACGACGACGGCAGACTTCACCGGGTCTTTATTCTCCCGTAATGGTTTCACCGCTTTGTGTGGCGAGCGACTGGCTGGCCTGATGCGTTCCGAACCCCGCCTGAGCAACAAATACTGAGCATACCGTCGCGGCTAACAACGTGAGAAGAACAGAAAGTTTCATGGCTGCATCCAGTGCTGATAAGGGCAGTCAGTCTGGCAGGAACGGTGACAGAGACAAACAGAACAATCCGGAAAAAAACTTTTAGTACATTTGAACAGCAACTTGCACGATTTTTAGTGATTTATTCGGGCAAGTCTCGCTTTAACGACTACAGTCTCTGGTGAGGTTGTCATCAATTCGTACCAAATGGAGGATTTTCTGTGTTAATTCAAAACGACGAGAAAGGCCACGTCATTATTGGCGAAGCGGCACTAAGCCTTGCCCTGGGTGAGAAAGAAATCAGTATCGCATCACTCTTTACTCAGCTGGGTTTGATGGCGAAATCTGAAAGCAACGCTGATCGACTGGAGAAAATCGACAAAGCCAGAAACTGGCTGAGTAGTTTTACGTCACCAGCGGTTGCCCAGCAGCAGGTGCCGTACCTGCGAACGCTTGCAGGCCTGAACGAAGAGCTGAACTAGCCCCGATAGAACTGACGCCAGTGGACGTAGTCCGGCTCCGGCCGGAAAACGACGAAGCGGACGACCTCAACGGTTGCGCGAGAGCGTATACCGGCCGGAGATAATGTCAGGGACGACACTTCTCCTGCCCTCAAAAACTGCACCTGTGATCGCGACATTATCCCTTTCTACTACAATCTGCCAGATCCCTTTCTGCCTGCAAACCGCCAGTCTGATACAAATCAGGCGAGAGACACATCGCACCCGCCGTCCAGCCAGATTGTATCGCTGCCATCATATTCAACATCTTCACGTCGTGCCTGCGGCGGCCGTTGCTGTAGGCTTTCTGTTTATCGACTGTCTTGTTGTCTGAAGATAATGACTATTTCAGCCAGCCTCGTTGTGACAAGGCTGGCTGAATTAACGTGCAGAACAGATTGACGCGTTGCTACGGGTTAAAAACTCTCCCAGCTGGCGTCTGCGGATGCCGCCACAGGCACAGCAGGTACTAAACGTGGCGTCAGAACCGGAGTCCGGGTTTGCACGGCAGAGAGACGGAACACAGCCACTGTTTTTTCCAGTTCATCTGCCTGAGACTCCAGAGAGCTGGCTGCAGCGGAAGACTCTTCAACCAGCGCGGCGTTCTGTTGCGTGGTGGTATCCATTTCGGCCATGGCCGTGGCAATCTGAGAAATGCCGCGGTTTTGCTCGTCAGATGCGGCAGCAATCTCACCCATAATGTCTTTAACCTGACTGACTGAGCGAACGATGTCATTCATCGTGGTGCCGGCGCGTTCAACAAACGCAGAGCCATCCTGCACCCGGTCAAGTGACTCGCGAATCAGCGTTTCAATCTCTTTAGCGGCCAGCGAGCTGCGCTGGGCCAGATTTCTCACTTCACCTGCAACCACCGCAAACCCGCGCCCCTGTTCACCGGCGCGTGCCGCTTCCACGGCAGCGTTGAGTGCCAGGATGTTAGTCTGGAAAGAGATGCTATTGATGACGTGAATGATTTCGCCAATTTTCCCTGAACTCTGGCTGATGCTGTCCATGGTGACGATAACATCACGGATAATCTCACCACCGCGTCCGGCATTCACCGACGCATCGGTCGCCAGCTGACTTGCATGGTGGGCGTTCTCCGCATTCTGTTTCACCGTCGAGGAGAGCTCTTCCATACTGGCAGCTGTCTGAACCACGGCGGCAGACTGCTGCTCAGTGCGCGATGACAGGTCGGTGTTGCCTGCGGCAATTTCTGCCGAAGCGCGCGCCACGCTGCTGACGCCATCGCGCACGTTGGTGATGATGTTCTGCAGGCTGATGTTCATTGCATCTACCGCCTGCATCAACTGACCCAACTCATCGCCACGCGTGGTTTTCAGCGAGGTTGTTAAATCACCGCTGGCGATACGCTGCGCGGCATTCAGTGTCTCTTTCAGGGGCTGCGTAATGCTGCGGGTGATCCGCCAGGCAATCAGCAGGCTCAGAATGGCACAAATCAGCGCGGCAAACGCAATACGCCACTCCGCCTGTTTAATGAACTCTGCAGAAAGCTGAGACTGGAACGCAAAGGTGTCAGAGACTGCCGCATTGAGCCGTTCAGCAGCAGCAGTCAGGCTCGCAGATTCGCCTTTTTCTTTCTCTGAAGCATCGATATAGCGCGTTAAAGCCTGGCGCTGCTGCGCAAGCGTGTTAAGTAAGTTTCGCGTGCCATCACTAATGGTGGGCTGAGCAAAAATGTCCAGCTGCTCACTCAGCGTATTAATCGCAGTGTATTCTTCCAGCACCGCATCTCTGCTGGCCTCTGTGGGTTTATCCAGAAACGCTTTTTCAACATTGGCGGCATCAAACAGCGCGGCAGCCAGATGCATGACGGGAAGGGCCGCATCCGGTGACTGAGCCATATCGAGCGATTCAAACTGATGTGCAAAACCGATCAGGGCACCGGGTTTAATCGCATTGAGAGCGGCGGAGGTCGTTTCCGCGGATGCCACGAATTTCTCACGCTGGTTCTTATAGTCGTTGAGCAGCTGTCCCATCAGGGTGACTTTCTGCTGACCAATCTCATCCCATTTGAATCCATCCAGCCGTTTATAAAGCGCTTCTAGATCCTTCAGGGCCTGAACGTTCTGTGACGCAAATTTGGGATCTTTGGTGTACTGGTAGAGGGTACGGTTAAGACGTGCTTTGCCTAAGGTGTTAACCATTTCCACGGTAATTGAGCGCCGGGCAGAGTTGTCTTTGATACTGCGAAAACAGTCAAAAGCCATAAAGGTAATGGCAAGGGAGGCAGCGATAAGGACGATAAAGCCGGCACCCAGTTTTTTTCCGATTTTAATATCAGAGATACGTTGAGAAAGACCCATGAGGTTCACCTTTAATGAGGTTCAGAAGCAGAAGAAAAGAAAAAAAAGTTAAATAATGCCAAAGATGATCTTTATATCGTCAGGGTGAAAATAACCTTTAATTTTATTTATAATTGCATGAGGGGCTAATGAGTTGGCTTTTTATTGTTAACTTTGAAATTATTTGCCTTCTAATAATTTCAGGCATGATTGCAAGCTTCTGATTAATAAAATAAAAATTTATAATTATATGGAGTTGAATTGTATTTATTTGATCCTGATCAAAATTATTTTATGAAAGTATGGATCAAAAGCGATAACGGTTTGCAAAGGGAAAGTGCAGGATTTTGCTAATGTTTTGATTAAGCAGTCAGATATAAACAGTTTTATTCATGAGCAATGCTATTTACCACGCGCTCTATCCTATAAAATAGAAATCCCACTCTCAATAGTGAGCACAACTGATGCCAGATTACTGTTTCTACACGCAGGGAAAACAGACCATTGCCCTGGCAAGGTCAGACATGAACCGCGCCAGCGAGTTGCTTGCTCAGGGGTTTATAAAAGAGGCTGAAGAAGTGCGTGCTCCTGATGAAAAGCAGGCCGCTGCGCGCTTTGCAGATATCAGAAAAGAGAATGCCATTGATCGGCATAACTTTCTGGCCGGCGCGGGAACAATGCCGTTGATTGGCGTGCTCACAGCGTTGGCTGCCTTTCTTTTCTGGCGTAAAAAATAATCCTGATTCTCCGCAGTTCTTCAGAAAACAGTCGGCCGACGCCCTGACGCTATCGGGCACAGCATTATCACAGGAAGCTGTGCCAGGCGTTAACCCGCCAGCGTCTCTTAATATGGTGGGGTTGTCTCGCTGGAACAAAGAATGAACACCCACGTCCGTCGAGAATCTTCATTATCTGTCAGGCGATCATCTTCATCCTGAATGACTCCGTATTTACGCAGATTCCCCTTTCCAAACCACTCTGCTAAACATTCTTACAGATATTATTCATGCCTTCAGATTGATGTGACAGTGATTAGTTTGTTTAAAATTTAAATCACATTAAGGTTAGTCAGGTGTCACCGAAAAATTACGCTGATTTTTATCTCAGACCGTATTCAGTTATCGACTAATAAAATTAGTGATCTCACTAAAAATTCAGTATGGTCTGAACGTTATCCTACATTCCCCCTCCATTCTTTAGTTCCATCCCTAATCGGCTCAGGCATACAGAAATAAAATTTTCAGTATTTTGTACGCTAGTTATTCCATGGAATAAAAAGCGAATTGAAAATCCGACACCAATAGCGCTCAACTTCAGCGTAACGCTGAATAGCGTTATTTCTCATTAGTGCCATCCTGTCAAAAAGTAATAGAGTTGCCTGGCAGAACAACTGCCGGTAACTTTTATTTAAGGGCACACACAGGCAATCGCCGCCCCGCCTCTGTTTCTGTCACCAGAAGTGGGGAGGATTATTATTATTTAATGATTAATAACAGAGGGTCTTTATCTAATATCAGATTGTCGCGTTCCGCCCAGCCTTTGAGCTTGCCGGGGTTAAGTAATCCTTCAGGATCAAGACACTTCTTAACAGAAACGACGTCAGGTTTAATTTCTCCCTGTTTACCATCCTCAATATGATAAACATGTGGGTTATTTATTTTTACGTCATTGTCACGGAAGGTTGTCATTATTTCATTCAGTCTTTCTTCAGTTGAATAACGCACAAGTTGCAAACCGCTTGCGGTAATGTTGCCATCATTGTCACGCAGGAATTCAATATGCGAAATAACCTCATCACCGAACAACGCTGCCATATCGATAATCTGCTGACGATAACAGGTGTGATTAAACGCTGTCTGTAAATATGTCAGAGAGCTGTCAACTTTAAGTGCGTGCAGCGTGGTGTGGTTCCAGCAATACTCCATCAGCGACGCGTTAGCCTCACGCGCTTCGTCGGCCGGCTGGCGCAGGGCGCTCTGACCGCGGTATTTTTCCAGCAGATGCGCGCAAAATCCTTCGCTTTCCTGCGCGATCACACTGATTACCGCATGCTGGCTGGCCTGATAGCGTCCGTTCAGGTGACTGAAATAAGAGGGGATTGGCGCGGCGAACAGCGCGAGCTGGCGTTTTGCCAGCCCCGGCGAACGGGCAAAGGCATTGGCATAATCCAGCGCGTCGGTGAAATCATCAAACACGTCCAGCCTCTCAATCCACTGATGGACCGGTGCCAGTGCCAGCGCCACCTCAAGCACAATACCGTTGCTGCCATAGGCATGATGCAGCAGCAATGCCTGTGGCGCGGGCACCTGCAGAATGCGTGGTTCGGCTTCCATCGTCATGACTTTTACGCTGAGCACATTGCCGGGCGCGCCGAGTGGGCCGTAGTTAATGGAGCCGATACCGCCAAATCCGCCGCCGTAAAGGCCGCCCAGACTGGCGAGCCGGTAGGTGGAAGGCATGCAGCGCAGTTCCCATCCTGTTGGCCGGGTCAGGGTTTCAATCTCCGCCAGCCGGATCCCAGCCTGCGCCCGTACCACGCCGTTGCCCAGTTCACATACCTGATTGAATCCGGTCATATCGACCAGAATGCCGCCCTCCAGTGGCACCAGCTGGCCGTAGTTGCCGGTCGCGCCGCCGCGCAGGATCAGCGGCAACTGATGCTGAACACAGGCTTTCACCAGTAATCTCAGCTCTTCTTCGCTGCGCGGCCTGACCACGGCATCGGCCTGTTTGTCTTCCAGTTGCCGCTTAAGCACCGGGCTGAACCAGTGAAAATCACGGGAAAGGCGTTTGACCTTCGGCGCCTGTAAAGTCCAGTCCAGATCAGGCAGCGCCTGCAGAATCAGGGCGAGCGCCTGTTGACGTTGTTCACTGTCCATAATCTTCCTGCCTAAAGATGAATGAGGTTAATGAGATTGCACGGCTTCGCTTTCATGCCAGGCACTCAGCACGCGTCGGGAAATCCAGGACATCGCGCCAAAGAGTGCAATGCCGGTGAGTGAAATAAGCAGCAGAGCGGCAAACATCAGCGGGATATCCAACTGATAGCCCGCCTGCAATATCTGGTAGGCCAGGCCGGTATTATTGCCGCCGGTGCCGGCCACAAACTCAGCCACCACCGCACCAATCAGTGACAGACCGCTGGAAATGCGCAGTGCGCCGAAGAAATAGGGCAGAGCGGAGGGAATGCGCAGGCGAATGAGGATTTGCAGACGGCTGGCGTGATTCAGCTGAAAATAGCTCAGCAGCCCCGGCGATACGCTGCGAAGCCCCTGTGTGGTATTGGAAATAATCGGGAACACCGCCATCAGCGTTGAACACACCACCAGCGACAATGTGGTGTCTTTGACCCAGATGATGATCAACGGCGCGATGGCGACGATCGGCGTCACCTGCAGGAACACGATGTAGGGAAACAGCGCGGTTTCAATAAAGCGGTTCTGTACCAGTACGAACGCCACGACTGCACCGATGACAATCGACAGTAAAAATGAAATCAGGGTGATTTTCAGGGTGAACAGCAGCGACGTCATCAGCGAACCGCAATGTGTCCACAGGCTTTGCAGCATCACCACCGGTGACGGCACCAGAAACTGAGGGATGTTGAAATAGCTCACCCAGCCTTGCCATAGCAAAATGACCACCACGGCGACTACCGCCGGATAGAGCACTTTGCGAAACGTGGGGTTGTTGATCCACGGAGAAGCATTTTGCGTTTTCATACCGTTACTCCATACCCGATTGGCTGGCTTGCAGCAGGCTGTCCTGCAACTGCTTCGCATAGCGTGAAAATGCCGGACTGACGCGGAAATCTTCGCTGCGCGGAAAAGGTTCGTTGATGGCGATATCTTCCACCACGCGCCCCGGACGCGCGGCCATCATGATCACCCGCTGCGACAGGAACACCGCTTCGTGGATCGAGTGAGTGACGAACACGACCGTCAGTCCCTGTTCCCGCCACAGGCGCAGAAGGTCGCTGTCGAGTTTGTTGCGGGTGATTTCGTCGAGCGCGCCGAAAGGTTCATCCATCAGCAGCAGCTTCGGGCGCGTGACCAGGCCGCGGGCAATCGACACGCGCATCTGCATGCCGCCTGACAGTTCGCGAGGCAGGACGTTGGCAAATTTGCCAAGCCCCACCAGTTCCAGCGCTTCACTGACGCGGGTATTGGCTTCAGCGCGGGGTACGCCTGCCAGATCCAGCGGCAAGCGCACGTTGTTCTGCACATTACTCCACGGCATCAGCGTGGCTTCCTGAAACACGAAAGAGAGCGGAACCTGCGCTTTTTCACGACTTTCGCGGCGCCACAGCATCAGCTTGCCGTCGCTGGGTTCCACCAGACCGGCAACCATTTTTAACAGCGTACTTTTGCCGCAGCCCGACGGGCCGAGCAGCGTGACAAATTCGCCCTGATTAATGGTCAGATTGACCGGCAGAAGCGCGCGGGTGCCGTTGCTGTAAATTTTCTCCGCCGACAACACCTCGATAGCCGGAACGGTTGGAGAAATAACTGAGCGGACATCGCTCATCACGGTGAGTTTCGGGGCTGAATTCATGGCATAACCTTCGCGTCTTTAATCATGTCGAGGGTATAGGTCTGCGCAAACGGCACTTTATCCGCATCGATGAGTTTATTTTTGACCAGCATCTCCCAGGTCTTTTTCAGACGAGGTTCAGTGATGATGCCGATACCGCCGGTTTGCGCGTCGCCACCCGTCACCAGCGCATACTTCTTCATCTGCGCAATGCCAAAGGCAATCTGGTCGGCGCCCATACGCGGGTTAGCCTGGGTAATGAGCGCGTTGCCCGCGGCGGGGTCCTGCAGATATTCCTTCCAGCCCTGCATGGAGGCTTTCACGAACGCCGCCACGGCTGCCGGGCGTTTTTTGACAGTGTCGGCCATGCAGATAATGGAGTTGCCGTAAGGCGGATATCCCCAGTCGCTAAGCATGTAGACATAGAACGGTTTGCCACCTTTCTCGATTGAGAACGGCTCGGAAGTCACATAACCCTGCTGTACCAGATTATTGTCCGCAAGAAACGGCTGCACGCTGAAGGTGTAGGGCCGGACTTTGGCGTTACCCAGCCCCAGTTCACTTTTCGCCCAGGGCCAGAATGAGGTATACGCCTCGGTCGCCAGCAAAAAGGTTTTGTCTTTCAGTTGCTCGCCGGCCCCGACTTTATCGTGGCTGATAAACACCGTCGGCGAATGCTGGAACACCGTCGCCACGGTCACCGCATGCACGCCAGCCTGCCAGGTTTCCAGCGCCTGGCCATTGTCGCCGAGCGTACAGTCCGCCTGACCAGCGGCCATCAGTTGCATCACGTTAACCTGCGGGCCGCCCATTTTAATGCTGACATCCAGACCGGCGGTTTTGTACAACCCTTTAGCCTGCGCCTCGTAAAATCCGCCATGCTCCGCCTGCGCGTACCAGTTGGTCAGGAACGTGAATTTCTCTTCCGCCATTGAACTGGCCGAAACGCCGCCCAGCAGCAGAGCCAGCAGGGTGTAAGTGGGTGAACGCCGTAGTTTCATCTTGAGAATTCCTTTATTCAGAGGCCAGAGAAGACGAAGGAGGAGTGAAGCGGGTTTGCACAAAGCCGTTCCAGTGGTGTTTACCCCAGGTGGGTTCGCTGCGGACTGTCCATTCCATCAGGTGGATCTCCGTGATCGCCTGCGCCCAGCTTGCCGCCAGCGAATCGAGGATCGCGTGCCCCTGTTCGGCGGTTGCGCCAATCGGATCGCCGATTACGCCGCTCGGACCAAAATCATAAGAAGCCCAGGCGGCGACAGGGCGGCCAGATGACAGCGTCGGACAGGGAAACGCCGGCGGATAATTGGCGACCGCGTGCTCCATGTGAACGCATTCCGGTGCCAGAGCCAGCATCACTGCCGTTTCGCTGTGACCGGCATGCATCGCCATTTTCTGCTCCTGCGCACTCAGGAACTGATTTTCCACGTTAGGCACGCGGAACACGTCGTGCGGGATCATGATCATGTCCCCGTGACGCAGGCGCATTTCCCGCGAGGCCATTTGCAGCACCTGCGGCTGTCCGCCGTGCCCATTGATCATCAGCAGTTTGCGGAACCCGGCGCGGTAGAGCGATTCGGCAATTTCCAGCACCGTCTGCAACAGCGTGTCGCCGGTCAGGGTCAGCGTGCCGGGGAAGTTCAGATGCTCGTCCGACTTGCCGTAAGTAATGGGCGGAATCGCGAAGGCCGGAATCTCTTCCGGAAGCCGCGCCAGTGCGTGACCCGCGACGCCGGAGGAAATCACGCTGTCCACCGAACACGGCAGATGCGGGCCATGCTGTTCGATGGCGCCGGTCGGTAAGACAATCACGGTGTTAGCCTTGTCGGGCAGAGCAGCGATAGCTGTCCAGCTCAGAAAAGGGAGAAAACGTTCTGCGGGAATATAGCCGTTAATCATGCTCTGCCTCGTGTTCGGACTTGTCAGGGTTAGCGGGACTGGGGTAACCAGGCGGTGGCTTCCACTTCAATCAGCACGTCGGCGCAGGGCAGCATTTCGCTGACCTGAACCACGGTAGAAACCGGCGGTTGACCGGGATAAAAAAGCTTTCTGACCCGGCTGTAATAGGGGAAATGATCAAGATTGCGAAAGTACTGCACCAGCTTGATCACATCACTCATCTGCCCGCCGGCGTCTTCAATGATGTGGCGGATACTTTCGAGCACATACCAGCTCTGGGCGAGGATCGGCCCCTGTTTGATATCAGTCGAGAATTCGCCGGTTTCACCCAAC
The DNA here is from genome assembly GCF_041982285.1 of Pantoea sp. ANP04. Classification (NCBI taxonomy): domain Bacteria; kingdom Pseudomonadati; phylum Pseudomonadota; class Gammaproteobacteria; order Enterobacterales; family Erwiniaceae; genus Pantoea; species Pantoea sp. ANP04. The sequence continues at coordinate 164,250 of NZ_JAUTYS010000001.1, read as the reverse complement.
AGCAGGCGTGCTTCGGCGGGGATATCCTGAAAGCCGCGCACGATGGTCCCGCTCTGCGGATTAACCGGAATCACGCCCGAGAGAAAAACAAAATCGCCCGCGCGGCGCCACGCGGCATAGTTGGCGAGCGGTTTACCCGCACCCGCTTCAAGACTCATGGGATAACTCCGGATTCCAGGTACGTTGGTGGGCAAGCCTGCCATGGTGGAAAACCAGCCGGGCTGCGCTGTTTAAAGGCCAGGTCAGGCTGTCGCTGCCTGGAAAGAGAATCAGCGTGGCATCGCTGCCAGGTGCGAGTGGCAGGCCGGGCGGTGCATCACCGCTCAGCGCGGTGACATCGCAGATCAGTCGCGACTGCCAGTCAAAAACGTTATCCAGCTGCAGTGCGAACAGGGCACAGGCCAGCGTATCCAGCGGGTCGTAGCTGCCGGCCGGACAAAAAGCGTCCTGCACGTTATCGCAACCGAGCAGCACCGGAACGCCTGCCGCCTGCGCCTCTTTCAGCAGCGTTATGCCGCGCTGTCGTGGCGTGCGGCCGGTGACGGCATCCTGCAACAGCAGGTTGGTCATCGGCAGTGCAATCAGCGTGACGCGCTGCTCCGCCAGCAAACGCAGGACCTCCACTGCCTGATGTTCACTGCCGGAGGCCAGCGCGCAGCCGTGGCTGCAACAGATATGGCCGCTGAATCTATTTTCTGACAGGTAATGCGCCAGCCAGCTCAGGCCGTGTGCCACCGGCGAGAGCTCTTCATCGATATGCAAATCCAGATTCAGTTGCCAGCGCGAGGCACTGCGCATCAGGTTGGTCATGGCGGCCGGATCCCAGTTGGATGAGTGGATAAATCCACCCAGCAGGCAGTGGTTCCCGCTTTGCGCCACCGCAGCGGCGATGCGGTCAGCGGCCTCGCTGTCGGCAAAAAGAGTCAGCGGGACCAGCGCCACCCGTTCCAGCATGACGCCGGGTTGTGTGATAGTGGCCAGTGCCGTCCAGGCCAGCGGCGGCGTGGCATCGAACCAGTCAATATGGGTGCGCAGGCGGGTTACGCCGTTGGCGGCGGCCCATGCCATTCCCTGTCGGGCACGCTGATGAAGATCTGCCGTGGTCCAGTGCCGGCGATCCTCATGCAGGGTTTCAATCGCGGCCAGCAGACCGGGTTTTAGGGGACGGCTGCGACCAATGGTGAAGGTTTTATCAAGATGCGCATGAGGTTCGAGCAGACCTGGCAGCGCCAGCATGCCCTGTGCGTCCCACAAATCATTCTGGTCGGGCTGAAAAGGCGTCATGGAAGTTATTTTGCCTGCCTCAACGCGCAGATCTGCCGTCACCGGTTCACCTGCCTCCTCAGGCCACCCGGCAGGAAGCAGCCAGGCGGGAAGGCGCACGTTGGCAATGCCGTTTAACGGTGAGGCAAAAGAAGGAAAGTTCATATTGAGGCTCCGCGTTGGCATTACAGGTCCAGGACCAGAACAGGACTCTTAGCGCGCGAACAGCACAGCGTAATCTGCGTGTTCTCCGCTTTCTCTTCTTCTGTCAGCACGCAGTCGCGGTGATCGGGAATACCGTCGATGACATCCGTAATGCATGAGCCGCAAATACCCTGTTCGCACGACAGCATAATATCGACTCTGGCACTCAATAAGACTTCTGCAATGCTTTGGTCTGAACCAACTAAATAACGTTTTCCGCTGGATTTCAGCTCAATGTGAAATTCAGAGTTGGCGTTATTTTTGTTTATAGTGTTATTGCTGAATCGCTCAAAAGATAATTGATTCTTATGCCAGTGGTGCGTGTACATAATCTCTTCAAGGCGCTTAATAAACCCATCCGGGCCACAGGCCATCACCTGCGTATTGGCATCCGGCTGACACAGGCTCAGCGGCGTCGTGTGCCGCAGGGAATCGTTTGCGCTGCTGTCATGTAAAAAGAGATTTCTTGCCAGTGAAGGTGCTGTGAGACGCGGTATATACGCCGCTTTATCCAGGCCCGAAATGTAGTAGTGCAGTTCAAATTCAATGCCTTGCCGAGAAATCTGTTCCGCCATCGCCAGCAGTGGCGTAATGCCAATTCCTCCGGCAAATAACAGATAGCGCCCGGCGGCTGGCAGAGGGAAATGGTTACGTGGCATCGAGATATTGAGTGTGTCGTTAGCACTGAAATGATGATGAATAAAGTGCGACCCGCCGGTCGCGTTGTCTGCCAGTTTTACGCAGATTTCATAATATTCCCCGCTGTGATTTTCGTTGCAGAGAGAATACTGGCGCGGGCCAATTTCAGGAATGAAAAGGTCAATGTGCGCACCGGGTAACCAGGGCGGTAATAATCCACCGTCCTGCGCAATAAGTTGCAGTGAAATATTTCCTTTACCATTTTCGCCGATCGCCTTGATCGTGACAGGAATTAATCCGGCATCATTCATCGTCATTTACCGTATTCATTTTGATGAGTCATTCATAAACCAGGGTAACCTGTTCACCGCATAACCTGCTGCCATCCGGCCTGGAATAGCCCGCGGCGGGATGTAATGTCGATGAAACGATTGTTCCCATTGCAATGAAAGCTACGTTATTGTTGTAAAGCTGTTGCGTCCAGCGCTTTGATTCGCACAACCCGTTGCAAAAAAGAGAGCACTCAATCATGTTCGCATTCTCACGGTTTCTGCTGTACTTCACTGAGGTTGCCCGCCAGGGCTCGTTTCGTAAGGCGTCAGAAACCTTACATGTCGCCGCATCGTCGATTGACCGGCAGATCCTGCGGGTGGAAAAAGAACTGGCAATGCCGCTGTTTGAACGGCACCCGACCGGATTGCGGCTAACGGCAGCCGGCGAGCTGCTATTGCACGCCGCCAACAACTGGAAAAAGGATTTCACCCGCGTCTGCGAGCAACTCGATGACCTGCGCGGTCTGCGGCGCGGACACGTGCGAATTGCCACCATTGACGCCATCAACCGGCAGTTTTTCTCGGCGATGCTCAGGAAGGTGCATGCTGATTATCCGAATATCTCTTTCACGCTGACCACCATGAACAATGTGGACATTCAGCAGGCGCTGATATCTGGCGATGCTGACTTTGGTCTGATGCTTAATCCGCAAAGTTCACGAGAGTTGCAGGTACGCGCTTTTGCAGAAATCGAGCTGGGGATTGTGGTGCCGAAAGGGCACCCGCTCGGCGACAGAAGCCACGTGCGTTTTAGCCAGTGCATGGAATATCCGTTTATCCTGCCGGCTGCGCCGCTGATGCTGGCCGAACCCGTCCAGGCGCTGATGAATATCAACGGCGACATGATTAACGAAGTCGCGGTATCCAATAACATCCACATGATCCGCTCGCTGATTAAAGAGAAAATGGGCATCGGTATTCTCTGCTGGCTCGACATCATTGATGAGGTGGAAAGCGATGAACTGCAATTTATTCCGCTGACCGATCCGCAATTAAAAACGTTCACCCTTTCGTTGTGCGTCGCCCCGACAAGACAGCTTTCGCTGGCCGCCTCGATGATGCTCAAACAGTTGGAGATGTTGTTCAGCGAGATCCAGATGCCGCGAGGTGATCGGGATTGATTTGCACTGTTCTGGTGCTGGCTGCTTTGTAATGAATCAAAGGTTGCAGAGCCAGCGCCGATCAATCCCCTGTTAAAGCGCAGAGAAAGCGCATTCGTGGAGTTGGCACCTTTCTTGTATAACCCACAGTGAGTAGAAGCGGTCAGTGCGGGCAACTGCGCGGGACATTGCTCAGCAACCATTTCGCGGTTCATTTTGAGCCGGTCAGGGGAGCTGAGCCGCATTCGCTCAATGCCCCCTCCGGTGATGATTAGGAGAGGAGCAATGAAGTCAGTTTCCCGCATTCCCCTGTCTTGCTGCGTGCTGAGCGCGCTGATCCCTGCCGCATTTTCACTGTCGGCACACGCCGATGAGAAAATAGCGCTACTGACATCCTGGTACGCGCAGGCGGAGCAGGGCGGCTATTATCAGGCGCAGGCCACAGGCATTTACAAGCGTTACGGGCTGGATGTCAGCATTCAGTCTGGCGGCCCGCAGGTCAACGGCATGCAGTTGCTGCTGGCAAAGCGATCGGACGTGATCATCGGTTATGATCTCCAGCTACTCGAATCCGTACAGCGCGGTTTTCAGGCCAAAGCCATCGCCGCCCCTTTCCAGTTTGATCCTCAGGGGCTGCTGACACATACTTCAGTCACTTCCCTGGACGGTTTGAAAGACAAAACCATTTTAGTCTCCAGCTCCGGGCAATCGACCTGGTGGCCATGGCTGAAAGCACGCTATCAGCTTAGCGATTCACAGGTTCGTCCTTACACCTTCAATATCCAGCCCTTTGTGGCTGACGAAAATGTCGCGCAGCAAGCCTATGTCAGTTCTGAAGTTTTTCAGGCACAAAAGGCGGGTGTGAAATCGAATTTCTTCCTCTTCTCAGAGCACGGCTATCCCCCTTACGGCGGCATTCTGATCACCCGTCCTGAACTGATCAGCGGCCGTAAAGAGGCGATGGCTAAGTTTGTAAAGGCGTCGATGGAAGGATGGGTAAGCTATCTGCAAAATCCGGCGGCGGGCAACGCGCTGATCAAAAAGGATAACCCGAAGATGACGGACGACCTGCTGGCCTGGGGCGTTCAGCAAATCAAAGCGCACCATCTGATTGACGGCGGTGATGCGGCAACAAAGGGGTGGGGCACCATGACGGAAGCCCGCTGGCAGAAAACCCGTGATTTCATGGTGAACGCCAGACTGCTGAATGCGAATACCGACTGGAAGCAGGCGTATACCACTGAAATTGTCGACCAGATGCAGGTTAAGCCCTGAGGAGTGTTGCAATGTCATCTGACGTTTTACTGATTAAAAATGCGCACGCAATCCTCACCGGCTTGCCGGGAGAGGCAGCGCGTCACGCCGGGCCGGATATTCGCGTGCGTCATGGGGTGATCGAGGCGATAGGTTCCCTGACGGCAATGCCCGACGAGCAGCTGATCGACGCCCGCGATTGCGTGGTTTATCCCGCCTGGGTGAATACGCACCATCACCTGTTTCAGTCATTGTTAAAAGGGGAACCGCAGGGGCTGAACCAAAGCCTGACCGCATGGCTGAGTGCCACGCCTTATCGTTTTCGTGCCACCTTCGATGAATCCACCTTTCGTCTTGCGGTGCGTATCGGCCTGACTGAACTGCTGCGTTCCGGGTGCGCGACGGTGGCGGACCATAACTACCTTTACTGGCCAGATATGCCGTTCGATACCTCGGAAATCCTGTTCAGTGAAGGTGAGGCGCTGGGAATGCGCATTGTGCTATGTCGGGGTGGCGCAACGCAGGGGCGCGCGATCGAGAAAGATTTGCCGCAGGCGCTGCGCCCGGAAAACTTCGGGGATTACATGGCGGATATTGAACGGCTGGTGGGTCGTTATCACGATCCGAAACCAACGTCACTGCGCCGTGTGGTGATGGCACCTACAACCTTGCTGCATTCTGCACCCGGTGCGGAGTTGCGCGAAATGGCGAAACTGGCCCGCAGTCTGGGGATTCGGCTGCACAGCCACTTGTCGGAAACCGTGGATTATCTTGATGCGGCGCGTGCCAGATTCGACATGACGCCGGTGCAGTTTTGTGCGGAACACGACTGGCTGGGTGAGGACGTCTGGTTTGCGCACCTGGTAAAACTGCTGCCGCAGGAAATCTCGATGCTGGGTCAGACCCGCTCTGGCATTGCACACTGCCCGCAAAGCAACGGGCGTCTGGGCAGCGGCATCGCTGATTTGCTGGCGCTGGAACAGGCCGGTGTGCCTGTTTCATTAGGCGTAGACGGTGCGGCATCGAACGAAGCCGCCGATATGCAAAGTGAAGCGCATGCGGCCTGGCTTTTGCAGCGCGCCCGAAAAGGCATGCTGGCGACACCGCGTTATGACGGCGGCACGTTTGAAGGCGGCGGCGACGCAGCATCTGTTGAAGACGTGGTGCGGTGGGGCAGCGCAGGCGGGGCGCAGATCCTTGGCCTGCAACAAAGCGGCACCGTGCAGGTGGGCAGGCTGGCGGATATCGCCATTTATCGGCTGGATGACCCGCGCTACTTCGGCCTGCACGACATGGCCATTGGTCCGGTGGCCTGTGCCGGACGCGCTTCGCTTAAGGCACTGATGATAAATGGCCGGGTGATCGTCGAAAACGATGTCATCCCCGGACTCGATTTGGAGGCCATGCGCCATGAGGCAATGTCTGCCGTCCGTACTTTACAACAGCGCGCTGCGCGCTAACCCTATTGATTAAGAAGGATAAGAACAATGACGCAATCAAATCAAACAGCATATGCATTACAGGAACTGGAAAAAGAAGCAGGAATGGGCGCGATGGGTGAAGAAACTTTTGCCCGTGAAGTGCGTTGTATCGATTTATCAGATTTCGAAAACCGTAAAAGTGAGATCGCCGACGAACTCTGGAGCGCAGCCGTAGAAATTGGCTTCTTCCAGGTCAGCAATCACGGCATTGCACTCGGCGATATCCGTCAGGCGTTCAGCATGACAGAGGATTTCTTCTCACTACCCGAAGAGATAAAAGCGCAATATCCGCTGGCGCGTAACGCAGGCTGGGAGAATAAGTCTCAGGTGCGTCCATCAACCCGAACGCCAGACCAGAAAGAGTCTTACCAGATTACCCGTCCGCTGATGGCACCGCTATGGCCGACCGAACAGGAACTGCCGGCCTTCAAAGAGACCATGCTGAATTTTGAATCGCAATGCTGGCAACTGGGCATGAAACTGCTTTCCTGTTTTGCCCTGAAACTGGGCTTTCCTGAGCACTTTTTCGAGCAGGCACATAATCCGGACCTGCAAACTTACCAGAGTACGCTGCGCATGCTGCACTACTATGCCACTGAGCAGTCAGAGCAGGGGATGTGGCGCGCGGGTGCGCATACAGATTTTGACTGTCTGACGCTGCTGTTCCAGCGTCCCGGTCAGGGCGGGTTGCAGGTATGTCCTGGCAAAGACCGCGAAAGTCAGCAGTGGACCAGCATCGAGCCGCGCGAAGAGGTGATCACCTGCAACATCGGCGACATGCTGATGCGCTGGAGCGACGATCAGCTGCCGTCAAATTTCCACCGTGTGAGAAGCCCACTGCCCGGCGAATACCAGGGTGCGCGCTACAGCCTGGCCTTTTTCTGTCAGGCTAATAAAGATGTGGAGATTCTGGGGCCGCAGGCGAAATATCCGGCCATCACCGCCGAAGATTATCTGCAACAGCGCATTCAGGCGAACTTTGCGAAAGGATAATTTGCCAGAAAGATAAAGAGAGCTGAAAAGCAAAAAGCCCGCTCAGGGAAAACTGAGCGGGCTTTATTAATTCTGGCTTTTCTGGCTGAGATCGCCTTTGTCAGTAACTCGCTAATATAGCCTTCGCCTTCATGTACTTACGGGCATAAAAAATACAACCCTCGCATAGAAGGAATTTAATGCGATCTCATTATTTGATTTGAACATGATAACAACATTCTTTGTTGCGTAAATCTCTGTTACTGCCGAACAGGCAGAACAATGTAACCAGAAGGATTTGTGTCGATTACTGTTAATGAATGTTGAAATATGAAGCTATTCTCTGAACTGGCTTACCTGAGATTGAAAATTTGAAGCTGTAAGCATAGGCGGGATTCCCCGCCTATGCTTCTGATTAACGTCAATGCGACAGAGTCAGTCAAATCCCTGAACATTACAGGGTGTTCGCCTGATGTTTTTATTTCTGTCAGTCTCCATACGCGTAAGCGGTGGTCTGGACGGTATAGGTATCAGGTTTCACGTTCTGCGTCCCGCTTAATGTAACATTGTAAGTTGATACGCCGTTGGTGGCAGTGCTGTATAAAATGTAATCGGTGTCGGTGTTACATGTCAAACCTAACTCTGTGCAACGAGTAAAGCCAGTAGAGCCAGGAGTATCAGAAGGCCTGAGTATTGATACAAGAATGGCGTTATTGCTGTCGTTTTTGCCTTTAATATTTAATGGGAACTGGGGTGTGCCGTTACCAGACCCTGTTAATGACCCGGGCATACCGAAAGCTATGTAATGACGAGAGGCGCCGCCTGTCGAAGTGATGGTACCATTTGCCAGCACTTTTCCACTATTATGAGTCCCGTCCGACAGACCCGACACCGGTGTCAAAACGTTAGAAACAGTGAGCGGAGAAGTAAAAGTAATGTCGGCCGACGTAGTACTGGCTTCGGACAGCGCTGCGATTGCTGCGTGGGATGAAATACCCGCGATGATTATCGCTGCTGCCGCTGAGGTTTTGATGTTTAAAAATTTCATATCTCTATCCTTTGTTGTGTTGAATTAACGACTGCAGTCGTCCCTAAAAGTCGTAGACAGTGCGTCTACCCGACCATCGAGGCATATGTGCCACCGATGGCTCCCCGTCACCAAAAATGTCAGTGACGTGGTATTCGTGAAATCTCTATATAGCGCCCGGCTGTTGCACGTTACTGAGTGACCACCTGACCAGCGATGTTTAAAGAGTAGGTATCCGCTTTCACCCTCTGGTCGCCATCCGCCAGAATGTCAAAAACCATTCTGTCTTCGCCGGTATGCACGGTTATCACCTGCATGTCCGCCATTTCCGTTACCACCTGTTGCTGTGGCACCAGACGCACCCGCAACTGATGCGCCGGATTCTGCTGGCCTGTCAGCACATAACGTCCTCCCTGCTGGCCGGATACAGCCTGCTCGCTCCGGAGCTGAAAGCCCGTATGGATGTCGTAGCTGACCAGCGTGCCCCTGCCGAGCTTTGTGCCGTCTCTGACAGCACCCGCCTGCAGGCCATGGTTCATCTGCAACACCAGTTGCGGGCTACCCGTCGCGACAGCCGGAGCGCTGCTGGCCATGACTGTCAAAAGCGCTGCCGCTATCAGATACAATCTTTTTCTGTTCATCATTCCCCTTCTCCGGGTGATGTTTCTGTTCAGTTTTTTCGGGAGCCGGTAACTGCTTTCAGCGACAAACTGCCTCTGACAGATACAGCCCTGCTGGCCCTGGTTTTTCCGGCAGACGGTAATCAGCCCGGCACTGTTGCTTCTCTCCCCATCTCGCCATCAGGGCACCTTTTCCGTTCAGTCCGGACAGATACACCTGCCCGGCTTCACCGGTAATGCCACTGCCTGATGACGCCTGGTTTTCCGGGGTAACCAGTGCCCCAAAAGGAACCGGTTTACCGTCCGGACGTATCAGTGTCACCAGCGCCCGCCGGCCAATATGCGTGATAAAGGTGGCCGGGATAACCGCGCCCTGCGTCGGCACTACCGTCACGTCCGTCTGTTTTATTTCTGCATCAGCCGAAAGACGAGCAGGGTCCAGGCTGACAATATTCTTCCGGTAAGGCTGCAGGCCTGACTGTGTGGTGTAGCCACGAAAATCGGTTTTCACTCCCGGCCAGCCGCCAACAGCCACTCCGGAGGCACCCGGCGCTTCCACCAGTGCCACGGTATCGTTCAGCGTCTGCCCTGCGGTGACATTACTGCGGGTAATCACGATGCCGCCTGACGCATCCAGTCCTGTCTGCCGGTAAGACGGACTGTAGCCGTAACGGCCATTCAGCTGGCCGTAGCCCCCGCTCCAGCCAAGGTTCAGGTCGCTGTCGTTGCGGTCTCCGCTCACCGCCCCCGAACGTTGACGCTGGTTCACATTCCACTGCAACTGGCGGTCATACGCCTGACCACTGAGCCCCACCTGCTGTGTATTGCCGCCGGATGAAGGCGACGTCATCTGATAGGTCGCCTGGGTTGCCCCACCAGGCCAGCGGTCCAGTGGAATACTGACCATCATGTTAATCAGCCGGTTATCCTGCCATTTACTGCCGCTGTTCCGGTTACGGTTCTGCGTCGCATTCAGCGACAGGGAAACGCCGCGTATACTGACGCCATAGCCGGCACTGAACGACTCTGTACTCCCTTGCCCGTTGCCGTAACTGTTGCGAGAACCGCTCAGGCTGAGACTCCCCAATCCGCCCAATGACTGACTGAGCGTCAGGGTTGTCTCAGACCGGCGTTGTGCGTCACTGCCGGCTGGGTTTTCCTGCCGATAGCTGTCCATTACCTCAGACAGCGTGCTGAAACCGGATGCGTCATAGCGGGTATGGGACAGATCAAGCGAGGTGTTGGTTACCTCAACGCGCTTGCTGTAGCGCAGCCGTCCGTATCCCCCCGTTTCACTTTCACGCTCTTTCTTCTGCCCACGGCCGTGAGTCCCATCCAGAGATACCGCGCCCCACGACCCGAGCAACATACCCAGCCCCGCAGTCGTCGCCTGATAGCGCTCCGCGCCCTGCAAACCGCCGTATAGGGTCAGGCTCCACGGCAGGCCATACATAACAGTGGCCTGTGCAACCAGAGGCGAATCAACCGTGTTATCTGATGCCCGATACTGCCCGGCCATCAGGTTGTACACGCTGTGGCCTTCCTGCAGCGCAATCGCCGGCGTCTGATAAGGGACGCTGAATTCCTGAGTAGTGCCGTCGGCTTCCCATACGGTAACCTGCAAATCCCCACCCGAGCCGCCAGCGGCAAAGTCACTCAGGGCAAACGGGCCGGGCGCTACCGTGGCGTTGTAAACCGTGTAGCCATTCTGCTTCACTTCTACCCTGGCCTGAGTGCGGGCAATACCGCGCACCACGGGTGAAAAAGTCCGCTGCGAAAAGGGCAGCATATTTTCATCCGAACCCAGCATCACGCCGCGAAAAGGTACGCTGTCAAAAATTTCCGACGGCGTGAAACGCTCTCCCAGCGTCAGCCTGCTTTGCATGTCATACAGGCCCCGATCAAGATAGGTATAAGGAGTCTGCCAGCGGCCGGTCTGTCCGCGGCTCTTCTGCCACGTCGTCGAATTACGTAATCGCCATGGTCCCCAGTTAGCGCCGGGCTCCAGCTGCAGGTACTGCGATTCATTGACATTTCTACTCCCGACCCGGGATTCCACATGGCTGGTACCGGTCCGGTAATTCATCAGGATCGCCGGGACTCCCTCATCCCACAGCTCTCGGGGAGAAATGCCCTTTACTTCAGGGCGCAATGCTATCTGCGGAACGCTCAGCACCAGCTGCTGTGCCCCGAAATTAAAATCAGCTCTGGCATGCGGAATAACGCGGATGTCAGCACAATCTTTGTTTGCGTCCAGGCCTTTGCCGGACAATGCCGGATAGTCTTCCGTCTTTATGCCGTAACGTAAAAGCTGCTTCCTGCTCAGGCAGGGCTGCAAAACAGGCATGCCCCGGGAATCTTCCTGCTGAACAAAAACCACTTCACGGGAATCCACCTGCTCACCATTGAGCAACACGTCAACCAGATAGGTTCCTGGAAGCTGCCCGCCCTGGTTAAATAGAGCGATATCCGCATCACTGACACCACCACCCAACTGTGAAGCATCAAATTCCCAGGTCCGGGCCATCACCGGCATTGAAAACAGCCCGGCAGATACCACGATGGCCACCACAGAAAACCGAAAATATTTCATTATCCAGGCGCCTTATTAGTGCAACGGCGACTGAAACGTGCGGCTCTCTCCACCTTCATCAGTGATAACCGTCCACTTCACCTGACCGGCAGCGCCTTTTGGCAGGATAAAGCTGCGGGAAGAGTGCGGAGCGACATATTCCCTATCCGGAATATTCATCTTCCCCACGCTGAGTGAGGACAAATTCATATAAAATGCGGAAGGGTTAGTTACCGTCAGCTTATCGCCCTGGCGTTGCCACTTAAGCGCGGATACGGCATCCATCATCGTTCCTCTCACGCCGGACGGGCGCACCAGCAGCTTAATACAGCTGTTTGCGCTGACTTCCAGGTTCAGCGTGACTGCTGTGGGCTTTAACGGTGTCCCTTTCTCATCCTGAGCCCAGACATCACTATCTTTAGGCGGAATACCGGTCACGCAAAGCCAGTGCAGCGTTTCACGGTCACCGGCCATTTGACCGCCGGTACGAATAATTCGCAGGCGGTTCTGCTGCTGTGCATCCAGACGGAAAACTGGCGGGGTGACAATAAAAGGCGCAGGTGTTTTTTTATCTTCCGCAAGCACCTTTCCCTGCACCAGTATGGGGTAAGCCTGCGCATTGGTGATGGATAAAGACGCTCCGCTGGAGTCCGGGTTATATATCACTCGTGAGGCACCAAGTTTGACCTCGAATACTTTGGTATTGGTGACCGTCTTCAGCTCCTGCGCAAAAGCCGGAGTAGCGCCATTACTGATTAATATCGCGGCGGCCAGTACAGCCCCGGCTGCCCTGTAAGTTTTTTTATTACAAAGTAAATACATAACACATCCCTATCAGAGGATAATTATTCCTGAATAAACGTAATCGTAAAATACCCTTGTTAATTTTTAGGTAAACGTAAAATTAACAAAGAAATTCATTTTAAAAATACACGGCCAGATTTTTAAGAAGAGAAAAGATTCAGATAAAAAGCGGCACAGGTAGTTAGCGAGCCCGATGAGCCACAGGTGGAAAGGGCAGTCGTGCAATAATGTTTAAATTTAAGTTTCATATTCAGTAATCCTCTGGTGTGTTTTCGGGTTATTTATAATGCCCATAAAGCATGTTGAAGAAATTACCAGGTCATTGCTTTTCACATTCATATAGATGGCGCGGATTCAGGTACATCTATAATCACCGAGCTGAAGCAAGATGCGTACCCACCTTAACCCCCACACTGGCCGGGGCTTGCTACCTCAGGATGGAAACAGTGTTATACAGGAAAACCAATAACGGAATGTAATTCGAATTTATCTGTATTTTTAGTTTAATGATCTATTTTTGTTATTTTTTTAGCTTAAACAGTCGCCGATTGTTGCAGGCTGCCCACTACCTGACATCCGGAGGAGAGTTTAAAAGAGCATCTCCTGCCGTGAATCTGGTTGAATCGTCGTAATTCCCTTCTGACAGCGGAAGGTTCAGCTGTGCGAACATACTCATACTTTCGTTAGCAACGGCGTTCCGACATCAGGACAATGATTTCCCTGAAACAGAGTCACTGGGTATCAACGCGTTCCCGTCCTTTTTATTCGCTTGGTTTAAAAATGCTACGTGCAAAAAGGGTTTAACTGTATTATGTTGTGAGATAAATCTGAGATTGAATTTATTTAATCGGGGGGGGATGTGAAGGTGTTGTATACCATTAATGGTTCAATAGTGTTTAATACGGATGACAGTACTCTCCGACATATACCGACGAAAGATACCGTTCAGATTAACCTGCCTTCGGCGCGATTACTGGCACTCATTCTTGATTCCAATGGCGATATTCTGACAAGAGAATATTTGATTGTTGAAGTCTGGGATAAACATAACCTCAGAGGGTCAAATGCAAATTTAACGCAATACCTGAGTATAATGAGACGTGCATTATCCGCATTTGGATGTGATGAAATTGTCATTACCATTCCTAAAATTGGTATTAAGTTAAATACTAATCATTCTGTCGTTAAATCCCCCTCCTTTGACGGAATAGAGTCATCCCCACCGGCTCATTTACCTAAGGCATTATTAAATAAACCTGGATCTTTTCTTTCATGGAAAGTCATTGTTCTTTGCCTGTATATCATTTCACCCGTTTTTATTGCAACTGCGGTGTTAGTCTTTAAAAACAATACGTCTTCATTGGATAATATCAACATTTATCTGAAATCAGATTTTCTTGCAGAGGGATGCGAGGTGGTTTTTGTTAAGGATCTCAATGAAAATAAGATGAAAGAAGTAAAAAGTAAAATAACTGCTCTTTTAGCAGAAAATAATTTAGTCTGTGATAAAAATAAAAAAATCTATTTTGATAACTATACGTCTTTTTCGCCAAAAGATGATGGCCGAACATTAATTTCGTATTGCAAGCTTGGAAAAGAGAGGAATGTAACCAGTTGCAATAATTTCTTCCATATTAACGAGAATTAATATGATGTTTCCAAACGTGAGAGTTCTGATAGCTATTTCAACTGTCTGTACGGCAATTCTTCTGGGTTTTATATTTTTTGGGTCTGAAAATAATTTAATATTGCCATTGAGATGTTACTCTTTTACCCAATACGATCTGGGTGGTGAGGGACAGACGCTTAAATTTAATGTCGCCCAGGATCTCAGACTATACAAGGACGGAACCGGATATTTTTTACTGAATGGACGGGTGTTAATCAATAATGAGGAAAAAAATTTAGGAAGAACCCTCATACTGAATAGGGGGGAAGTAAGGGGCAGTAATACAGCGCATTACTCTATAAGCCGCATCATTATCTCTCCCACTGACAATACAGATAATCCAACCTTTGAGAAGCTGTTAGCTGAATTTACCGGCGACCCGGAAACCTTACAACTTGATGTGATTAATGTCGGACATCATACTTTTATGATGGGAAGCCCACTTTCGTTTGTCTTTACCTGCGTGGCTTTTTAACTGATTGCATGAAAGCTCGCAGAACCTTTGCACTAAAGAAAGAACCAGGCACTGGCGCTATTTTCTCTGGCAGGCAGCAAAGGAAAAGGATGGCGGAAAGGCACAGCACAAATGCTAAACCGCTTCCTGGCTAACATCAGTGGGGGTCGATAGACACGCTATCTACAGGGCCGCCTGAGTAGCGCCCACAGCACATCGTTATTTGATGGTTCACATCTGAACCTGTCAGTGATTCACCGACCTGTAACACAAAAGCAAAAAGCCCGCTCAGGTTTCCCTGAGCGGGCTTTTCTAATTCTGGCTCCTCTGACTGGACTCGAACCAGTGACATACGGATTAACAGTCCGCCGTTCTACCGACTGAACTACAGAGGAATCGCTTGAACGGGGCGAATATTAGCGGCGTAGATCCTGCTTGTCAAAGCCCTGTTTACTGATTTGCGTTCAGATGCTCGTAAAAGCAGCGGATTGGCGGTTTTTAGTCACTTCTGATGGATTTTCAAACTGCCAACAGGATCTCACTTTGCTGGCATTTCTCATTAGATGTTAGATGCATGTCAAAGTTTTGTTATTTGCCGATGTTAAAACAAGCGTTTCAGTGCTTTTATGATAAAAATTTCAAAACGAGATCATATGGAACAAATGAACTGCTTATCATCACGGTCGTCATCATCGGCCAGAAGTGAAACGGCATTTTGAAACTAACTGTTTGCAGATCAAGTGATTGTGAAAAGGAGTGGTCGATCACAAAAATAGCCAGAACCTGAAGTCTTACCTCAAATTTTCCGAAACAGACGCCAGACAGGCTGGGTGAATGTAAAAGATATTTTTCATTCGTGGTCCGCAGCCACTGAGCAAGTTAACAAATAAGAAGGGTCCCTATGAACATTAAAAAAACGATTGTCGCCTCACTGTTAGCCTGCATGTTACCTGCCGCAGTTATGGCAAAAGATATTTCAGTGGGCGTCTCTATGGCGCTGTTTGATGACAACTTCCTGACCATTCTGCGTACCTCAATGCAGAAAGAGATGCAGAAAGATGGCGTCAAAGGGCAGGTTGAGGATGCAAAAGGCGACGTTTCACAGCAGCTGCAGCAGGTACAAAATTTTATCGGACAGGGTGTTGATGCGCTGATCGTTAACCCGGTCGATACCAATGCGGTGAAACCGATTATGGATCAGGCGAGCAAAGCGGGTATTCCGCTGATCTTCGTAAACCGCCGCCCTGGGGCTGAACTGACCGGAAAAATGGCTTATGTCGGATCCGACTCAGAACTGGCCGGACGCTTACAGATGGAAGCGCTGGCGAAGGCGATGAACGGCAAAGGCAACGTTGCCATCCTGATGGGTGACCTGGCAAACGAAGCGACCCGCGACCGTACTAAAGGCGTGGAAGAAGTCGCAGCTAAATTCCCTGGCATCAAAATCGTTCAGAAACAGACCGCCAAATTTACCCGTAACGATGCGGTGGATGTGGTCAGTAACTGGATGACTGCCGGTGATCAGATCAATGCCATCGCCTCGAACAACGATGAAATGGCGATTGGTGCGCTGCAGGCGCTGGGTAAAAACCCGGACAAAATCCTGATCGCGGGTGTCGATGGCACACCGGATGCGCTGCAGATGCTGAAGCAGGGCAAGATGGTCGCCACAGTATTCCAGGATGCGCAGGGCCAGGGTGAAGGTGCGGTGCAGACGGCAATCAAACTGGTGAAAGGTGAGAAAGTCCAGAAAATCATCAACATTCCTTACCAGCTGATTACCAAAGAAAACATGGAACAGTTTACCAACCGTAACCTGAAATAATCGTTCCCGACCCAGCTGTACGGAGGTGATGTATGAACGCGTTTGCGCTTGAAGCCGAAGGCATCAGCAAGTTCTTCCCCGGCGTTAAAGCCCTCGACAACGTCTCGTTGCGGGTGCGTCCGGGAACGGTACATGCCTTGATGGGCGAAAATGGCGCGGGCAAATCCACTTTAATGAAGTGCCTTATCGGGATGTACCGTCCCGATAAGGGCACCATCAAAATTAAAGGGGAGCCGGTGCAGTTTCAGGACACCATGGACGCGTTGCGTTCCGGCATTTCGATGATTCACCAGGAACTCAATCTGGTGCCCTATATGACCGTCGCTGAGAATATCTGGCTGGGTCGTGAGCCAATGAAGTTTGGTTTTGTTGATCACGCCCGGCTGAATCAGAAGACGCAGGAGCTGCTCAACCGGCTGAATATCCGCCTGAAAGCGGAGAGCATGGTGGGCGAGCTGAGCATTGCGTCACAGCAGATGGTCGAGATTGCCAAAGCGGTCTCCTGGGATTCAGATATCGTCATCATGGATGAGCCCACCTCCGCGCTCACCGAAACTGAAGTGGCGCACCTGTTTACCATCATTCGTGATCTGCGGGAGCAAGGCAAAGCAATCATCTACATCAGTCACAAGATGGATGAAATTTTTAACATCACTGATGAAGTCAGTATTTTCCGCGACGGCGCCTGGATTGCCAGTGATGAGACGGCGAAATATACCCGTCAGTCGCTGATTACGCAGATGGTGGGACGTGAACTGACCCAGCTGTTCCCGAAATTCAACAGCGCCATCGGAGAAGATGTCCTGACGGTTCGCAATCTCACCTGCAAAGATCGTTTTACTGATGTCAGTTTCAACGTCCGCAGGGGTGAAATTCTCGGCGTCGCCGGACTGGTGGGTGCCGGTCGCAGCGAAGTGATGGAGAGCCTGTTCGGCATGGAGAGCTTCGACAGCGGCGAGATCTTAATTGATGGCGTGCCGGTGACGATCGACTCACCTTCCACGGCGATTGAAAAGGGCATGGCGTTTCTGACCGAAGATCGCAAAAAGTCCGGGCTGTTTCTGGTGCTGTCGGTGATGGAGAACATGAGCATCGTCAACATGCCGGAGTACAGCGGTAAAAGCGGGTTTGTCAGCCATGTGAAGATGGCGCAGGACTGCATGGACCAGATCCGTCGCCTGAATATCAAAACACCGACCATGGATCAGATCATCAACAACCTCAGCGGCGGTAATCAGCAGAAAGTCCTGATTGCCCGCTGGCTGCTGGCGCAACCGAAGATTCTGATTCTGGACGAACCGACGCGCGGCATTGATGTCGGCGCTAAAGCGGAGATTTACCGCTTAATCAGTGAACTTGCCAACCGTGGCGTGGCTATCATCATGGTCTCCTCTGAACTGCCGGAAATCCTTGGCATGAGCGACCGGGTGATGGTGATGCACGGCGGGCGTATAACCGGCATCCTCGATAAAGAAGAAGCCGATCAGGAAACCATTCTGTCGTTGGCATCCGAGTGAGGCGCGAGACCACTATGAGCAATATGAAAGCTACTGCTACCCCGGCAGCCCCGCAGCAACCCTCTTTTTTCGCCAGCGTGCGTCATAAATTGCCGAAAGATACCGGCATTTTCGTGGTGATGGTGGGGATTGCGTTAATTTTTGAAATGTTTGGCTGGTACGTGCGTGACCAGTCTTTCCTGCTCAACACCAACCGTCTGATCCTGATTGTCCTGCAGGTGGCGATTATCGGGATTATCGCCGTTGGCGTGACCCAGGTCATCATTACCACCGGTATCGATCTCTCCTCCGGGTCGGTGATTGCCCTGGCGGCGGTGGTTGCCGCGAGCCTGGCGCAGACGTCTGACAGTCTGTCACCGATGTATCCCTCGCTGGTGAATATGCCTGCGGTGATCCCTATCGCGGCCGGTATTGGCGTCGGTTTACTGGCGGGCGTCGTCAACGGCGTACTGATTACCCGCACCGGGATTCCACCGTTCATTGCCACACTGGGCATGATGGTATCGGCACGCGGTCTGGCGCAGTATTACACCCAGGGTAACCCAATCAGCTTCCTGTCTGACGGTTTTACCTCAATCGGACAGGGTGCAATGCCGGTGGTGATTTTCCTGGTGGTGGCGCTGCTGTTCCACATCGCCCTGAAACATACCCGCTACGGTAAATATGTTTACGCCATCGGCGGCAACATGACCTCGGCGAAAGTCTCCGGTATTAACGTTAATAAGTATCTGATCATCGTCTACACCATTGCTGGTGCACTCTCTGGCCTGGCGGGTGTGGTCCTGGCGGCGCGTGTCAGCAGCGGTCAGTCAAGCATGGGGATGTCATACGAGCTGGATGCGATTGCCGCAGCTGTGATCGGCGGCAGCAGCCTGATGGGCGGCGTGGGCCGTATCACCGGCACGTTAATCGGCGCGGTCATTCTCGGCCTGATTAAAAGTGGATTCACTTTCGTTGGTGTCGATGCCTACATTCAGGACATCATCAAAGGGATCATCATCGTGGCGGCGGTCTCAATCGATATGCACCGTAACCGCAAAAAACGTTAATCAGCAGGCGTTGCCCTCTTCTGCATGCGGGAGAGGGCACTGTTTACTTTCCTCCCTCCCTTCGTCAGCGATAAGAAATCCTGCTGATAGCGTTTACATTTTTATCCTGCGCTTTACCGCTACGCTTCAGGCCCTGCAAGCCTTCATCAGGTGCAATACGTTTCCACTGCACTAAAACTGTACAGTCTGTCATCACTTTTATGCACGTCTGACTCGCAGCGTCTGCACTGTCACAGTGCGCCCGGGATCCTTACTCTCACTGATTACGCATTCCTGATCCTTATTAACCCTTAAGAGGTAATCAGAAACGCTTATTTTCCGGGCCGTTAGGAAAAATCTGGCTGGACACTGACTGCTGCTCTTTAAACCTGGCCTGCATCTTGCAAAATCTCTGTTATCAGGGCGATTGGATCAGACCCATTTCGCTATTCGGGGTGAGTGACGGAGGCAAGATGAATTTAAGACGACTAAAGTACTTTGTTAAAATCGTCGATATCGGCAGTCTGACGCAGGCAGCAGAAGTGCTGCACATCGCACAGCCTGCACTCAGTCAGCAGGTCGCGACACTGGAGAATGAACTGGATCAGCAATTACTGATTCGCACCAAGCGCGGCGTTACGCCAACGGAAGCCGGTAAGATTCTCTATGGCCATGCGCGTACTATTCTGCGCCAGTGCGAGCAGGCCCAGACCGCAGTCATCAACGCCGGTCAGGTGCTGAGCGGTCAGGTGTCGATTGGACTGGCACCCGGCACGGCGGCATCCTCGCTGACCATGCCGCTGCTGCAAACCGTACGCGATCAGTTTCCGGAAGTGCTGGTCTACCTGCATGAAAACAGTGGCAGCGTGCTGAACGAGAAGGTGATGAGCGGTCAGCTGGATATGGCGGTGCTGTACGATCGCGCACCCACTGCCGGAATTAACAGTATGCCGCTGATGAAAGAGGATCTCTTCCTGGTAGGCGCCACTGATTATCCCGGTGTCAGCGTCGATCTGGCCGATGTGGCACAGATGAGCCTGTTTTTACCACGCGACTACAGCGCCGTGCGCAAGCGGGTTGATGAGGCATTTTCGCTGCGCCGCCTGAGCGCGCGCATCATCGGAGAGATCGAATCAATTTCTACTCTGACCGCAGCGATTTCCAGTGGGATGGGTGTGACGGTATTACCTGAATCCGCTGCCCGTGCGCTGGTGGGATCGACGGACGCCTGGATGTCGCGCATCAACAGTCCATCGTTGAGCCTGCCGCTGTCGCTGAACATTTCCGCCCGTTTGCCGCTGTCGCCTTCCGCACAGGCGGTGAAGAATATCCTGCTGTCGCTGCTGAACAGGCCGCTGACTGAGGAGCGGGAGTTGATGTTAGTGGGGTAGGGGCGCTTGCAGCGGGCGGGTTCGGAATCGATCTCGCTTAGCAGCGGGCCAGGTATTGAGCTGATTACGCTTAGCAGCGGGGGCGGGTCTCGCTTTGCTGCACCTTCACACTGAGAAAATTACGTTGCGCGGTGCCTGCCCACTGAGCGGGTTACGCCCGCCAGGCGTTGGGGAGTTTCAGTTTGCCCGTGCAGACGGACGCGTCAAGGGGCGA
Source organism: Pantoea sp. ANP04 (assembly GCF_041982285.1). Taxonomy (NCBI): domain Bacteria; kingdom Pseudomonadati; phylum Pseudomonadota; class Gammaproteobacteria; order Enterobacterales; family Erwiniaceae; genus Pantoea; species Pantoea sp. ANP04. The sequence continues at coordinate 143,884 of NZ_JAUTYS010000001.1, read as the reverse complement.
ACGCCCGCCCCTTAACAATCCCGGCGTCCGGCAGCCTGCGCGCCCCGCGTTGCGGGGTGCCTTCGTCACGCCCTGCGGCTCGCGGACCGTCCGGACGCGCCATCCCTGGCGCGAGCCGTCCTTTCGCCGGCGTCCTGTCGGCTCCTCCTTGCCTCCGGTTGTTCCTCAGCGCTTCGGATGCCTCTGGTAAACCCCTGCCTTTAATATCCTGGTTTTTATCGGACATGGCGTTGTCTGGTGGTTTGAAAGCCAAAGCTAATTTTGAAAACTATCAGCGGCAATGCACCAGCATTAAAAAGAAGAGGCAACATTTGATAGGGTGAAGAGCCATTCTTCCTGCCAGGCAGAGAGCCGCAGATAATCCTTCAGACTTACAGCGATGACGTACCCGACACAAAAATAAGAGATATCAGCGAGGGTAGAAGGCCATTCTTCCTGCCAGGCGGAGAGCCGCAGATAATCCTTCAGACTTACAGCGATGACGTAACCAACACAAAAAGAAGAGATAAAGCGGGGAAGGAGGCCGTCAGAGCCGCTGAGCGGATGAGGGATTTCAGGACGAGCGGCAGGGATGCCGCGAAGAGGCGGGTTCGCGCCAGGGATGGCGCGTCCCGCCGGTCCGTAAGAAATCCGGAAGAAGCGAAGGGACCGCGAAGCGGCGGTGAAGCAGGCCGGAGCCCGGGGTCAAGGGGGCGCGGCGACTGGCGCCCCCTTGTTGGTCGCCTGCAGAGGCGTAACTGAAACTCCCCAACCCGCCAGGCGAACGAAACCTTCTCAGCGCCGGTTCGCGCAGCGAACACCCCCAGGCACCCAGGTGCACCCCAGCCCGTTCGCGCAGCGAACACCCCCAGGCACCCAGGTGCACCCCAGCCCGTTCGCGCAGCGAACACCCCCCAGCACCTGCGTGCACCTCAGCCCATTCGCGCAGCGAACACTCCCCAGCACCTGCGTGCACCTCAGCCCATTCGCGCAGCGAACACTCCCACCCTTTATTCCCTAAAGTCATAAAGCCAAATTTTTAAGTATTTCCAGTTATCAATAATTGTTCTTACCATCAACGAATCAGATTATGTAAAGGGAGGTAAATATCGTGAATTTCCAGCAGCTTAAAATCATCCGCGAGGCGGCCCGCTGTGAGTTTAATTTGACGGAAGTCGCTAATACGCTCTTTACCTCTCAGTCGGGTGTGAGCCGCCATATTCGCGATCTGGAAGACGAGCTGGGCGTGGAGATCTTTATCCGTCGTGGTAAGCGCCTGCTGGGCATGACCGAACCGGGCAAAGCACTGCTGACAATTGCCGAACGCATTCTGGATGAAGCAGGAAAGGTAAGACGACTGGCTGATGTCTTTACCAATGAAACCAGTGGCATCCTGACTATCGCCACCACCCATACTCAGGCGCGCTACAGCCTGCCGAAAGTGATTAAAGCGTTCCGTCAGCTTTATCCCAACGTTCGTCTTGAGCTGAATCAGGGATCGCCACAGGAAATCGTCACCATGCTGCTGGCGGGTGAAGCGGATATCGGCATCGCCAGTGAAATGCTGGTGAATAACAGCAGTCTGGCGGCATTCCCCTGGTTCAGCTGGCATCACGCTTTGCTGGTGCCGAAAGGACATGAGCTGGTACAGAACCAGCCGGTCTCACTGAGCACGCTCAGCCGCTATCCTCTCATCACGTATCGACAGGGCATTACCGGACGTTCGCGGGTTGACCGTGCTTTCCAGGCGGCGGGCCTGAAACCGGATATCGTGCTCAGCGCCCAGGACTCAGACGTAGTCAAAACCTACGTAAAACTCGGTCTGGGTGTCGGGATCCTGGCCGATCAGGCGTGTGAAACCGAAGAGAATGAAGAGCTGGAACGCCTGGATGCCACGCATCTGTTTGATGCCAGCACCGTATGGCTCGGCCTCAAACGCGGTCAGCTGCAGCGTAACTACGTCTGGCAGTTCCTGGAACTCTGCAACGCCAACCTGTCACTGGAAGAGATCAAACGTCAGGCGCTCTCCTACAGCAACGACGATGAACCGGTTATCGACTTCCAGATTTAAAGTGCGCGCATCCAGCCGGATGCGCAGCTGTTTAGGCACGGCATAAAATTTCAAAACAGCGCGAAAAACTATTTCACTCACCTTTCTCACCCCGCACAACAACATCCTGCGCTGACCCGGCACGATAAAGTGGAATTAACTGACCACGAGGGGATGTTATGTCGCGATTAAAACTTACCGATAGCGATCTGCTGCGCCAGCAGGCGCTGTTTGCCGGACGCTGGCAGGATGCGCATCAGGGCGCCACGCTGCCGGTTATCGATCCCGCTACGGGCGAAACGCTGGCCACCATTCCGGCGCTGGGCCGCACGGAGACGGAGCAGGCGATAGCCTATGCAGAAACGGTGCGCATCAGCTGGGGCAAAACCACCAATGCCAGCCGTGCCGCGCTGCTGGAAAAATGGCATCAGCTGATTGTCGAACATGCTGATGACCTGGCCATCATCATGACCGCCGAGCAGGGCAAGCCGCTGGCGGAAGCCCGGGGCGAGGTGCTCTACGGCGCCAGCTTTGTGAAATGGTTCGCAGAAGAGGCGCGTCGAATCTACGGCGACACCATTCCTGCACCCAGCGAGGACCGCCGCATCCTGGTGCTGAAACAGCCTGTCGGGGTGGCTGCGGCTATAACGCCGTGGAACTTCCCGATTGCGATGATCACCCGCAAGGTTGCTCCGGCGTTAGCGGCCGGCTGCCCGATTATCGTTAAACCTTCGGAGCTGACACCGCTCTCGGCGCTGGCCCTGGCCGTGCTGGCAGAGCGCGCCGGATTCCCGTCGGGCGTGTTGCAGGTACTGACCGGGCTGCCCACGGAGATTGGTGCGTCGCTAACTGAAAGTCGCACGGTGCGCAAAATTTCGTTTACCGGCTCCACCCGAATCGGCCAGTTGCTGATGCAGCAGAGCGCCAACAGCATAAAACGCCTGAGTCTGGAGCTGGGCGGCAACGCGCCGCTCATCGTGTTTGATGATGCAGATATTGAAATTGCGGTTGCCGGCGTCATGCTCAGTAAGTTCCGTAACGCCGGTCAGACCTGCGTTTGTGCTAACCGTATTCTGGTGCAGCGAAGTATCTATCCGCGCTTTACCGCACGACTGCTGGAGGCCGTTGCCACCCTGAAAGTGGGCGATGGCTTTGCGCCAAACAGCACCATAGGCCCGCTAATCAACAGCCGCGCCGTCGAGAAAGTGAACGGCCATATCGACGATGCGCTCAGTCACGGGGCAACGCTGCTGACCGGCGGCATCAGCCAGGGCAACGGCACGTTTGTGCAGCCCACGGTGCTCGGTGAGGTCACGTCCAGTATGCGTATCGCCCATGAAGAGACGTTCGGCCCGGTCGCGCCGTTGTTTATCTTTGATGATGAAGAGGAGGCGATTGCGATGGCGAATGACACGCCTTACGGCCTGGGCGCCTATTTCTTTACCGAGAATATCCGGCGAGCCTGGCGGGTGGCGGAAGCGCTGGAGTTTGGCATGGTCGGCTTTAATACCGGCGCTATTTCCCTGGAGGTCGCGCCATTTGGCGGCGTCAAACTCTCCGGTATAGGGCGTGAAGGGTCCCGCTACGGAATTGATGAATATCTGGAACAGAAAACATTTCACATTGGCAGTTTGTAATTAAATATTAAGAGAACGCCAGCCGGATCATCCGGCTGGCGTTTTTTTTTGCCTGATGCGCAACCTGAATTCTTCGGCGTCAAATAATACTCTTTAAAAATTTAAAGAATTTATCCGGGATGTGAGGCACGTCGGTAAACGGTGAGTCAGGAATCGAAGAATGAGCGGCCTGGTCACTAATATCCGCTTTGGTGCAATTTCCGTGCAGGTTGCACCAGCAGGGCGCATAAATTTTGTGAAGTAAATCATCTGTTTAATTGTTCGGCAATTCCGCAAAAAATCCCCCGGCAATACGGCAGAAAATTTTTTTGCGCTGTTTTAAACGCATTTTTATTTTTTGCCCGGCTGGCATACTTTCTGCATTAGCTTATTAACGCCACAGAAATCGGCCAGTGAAAACGCTAATAAAACAGCAACTGATGGGTGTAACAAATAAGGATTTTTCCATGTTAAGTTTCGACCCTGAAAAAGTTTCTCTTCCGGCTGGCCATTATATTGGCGGCCAGCACTGCCAGAGCCAGGGCGCATCATTTGAGGTAAAACGTCCCTCGGATGGCAGAGTCTATGCCACGCTGCAGGATGCGACGCCGCAGGATGTTGATCGCGCTGTCACTGTTGCGCATCAGGCGCTGAAAACCAGCGGCTGGTCCGGCTGTCCGCCGCGCGAACGCGGTCGCGTGTTACGCCGCTGGGCCGATCTGATTGAGCAGGACACGCTGCTGGCTCAGCTGGAAGCACTGGGTTCGACCCGTCCAATCAGCGACGTTGTGCTGCATGAAATTCCGTTCACCGCCGAAGCGATTCGCTTCTATGCCGAATGCGCCGACAAATACAGCGGTGACCTCTTTCCAACCCGTGACAGCAGTCTCGGCATGCTGATTGCTGAACCTTATGGTGTCATCGCCGCGATTACCCCGTGGAATTTTCCGCTGTCGATGGCGTCGTGGAAATGCGGACCGGCGCTGGCGGCGGGTAACGCCGTGGTGCTCAAACCCTCTGAACTGACCCCGTTTTCAACCGTGCGTATGGCTGAACTGGCGATCCAGGCGGGCTTACCGGCGGGCGTGCTGAATATTGTTCAGGGCAGTGGCGCGGTGACCGGCAGCGCGCTGGTGACCCATCCGCTGGTGCGCAAAGTCTCCTTTACCGGCTCGACCGTGACCGGAAAACGCATCATGAGCGATGCCGCGCAGCACGGTATGAAACCCGTGACACTGGAGCTGGGCGGTAAGAGTCCACAACTGGTATTCGATGACGCGGGTGACCTTGAGGTGCTGGCTCAGCGCATTCTGCGCGGCTTTACCGCCAACGGCGGGCAGGCTTGCGTGGCGGGCACCCGTCTTATCGTACAACGCAATATCGCCGATCCGCTGGTTGAGCGGCTGGCCCAGCTCTGCCGCGAACTTAAACCGGGTGTCACGTGGCAGGAAGAGAGCCGTTATGCCCCGCTGATCGACGAACGCCAGGGCAACAAAGTCTGCTCGGTCATTGAGGCAGCAAAAGCACAGGGCGCAGAGGTACTGGTGGGCGGAGAGCGTTTTGCCGACACCGACAACGGCTGGTTCTGGCAGCCCACACTGCTGAGCCACGTGGCGCAGGATAACCCGGCGGTGCAGCAGGAGATTTTTGGTCCGGTTCTGACAGTACAGACGTTTGACGACGAAGAGCAGGGGCTGGCGATGGCCGCCCATGACACCTATGGCCTTTGTGCCGGCGTGCACACGCTGAGCCTGCCTCGTGCCATGCGGGCGATGCGTGCCATAGAGGCGGGCACCGTCTGGATTAACCGCTATGGACGCTCCGGCGACTTCATTATTCCAACCGGTGGCTTCCTGGGTTCTGGCATTGGTAAAGATTTAGGGCGTCAGGCGTTTCAGGCCTGCCAGCGCCAGAAAAGTGTACTCATCGATTTCTAAGCGCAACTGACAATGACGAGGGTGTTACATGGCACTGTTTAAACCGAAATTCATCACGTTTGACTGTTACGGCACGCTGATTCGCTTCGATATGGCTGGCGCGGCGGAGCGTTGTTTCAGCGACCGCGTCGACCCGGATGCAATGCATGCCTTTACCACCGACTTTTCCAGCTACCGGCTGGATGAGGTGCTCGGCGCATGGAAACCCTATTACGACGTGGTCAGTAATGCGATTCAGCGCACCTGCAAAAAGTGGGGCGTGACATGGAGCAAAGCCGACAGCGACTTTATCTACACTGACTGCGCCAGCTGGGGACCGCATCCTGATGTGCCCGCCGGGCTGGCAAAAGTGGCTAAGGAGTTTCCGCTGGTGCTGCTGACCAATTCGATGAAAGACCTGATCCCACACCATGAACCGCGTCTGGGTGCACCCATCTACCTGACCATCACCGCTGAAGAAGCGGGCGCATATAAACCCCAGATGAAAGGTTTCGAATACATGCTGGATAAGCTCGGCTGCGGCCCGGAGGAGATCCTCCATGTCTCCTCCAGCTTCCGCTATGACCTGATGACCGCCTACGATCTCGGCATCAAAAACAAGGTCTGGGTCAATCGCGGCCATGAACCGGCGAATCCCTACTACCAGTACACCGAAATCAAAGATATCGGCGGCCTGCCTGGCGTCGTCGGACTCTGAGGAACACCCCATGAAACTGGAATCGTTCTGGCAGGCCACCGCTCCCGCCTTTACCGGCGCCGCCCGCGAACCGCTGCCCGTACAGGCGGACGTGGTCGTGATTGGCGGCGGTTTCACCGGCGTCTCGGCGGCGCTTAACCTGGCGCGCAGCGGCATCAGTGTGGTGCTGCTGGAGAGTGGTGACGTGATGAGCCAGGCCTCGGCGCGCAACGGCGGCCACTGCAACACCGGTGTAGCGCAGAACTTCGCCTCGCTGGTGGCAAGTCAGGGTCTGGAACAGGCCAGCCGCTTCTATCGGGCGTTTGACGATGCGGTGAGCTATGTCCAGCAACTGATCCAGGATGAAGCCATCGACTGTGACTTCCGGCTGTGCGGCAAGCTTAAGCTGGCCAGCAAAGCGTCGCACGTGGCCGGACTGCGGGAGGCGTATGAACTGATGCGTCGCACTGTGGACCCGGAGATCGAACTGCTCGACAAAACGGCGGTGCGCGACGAGATCGCCAGCGACGATTTCCACGGCGGCCTGCTGCAGAAACGGGGCGGTCAAATGCACATGGGTAAGTTTGGCGTCGGGCTGGCTGAAGCCGCTGCACGAAGCGGGGCGAAGATTTTTCCGCATCACGCGGTAACGAAGTTAGAGCGACTCAAAGGCTATCAGCACCGGATACACACGGCGCAGGGCACCATTGTGGCGGATAAAGTCCTGATGGCGACCGGCTGCTCCAACGTCGGTCCTTTCCCCTGGTTTCAGCGCCGCATTGTGCCGGTCGGCAGCTTTATTGTGGTGACCGAAGCGCTGGACCCGACGCTGCTGCGCCAGGTGCTGCCCAACAATCGGACTTACGTCACCTCGCTGAATATCGGCAACTACTTTCGCACGACTGCTGACAGCCGTCTGGTGTTTGGCGGCCGTGCCCGTTTTGCCGTCAGCAACCCGACATCCGATTCGCGCAGCGGCGAGATCCTGCGCCGTGCCATGACGCAGATGCTGCCGCAGTTGGGACAGGCAGAGGTGGAGTACTGCTGGGGCGGCATGGTCGACATGACCGCCGACCGTCTGCCGCACGCGGGTGAACAGGATGGTCTGTTCTATTCGCTGGGCTACAGCGGTCACGGCACGCAGATGTCGGTGTGGATGGGGCGAGTGATGGCCGATCTGCTGACCGAAAAGCGCACTGAAAATCCCTGGCAGCGCGACACATGGCCCGCGCTACCCGGTTATCACGGCAAGCCATGGTTTTTACCGCTCGCAGGACTCTATTACAAAGCAAAGGATCGCCTTTCATAACGTCCCGTCGGATGCTGGCCGCCAGGTCACCAGCACCGCCAGAACATCATTCCCGGTTCGCCTGACTATTGAGGGTAGAGAGATGAGTAAATTTGATAATAACGATGCTGATGCGGTAAATCCGGCACTGACGCGCATGATCACTGAAGGCTCACTGTCACGTCGCAGCCTGATGAAAATCCTCTCCGCGGGAGCGGCGATGAGCAGCGGCCTGATCGGTTTTTCAGGGAAAGCACTGGCGGATGACAAGCCGGTTAAAGGCGGAAAACTGCGGGCAGCGATGTCGAATGCGTCAGCCACCGACACGCTCGATCCTGCCAAAAGTAACAACAGTGCGGATTACACCCGTCAGTTTATGTTCTACAGCGGCCTGACCGAACTGGATAAAAACCTGATGGCGAAACCGGCGCTGGCCGAATCGATTGAATCCAGCGACGGCATCACCTGGCATATCAAACTGCGTAAAGGGGTGACCTTTCACGATGGCAAACCGCTGACCGCGAAAGATGTGATCTTCTCGCTCAGCCGCCACAAAGATCCTGCCATCGCCTCTATCGCTTTTAAGCTGGCCGATCAGTTTAAATCGTTCAGTGCGGTGAATGACAATGAGGTGCAGCTGGAGCTCAACAGTGCCAACTTCGATGTCCCTTACATGCTGGCAACGCCACCGTTTTTAATTGTGAAGGATGGCACCACCGATTTCAGCAAAGGCATCGGCACCGGTCCCTTTGTCTGCAAAACGTTTATGCCGGGGACGCGCACCATCGGCACGAAAAATCCCAACTACTACAAGCCCGGACTGCCCCATCTGGATGAGGTGGAATTGATTGGTGTCACCGACGGTGCGGCACGCGTCAATGCCCTGATGTCGGGCGATCTGCAGATAGTGTCGACACTGACCGCCGCTGACTGCAAGCGCCTTAAAGGCAGCAATGAATTTGGTGTGCTGGAGAGTAAATCGGGCATGTATACCAACCTGATCATCCGCACCGATGTTAAGCCAGGTAACAACGAAGATTTCGTGCTGGCAATGAAATACCTGCAGCCGCGCGAAATGCTGGTGAAAACGGTACTGCAGGGATACGGCGACGTCAGTAATGACACCCCGGTTCCGCCGTGGCATCCGCTTTACAACGCCGACCTCAAGCCGCGCCCGCTCGACGTTGAAAAAGCGAAATTTCATATCAAAAAGGCAGGCATGACAGGCTCCACGGTAGAGATCATCACCACGCCGAATATCGAAGGCGCGAACGAAGGCGGACAGCTGATTCAGCAGATGGCGCGTGGGGCGGGTCTCAACGTGAAAGTACGCCGCGTGCCCTATGACGGTTACTGGTCTTCGCACTGGATGAAAGATCCGATCGGATATGGCTCGATAAACCCGCGTCCAACGCTCGATATGCTCTTTTCTCAGTTCTACCTCTCTACGGCCCCGAACAACGAATCGGGCTGGAAAAATCCCCAGTTTGATCAGCTGGTGGTCGCCGCACGCGGTGAGCGCGATCAGGCAAAACGCAAGCAGATGTATGGCGACATGCAGGCCCTGATCTATGACCACTGCGGCACGATTATCCCCACCTTTATCAGCTCCACCGATGGTTATAACAGGAAGGTTAAAGGGGTAGAGGCCTGGCCGTCGGGCATGATGATGGGTTATCGCTTCCATGAGTTTGCGTGGCTGTCAGCCTGATCCCCGCCTGGCCCAACAGGCTCTTTTAAGGAGTACGCCGATGAACCGATACATGATGTTCCTGATTGCCCGGCGGATTGGCGCCGGCATCCTGACTTTGCTTATCGTCTCGGCGGTGGTGTTTTTCATCACCAGCCTGCTGCCGGGTGACGCGGCACAGATGATCCTCGGCCAGAACGCCACGCCGGAAACGGTGGCGGCGTTACGGCAGCAACTGGGTCTCGATCAGCCTTTGCTGATGCGCTATATCCACTGGCTGACCGGCATGGTGCAGGGAGATTTCGGCACCTCGTTTGCCAGCCATCTGCCGGTCTCACAGCTGGTGGCGCAGCGTATCCCCGCCACCTTTGAACTGGCGGGTATCACCACGCTGATCTGCGTGCCGATGGCGCTGATCATCGGCATCATCGCGGCGATGAATCGCGGTTCCCGGCTCGATCGGGCACTGGTTATCGGCACGATGGCGACGGTTGCGGTACCGGAATTTCTGGTGGCCACCGTGGCGGTGCTGATTTTCGCCGTCAAACTGCACTGGGTGTCGGCGATGTCGTTCGGCAGTCCGGACAGCGACCTGCTGAGCTACCTCAAAGCATACGCGCTGCCGGTGCTGACACTCTGCTGCGTGCTGGTGGCGCAGATGGCACGCATGACGCGAGCCGCCATTATCAATCAGCTCGACAGCCCCTATCTGGAGATGGCGCTGCTGAAAGGGGTGTCGCCGCTCCGCGCCGTGCTGCGCCACGCGCTGCCCAATGCGGTCGGCCCTATCGCCAACGCGATTTCACTCAGTCTCTCCTATCTGTTTGGCGGAGTGATCATCATCGAAACCATCTTCAGCTATCCCGGTCTGGCCAGCCAGTTGGTGGATGCGGTCAGTAACCGCGACCTGCCGGTGGTGCAGCTCTGCGTGATGCTGTTCGCCGCCTGCTATCTGGTGCTGCTGCTGGCGGCCGACATTCTGACTATCGCCTTTAACCCGAAATGGAGAAGCGCATGAATACTCTCTTGTTGCCCTGGCGTTTCTTTCAGTCTCTTTCCTGGTCAGGTCGGCTGGGTCTGATGATGTCGCTGTTCTGGCTTCTGATGGCGGTATTCGGCACATCGCTGGCGCCACACAGCATTGATGACATCGGCGGCGGCCCGCTGATGGGTGACCTGACGGCGGATAACCTGCTGGGCACCGACTATCTGGGACGCGACATGCTGAGCCGTATTCTCTACGGCGCGAAATTCTCTATCGGCCTGGCACTGAGTGCGGCGCTGCTGGCCAGTCTGATCGGCACGCTGCTGGCGCTGCTGGCCGCGGTCACGGGACGCTGGCTGGAGGAGTTACTGGGCCGTGTCAATGACGCGCTGCTGGTGCTGCCAGGCAAAGTGCTGTCGCTGATGATCGTCGCGGTATTTGGCTCCTCGCTGCCGATGCTGATCCTGACGGCGGTTTTCACCTACTGGCCGGGTGCATTTCGTATCGCTTTTGCCATGGCCAGCTCGCTGCGCAGCATGGATTACGTCCGTGCTTCACGGCTGCGGGGCGAAAGCCGCTGGTATATCGCCATTCACGACATCCTGCCTAACATGGTGCACCCGATGCTGACGGACTTTGGCCTGCGCTTTGTCTATATCGTGCTGCTGCTGAGCGGGCTGAGTTTCCTCGGTCTGGGCGTTCAGCCGCCGTATGCCGACTGGGGCACGCTGGTGCGTGAAAATATGCAGGGGCTATTTGACGGTTCGCCTGCCGTCCTGATGCCCGCGCTGGCGATTGCCAGCCTGACCATTGGCGCCAACCTGTTTATAGACAGCCTTCAGGCGATGCGTCCGATGACGCTGGCGAAGGAGGGAGCATGAACGTGACACCACATACCGCCATGCCAGTGATATCGGTGGATAAACTGCGCGTCACCGCGCAGACCGATCGCGGCGAAGAGATTGACCTGGTTTCCGACATTCATTTTACCGTGCAGAAGGGAGAGGTGCTGGCGCTGATTGGCGAATCCGGCTCAGGTAAAACCACCATCGCCATGGCACTGATGGGCTATGCCCGCAGCGGTTGCCGCATTGCCGACGGTAACATTCACGTTGCTGGCACCGATGTTAACAGCCTGACGCCAGGCCAGTTACGCGCCTTTCGCGGCAACAACGTCGCCTATATCGCCCAGAGCGCGGCGGCATCGTTTAATCCGGGCATGAAGATTCTCGATCAGGTCATTGAGCCGGTGGTTATTCACGGCACCCTGACGCGCAAAGCGGCGAAAGAGAAGGCCATAGGCCTGTTTCGCGAACTGGCGCTGCCGAACCCCGAGACCATTGGAGACCGTTTTCCGCACCAGGTATCGGGCGGACAGCTACAGCGTCTGATGACGGCGATGGCGCTGATTGGCGATCCGGATGTGGTGATCCTTGATGAACCGACCACCGCACTGGATGTGACCACCCAGGTGGAAGTGCTGAAAGCGTTTCGCCGCGTGGTGGTGCAGCGTGGGGTCACCGCGATTTACGTCAGTCACGATCTGGCCGTGGTGGCACAGATGGCTGACCGGATTCTGGTGCTGCTGCGCGGCAAAATGGCGGAGTATGGCAGCACGGCGCATCTGATTGGCGCGCCTAAGGCAGAGTACACCCGCTTACTGATGGACGCCGCGCGGCAGAAAGAGCGGCCCAGCAACTGGTGCCCGGCCGCTGCCGATATTCAGCCGCTGCTGGAGGTGCGCGACCTCAACGCAGGTTATGGCCCGCGTGGCAGCGACGGCCATTCGAAAGTGCGCATTCTTGAGGAGATTAACCTCAAACTGTGGAAAGGACAGGCGATTGGCATTATCGGTGAGTCAGGCTCGGGCAAAACCACCCTGGCGCATGCCATTGCCGGACTTAATGCCCCCAGTCACGGCCACATCCTGTTTAACGGCCACTACATTGCGGGCGATATGCAAAAACGTCCTGACAACGAGCTGCGGCGCATTCAGTATGTGTTCCAGATGGCGGATACCGCACTGAATCCGGCCCACAGCGTTGAACGTATCCTGTCGCGACCGCTGACGCTGTTTCACGGCCTGAGTGGTTCGGCCCGCCAGCAGCGACTTTATCAGCTACTGGATCTGGTACAGCTGCCACGCAGCGTGTTGTGGCGGCGTCCCTGGGCACTTTCTGGCGGGCAAAAGCAGCGCGTCAACCTTGCGCGTGCGCTGGCGGCTGAACCGGATTTGATCCTGTGTGATGAAGTGACCTCGGCGCTGGACACCGTGGTTGCCGCCGCCGTACTCGACTTAATCAGCGAGCTGCGCCGTGAGCTGGGCCTCTCAGTAATCTTTATCAGCCACGACATGCATGCCGTTCGCGCGGTGTGCGACGAAATTGTGGTAATGAAGAGCGGTCGGATCGTCACTCAGCTGGCACGTAATGACTACGACAAGCCGACCAGTGAACTCTATTTCGAGCGGCTGAAACGCGCGGTGCCGGAGCTGCGTCAGGGCTGGCTGGATGAGCATGAAGAGATTTTAAAAGCAGAGTGAGTTAGCGCGCTCTGATTTACCCGCCTGCAGTGCAGTGATGCATTGCGCAGGCGACGTACTTACGCACAGCGGCGATATTGCCCTGCGCCAGACCCGATACTGACAACAGAGGTTATTGTGTTATGCCTGCACCGATTCGTTATGTACAGGACAGTGCGAATTTCCCTGATTCCGCCGATGTGGTGGTGATTGGCGCCGGTATTGCCGGTGCCGCAGCCACCTGGGAGCTGGCAAAGCAGGGAGTGAAGGTTGTGCTGATTGAGAAAGGCCTGGTAGGGGCAGAGCAGTCAAGCCGCAACTGGGGCTGGTGTCGACAGCAGAACCGCGATGAGCGCGAACTGCCGCTGATTATTTATGCGCTGCAACGCTGGGGTGAGCTAAATGATGAAACTGGCGAAGAGCTTGGGTTCCGGCGCAGTGGTCTGGTCTACGCCACGCAGGAAGAGTCGGACATTGCGGCCTGGGACAAGTGGATCCAGATGGCAAAGGGCTATGGCGTAAACAGTTCGATTCTCACGGCGGAGCAGGCCAAAGCAATGACGCCGGGCAGCACCACTCCGTGGCGGGGCGGTCTCTCAGCGCCGACCGACGGCCACGCCGAACCGCGCCTCGCTGCGCCTGGGCTGGTGGCGGGCGCGCTGAAAAAAGGCGCAATGCTGTTTCAGCAGTGTGCGGTGCGCGGGCTGGATATCGCTGGCGGCCGTGTCAGCGGCGTCTGGACCGAACGCGGTCTGATCAAAACCAGCCGGGTTATCTGTGCCGGCGGAGCGTGGACCTCGATGTTCTGCCGTCGTCATGGCATTGATCTGCCGCTGGGCAACGTTATTGGCACCGCTTTCCGTACTCAGCCTATCGAGCAGGCGATCGCCATGCCGCTCTACACGCCGGGCTTTGCCTGCCGGCCGCAGATGGATGGCAGTTACACCGTCTCCGTCTCGGGTCGCGGGCGTCTGGAGCCAGGCGCTCAGGGGCTGCGTTACGCTCGTCAGTTCTATCCCACATTCAAAAGTCGCCGCAAGAATCTCACCCTGAACCTTGGGCTGTCGCCGTTCTTCAACGGCCCGGAGGCGATGGGTGGCTGGGCATTTGACCGCGAGTCACCGTTTGAGCGCATGCGCATTCTCGATCCGGCCGCCGATGCAAAAATCGTGGAAGAGGGGCTGGCGGCGATGCGGCGTGAATACCCGGCGCTGGCGAACCTCCGGCTGGCGCAGTCGTGGGGCGGCATGATCGACAGTACCCCGGACGCAATTCCGGTGATCTCTACCGTGGCGAAACTGCCGGGGCTGGTGCTGTCTGCAGGGTACAGCGCCCACGGCTTCGGTATCGGACCGGGAGCCGGTCGACTGGCGGCGGATCTTGCCACCGAAGCCACCCCTATCGTTGATCCAACGCCGTACCGCTACAGCCGTCTGGTGGACGGCAGCGGACTTGAAACACCAGGCATGATGTAAGGAGAGCTTTAATGAGCCTGACAATACGCGCAATGACGCCAGACGATCTTAACCCGTGCTTCAGCATGACGCAGGCACTGAAATGGCCCCACCGACGCGAAGACTGGGCGCTGGCGCTGCAGCTGGGCGAGGGCACAGTGATTGAAGAGCAGGGCAGGCTGATCGGCAGTGCCGTGCTCTGGCGCTGGGGCGACAGTGCCGCCACGCTGGGTCTGGTGATTGTCGATAACCAGCAGCAGGGGCGTGGCCTCGGCAAACAGCTGATGCTGGCGCAACTGGAAAAAGTACCGGATTACAACGTGCGTCTGCACGCCACTGAAATGGGCAAAGGCTTGTATGAAAAGCTCGGGTTTGTCAGCTGTGGTGAGATTCGTCAGCACCAGACCCGTGAAGTCACCACGCTGCCAGACGTTGTGATCCCGGCGGGATGCCAGCTGCGCCCGGCGACACTGGCCGATCACAGCACGCTGGTGACGCTGGATCAGCAGGCACACGGTATGCATCGCCCGGCGCTTATTGCGCATTTACTGCGCGACTGTCAGACGGTGATTTTAGAGGACGCATCACAGCAGATTCAGGGCTTCGCCAGCCTGCGCCGCTTTGGGCACGGCTGGGCAATTGGCCCGGTAATCGCCGCTGACTTTGCGATCGCGCAGGCGCTGGTCGCCTCGCTGATGCAGTCGTTACAGGGTGAATTCCTGCGAATCGACACCGACGCCGCGCTGCCGATGGCTGCCTGGCTAACCTCTCTCGGTATTCCTCAGGTCGATGCGCCCACCACAATGGTGCGCGGCATGCCCTGGACACCGCAGGGTATGCAGGCGTTTGGATTGATGACGCAGGCGATGGCCTGATGCATATCGTCTATAAATCGGAGCCTGAACGTGGGCGGATCTGGCAGCGCTGGCTGGCAGAACATGCACCTGACATTCACCTGCATATCTGGCCAGAGACCGGTGAACCAGACCAGGTTGAGGCGCTGGTTGCCTGGCAGCCTCCGGCAGACATTCCGGCGCGGTTTCCACACCTGAAACTGCTCTTCTCGGTGGGTGCCGGCGCCGATCAGTTTGACTTCAGTGCGCTGCCGCCCGACCTGCCAGTAATCAGGATGATCGAACCGGGTCTGACGCAGGGCATGGTGGAATATGTCACCTTTGCGGTGCTCGGGCTGCATCGTGATATGCCGCGCTATTTTCATCAGCAGCGCCAGCAGCAGTGGCTGGCGCACGTGGCATTACCCGCCTCGCAGCGGCGGGTCGGCGTGATGGGGCTGGGCGAACTGGGTCAGGCCGCGTTAGTGCAACTGGTGGCGCTGGGTTTTGACTGCGCAGGCTGGAGCCGCACACCACGCCACTTTCCTGGCGTACGCTGCTGGCACGGCGCTGATCAGCTCGCTGACTTCCTGGCCCACAGCGAAATTCTGATCTGCCTGCTGCCGCTGACCGACACGACGCGGGGTTTGCTGAACCACAGCCTGTTTAATCAGTTACCCCAGGGCGCGGCGCTGGTGCAGGCCGGTCGCGGCCCGCAACTGAACCATGACGATCTGCTCAAAGCGCTGGAGAGCGGTCAGCTCCGTGCTGCCGTGATTGATGTCACCGATCCGGAGCCGTTACCTCAGGGCCATCCGTTCTGGCACCATCCCGCCATCTGGCTCACCCCACACATCGCCAGCCAGACGCAGAATGAGAGCGCCATTGCGGCACTGCTGGAAAACCTGCGGCGCTACCAGCGTGGCGAACCGCTGCACGGTGAAATTGACCGTTCGCGAGGATATTAAGATGGAACATTTAGTGGCACTGCGCCGCGATCTGCATGCGCACCCGGAGCTGGGCTTTCAGGAGCAACGCACCAGCGAGATGGTGGCGAATTTCCTGCAACAGCTGGGCATGGAGGTGCATCGCGGCATCGGTAAAACCGGCGTGGTCGGGATACTGAAAAAGGGCAGCAGTGACCGCATGATCGGCCTGCGCGCCGATATGGATGCGTTGCCGATGCAGGATCAGAGCGGCACAGAGTGGCAAAGCCAGGCAGAGCAGGTGAGTCACGCCTGCGGCCATGACGGTCATACTGTGATGCTGCTGGGGGCCGCCGAAAAACTGGCGCGCGACGTCAGCTTTGACGGCAGCGTCTGCTTTATCTTTCAGCCTGCCGAAGAGGGGCAGGCGGGCGCAAAGGCGATGATCGAGGATGGCCTTTTCAGCCGCTTTCCCTGTGAGGCGGTCTACGCCATTCATAACTGGCCTGAACTGCCCCTCGGTCAGGTGCAGACCCGGCCCGGCGCCATCATGGCGGCAGCCGACCGCTTTGATATTCGGGTGCTGGGTGGCGGCGGTCACGCTGCGCAGCCTCATCTCACATGCGATACGCTTCTTGCGACCAGTGAGCTGGTGGTGCAGCTGAATACCCTGGTTTCACGCGCACTCGACCCATGCGAAACCGCGCTGCTCACCGTTACCCGAATGCAGGGTGGCTTTTCACACAACATGATCCCGGCAGAGGCGAACATCACCGGCACGGTGCGCACCTTCAGCCCGACTGCACAGGATACGATTGAAGCGCGTTTGCGCCAGATGGCGGCGCACATCACCGCCGCCCACGGCCTGCAGGCAGAGGTCAGCTATCGGCGCTACTACCCGGCGACGATCAACAGCGCAACGGAAGCGCAGCTTTCCCTTGAGGCGCTAAAGCAGGCGGGCATCCCGGCTGACCTCGCACCACAGCCCGCGCTGACCTCAGAAGATTTTGCTTTTATGCTGCAGGCGCGCCCCGGTGCCTATCTGTGGCTGGGATCGGCACCCTGCAAGCCGCTGCACCATGCCGCTTACGACTTCAATGATGCGCTGATCCCGCATGGCATTAACGTTTTTGTCGCCCTGATTCGTCAGGCGCTGGCAGAGAAATTTCCCTGCTGAATGCAGCGGGATTTTGACAGGAAATGCCGCTGCCTGGGGAATTACGGCAGCGTAAGAAACCAGCAGGTTGCGATACTTGAGCCAACCGAACGTTACGTGGATGAGGGTTTAAAATGCAGAATGTCATGGCAGAGCAGCAAGCATATTCCGATAACAGCCTGTTACTGGATGCACGTGAGCAGAATGTGCCGCGCGGTGTAGTGACCGCCCATCCGCTGGTGATCGAACGCGCCAGAGGCAGTGAAGTATGGGATGTGGAGGGCAATCGCTATCTCGACTTTGTTGGCGGCATCGGCGTGCTGAACGTCGGCCACAATCACCCTGCGGTGGTCAATGCGGTCACCAGGCAGTTGGGTCTGGTTTCTCACGCCTGTTTTCAGGTGGTGGCCTATCCGGGCTACATTGAACTGGCACAGCGGCTGAACAAACTGGTCGGCGGCGATGAGGCATTCAAAAGCGTCTTCTTCACCAGCGGCGCCGAAGCCGTGGAAAATGCGGTGAAGATTGCCCGCTCGCACACCCAGCGGCCTGGCATCATCGCGTTTGATGGTGCGTTTCATGGGCGTACCTTATTGGGCGTCACCCTGACCGGTATGTCCGCGCCTTACAAACAGAACTTTGGTCCGTTCCCTGGCGACATCTATCGTCTGCCATTCCCGAACCCGCTGCACGGCATCACCGAAGCGGACTGCCTGAAGGCGATGGATCAGCTCTTCGCCGTGCAGATACTGCCTGAGCGTGTGGCTGCGATTATCATCGAGCCGGTACAGGGCGATGGCGGCTTCCTGCCAGCCGGACCGGCCTTTATGCAGGCTCTGCGTCGTATCACCAGCCAGCACGGCATTCTGCTGATCTGTGATGAAGTGCAATCCGGCTTTGGGCGCACCGGTACCATGTTTGCCTTCCAGCAGTTGGGGATCAAACCAGATTTAATTACCCTGGCGAAAAGCCTCGGCGGCGGTCTGCCGATTTCCGGTGTGGTTGGCCGTGCAGAGATCATGGATGCGCCAACGCCAGGCGGGTTAGGCGGCACCTACGGCGGCAACGCACTGGGCTGTGCGGCGGCGCTGGCGGTACTGGATCTGTTTGAACATGAGAACCTGTTGCAGCGGTCCTGTCAGCTCGGCGAACAGCTCAACGCCCGTCTGCGACAGCTGGCGGACAAATATGCCTGCATTGGTGATGTGCGCGGCGTGGGCTTTATGCAGGCGGTGGAAATTCTCGACTTCGAAACGGGGCGTCCCGATGCGGCGCTTACCCAGAAGATCCTCGACAGCGCCTGCCAGGAAGGATTGCTGCTGATCAAATGCGGCCTGCATCGCAACACCATCCGTTTCCTGGCGCCGCTGGTCACGACCGACTCACAACTGGAAGAGGCATTGCATATCTTTGATATTGCGCTGGCCCGCGCCACGGGCCGGTTGGGTTAAATCTGCATTCCTCATTGATTTTATTAGAATAATTTGAAAGCCTCCCGCTGGTATAACCACTGCGAAGCGCTGGCGCGTTTACGGTAAAGCGTGTTATATCTTCGGGAGGTTCTGAACATTTGATTAAGCGCCTGGCCCAACAGGCTCTGACAATGAGGGGGGTGCTATGAACGGCTTAATGAAACTTGACCGCATCGACATCAACATCCTGGTGCAACTCCAGAAAGATGGCCGTATCAGCAACGTTAACCTCGCCGACGCCGTCGGTCTCTCGCCCAGTCCCTGTCTGCAACGGGTCAAACGTCTGGAACAGGCTGGTTTTATCACCGGTTATGAAGCGCACATTAATCTCACCCGCATTACCGATTCGGTGACCGTCTTTACCGAAGTCACCCTGTCAGGCCATCGCCGCGAAGATTTTATGAAGTTCGAAAGTGCGATGCGCGACGTCGATGAGCTGATGGAGTGCCATCTGATCACCGGCGGCTATGACTATTTGCTGCGCTTTATTACCCGCAGCATTGAACATTATCAGGAAGTGATTGAGAAGATGCTGGATGCGCAGATCGGCATTGATAAGTACTTCAGCTATATCGTGATTAAATCCCCGATCATGAAAAGCAGCGTGCCGTTACGATCGCTCATCGGGAAGCACACTGTGGAGTTCGGCGTATAAATGTCTGCCCGGCGTTGCCTCTCTCCTGCGTCCACCGGAGAGAGGGCCGTCACACCCATCCCGCTTTTTGGCTGCCTGCCTGACCCGTTATCCCGTTACCTCTATACCGCTTTAATCTGCCCAATCTTCCCTCAGCATAAAATTTTTTTCCGTTACAAAATTCAGTGGCTGCACCCGGTTTCAGGGCGCGCTACAGCCTCAACCATCGTCCGAACCCTTTTAAAATGATTTCAACCGATACAAGGAGTTGCCATGGACTCATTACAGATTGCTGATCAGCAGTGGCAGCGCGATATGTTCACCATTTCTACCGATCGCCAGCGGCTGGACCTTGCCTGGATCCATATTCAGCTGGCGGAGAAGTCCTACTGGGCCAAAGGTCAGCCGCAGGCCAAAACCACGCGGGCGATTGCCGGTTCGCTGCCGTTTGGTCTTTATCACCAGCAGACTCAGATAGGTTTTGCCCGACTGATCACTGACTACACCCGTTTTGGCTGGCTGTGCGACGTGATCATTGATGAAAACTGGCGCGGTCACGGGCTGGGCAGCTGGCTGGCGACCTGCGTCCGTGAACATCCGGAGCTGCAAACGGTGCACCGCTGGATGCTTTCAACCCAGGATGCCCATCAGGTCTACCAGCGACTCGGCTGGCGTGTTGTGCAGCATCCCGAGACGCTGATGGAATTTCCGCTCTCATAACTCTGGAGTTAACCCGATATGCGATACCGCGTTGGCGTGGATATTGGTGGATCCTTTACTGATTTCGCCGTGCTGGACCAGCAAACGAACCAGATCCATACCCTCAAAGTCCTGTCACGCCCGGACAAACCTGGCAGCGAAATCGAGACCGGGCTGACGCAATTTCAGCAGCATCAGGGCATTGATCCCGCTGAGATTGGCTACTTTACCCACGGCACGACGGTAGGGATTAACGCGGTGATCCAGCGGCGCGGTGTGCGGCTGGCACTGTTTGCTACCGAGGGCTTCTGCGATGTTCTGGAGCTGGCGCGGCTGAAAATTCCGCATATCCATGATCTTTTCTCCCGGCGTGCCGCACCGCTGATTACCCGCGACCGGGTATTTGCCATCCGCGAACGCATTGACGCCCACGGCAATGTGCTGCACGCGCCTGATCGTCAGAGCGTGCTGGACGCCATTGAGCAGGCACGCGCCGCAGGTTGTCAGGGTATTGTCGTGTCGCTGCTGCACAGCTATCGCAACCGGCATAATGAAGCAGCAGTAAAAGCGATTATTGAGGAAGTCGCGCCTGAGCTGCTGACCTCCTGTTCCGCTGACATCTGGCCGATTATTCGTGAATATGAACGCACCATCACCGCCACCATTAATGCCTACGTGCAGCCGATGGTCATTCACTACCTGGAATCCTTTGAGCAGGCGCTGAAACGGCTTGGCGTAAAGCCGCCGCCGCGTATCACCAAATCCAACGGTGGGGTAATGGGCGTCGGGCAGGCGAAACGCGAATGCGTCCAGATGGTGCTCTCGGGCACCGCCTCCGGGGTGATCGGGGCCAGCTATCTGGCCAGCGCCTGCGGTTTTGACAAAATCCTCAGCCTGGATATTGGCGGCACCAGCGCCGACGTAGCGGTGATCATTGACGGCAAAGTGGCGCAGGGCAACGGCGAAATCATCGGCGACTTCCCGATCTTTATTCCTTCTGTCGCCGTCACCTCAGTGGGGCAAGGCGGCGGCTCGCTGGCGTGGATTGACGGGCAGGGCGTATTGCAGATGGGACCAGACAGTGCCGGATCGCTGCCGGGTCCGGTCTGCTTCCAGCGCGGCGGCACACAGCCGACGGCCACCGATGCCTTTGCCGCCTGCGGCATGATGGGCCACGGTGCGTTGGGTTATAACGCCGTGACGGTGGATGTTGCCGCCGCCCGGGCGGCCTGGCAGCCCCTGGCCGATGCCCTCACTATTTCGGTCGAGGAAACCGCGGAAACCGCTATTCAACTGGCGATCTCCAGCATGTACAGCGACACCAGTGGCCTGCTGTCCCGCTTTGGCCTCGACCCACGTGAATTCTGGTTCCTCGCCTTTGGCGGAGCGGGCCCGATGATGGGCTGTTTTCTTGCCCGCGAACTGAACATGAAAGGGGTGATTGTTCCGCCTACGCCAGGCGTGCTCTCCGCATTAGGCGGACTGGTAGCGGACATCCGCAACGATTTTATCCGCACACTCTACGGCGACCTGACGCCTGCGCTGGCTGACACATTAGCCAGTGAAGCCGAAGCCTTGCAGCAGCGCGCCTGCAACTGGCTGACGCAGGAGCACGGCAGCGACATGCCCTATAGCCTGCAGTTCAGCGCGGATATGCGCTATCACGGACAGTCGTTTGAAATCGACGTGCCGCTGGAGGCGAGCTGGCTGACGCAGGCAGATTTCACTGCGCTGCATGACGCCTTTGATCGCCAGCATCAGCAGCTGTTTGGTCACAGTGACCCGCAGGCACCGGTGCAGTTGATTAACCTGCGGCTGGTGATCGCCTCACCCACGCCAAAACCGGTGATTAACCGGCTCGCAACGGCGACAGAACCGGTGCCAGTGCTGAAACAGACCGATGCATGGATCGACGGCGCATGGCATCAGGTGGATGTGGTGCTGCGAACCGTATTGCTTGCCGGCCATCAGTTACGGGGTCCGGTCATCATTGCGCAGAACGATTGCACCACCTGCGTGCCGCCCGGTATGGGCGTGACGGTCGATTCCTTTGGTAACCTGCTGATCACGGCGAACGAGGCATAACATGGCGATTGATGGACGTAACTTACAAATCCTGGCGAACTACTGCGCCGCTGCTGCTGATGCGATGGCCTTTACCCTGATGCGTACCGCGCACTCCACCTTTGTTAAAGAGACGGAGGATTTCTCCTGCCAGATTGTCAGCCGCACCGGACTGGCGTTTGCCTCGCCGCGCAGTTTTGGCGCACCCTGGTACAGCGGCATCGACTATGCGCCAGTACTGGCACTGATTGACGATTACGCCGACGGCGATATCTGCATTACTAATGACGCCTACGCCGGCAATGTGGCGACGCACTCGCCCGATATCCACATCTGGAAGCCGGTGTTTTACAAGGGCGAAATTGTCTGCTTCGTGGTGGGGCACATTCATAACACCGACGTCGGCGGCGCGGTGCCCGCCTCACTGTCGCGCTCGCTGACCGATATCGTGCAGGAGGGGATCCGCATCCCGCCACTGAAAATCATGCGGCAGGGGCAGCTCAATGAAGAGGTCGCCAGCATCATGCGGCTCAACGTGCGGGTGCCGGACCAGAACTGGGGTGATTTCAAAGCACAGCTGGCTTCAGTTAACGTCGGTGAGCGTAAAATCCACGACATTATCGCCCGTTTTGGTATCGACGATTTTTTACAGGGCATAGAAGGGATTCTCGATTACGCCGAAGCACAGGCCCGCAGCATTATCAGCACCATTCCCGATGGGGAGTATTTTTATGCCGACTACGCCGATGAAGATGGCGAGGGCGGTTATCCCTGCCGTATCGCCATTACACTGCGGGTGCAGGGCGATCAGCTGGAGCTGGACTACACCGGCAGCGACCCGCAGCTGGCCTCGTCACTGAACATGCCGACCGGCGGCCGTGAACGGCATCCGCTGGCGCTGGTGGGCGTCACTTATGTGCTCTCCACACTGGATCGTTCGCTGCTGCTGAACGCGGGAACACTGCGACCGACCCGGGCGATCCTGCCGCCGGGTACGGTGATGAATTGTGAAGCACCGGCGGCGGTGGGGATGCGCTCGCTGACCTGTGCACTGTCGCAGATTGCGACAATCGGCGTCTTCTCGCTGGCGATGCCGGACCGTCTTCCCGCCAATTCACCGGGCGGTAATTCAATCATGAACATCCGCACGCAGACGCATAACCGCAGCGTGGTTGCTTCTCTGGGTCCAGTGGGTGGTGGCGCGGGCGGTACGCCGCGTCATGACGGGCCTGACGGCTCTGGCGGGCTGTCTGCCTTCCTGAAAAACACGCCCATTGAGATCAACGAAGCGGAAGTCCCGATCCGTTTTCATCGTTACGGGCTGGCTCAGGACAGCGCCGGCCCAGGTCGCTATCGCGGCGGCTTAGCGACCGAAATGGCATTTGAGATTTTCTCGCCCAACACCACGATTACCGCGCGCAACCGTAACCGGTCGGTGTTTGCCTCGGCGGGCTTGGTGGGCGGGCAGAACGGGGCGCTCTCTTACTTCTGCACCCGGCGCAATGGCGAGGTTATCAATCACGGCAACACAGACGTAATCCACTGCCAGCCGGGTGACGTGGTCGAAGTGCGGGGCCCTGGCGCGGGCGGTTATGGCCTGCCGTCACAGCGCGAGACTGAGGCGGTCATGCAGGATGTGCGCTGTGGTTATCTCAGCGTCGCAGCAGCCCGGGCGCAGTATGGCGTAGTGATCGTTGATGACGGTGTGGATGAGTCAGCCACAGCGCGCCTTCGCGCCGCGATGCCGCAACGCGCTGCGCAGCATTTTGAGCACGGCGAGGCACGGAATCGCTTTGAAACGCTCTGGACCCCTCAGCGTTACCAGTTGCTGACCGCTTTTCTGGCAGGCGCACCGGTCAGCTGGCGTCATTTCCTGAAAACCCAGGTATTCCGGGCGGTAGCGGAGATAGGCGAAACGGCGGATATGAATCAAATATTCAGTGATTTGCATCAGCGATACCCGGCCATGGCGAACAATTAACGGAGAGTGCGCATCGTCGACTACGCTTTAAGTCTGCATGGACTATGAAGGCAACGCGACGATGAGCATGAAAACCAGTGATTTTTTTGTCCAGCGCCTGAAAGAGTGGGGCGTCACACGCATCTACGGCTATCCAGGTGACGGGATTAACGGCGTGCTGGGAGCTATCCAGCGCGCTAACGCTAAAGGTGACGGCATCGAATTTATTCAGGTGCGGCACGAGGAGATGGCGGCCTTTATGGCGGCCGGGCACGCGAAGTTTACTGGGGAGCTGGGCGTCTGTCTCTCAACTGGCGGGCCGGGCGCAACCCATCTGCTGACCGGGCTTTATGACGCCAAAATGGACCATGCGCCGGTGCTGGCGATTGCCGGACAGGCAGAAGCGACTGCGCGTGGAGCCAGTTATCAGCAGGAGATGAACCTGGACCGCATCTTCTCGGACGTCGCTAACTTCGTTCAGGAAGCTTCGACCCCGACACAGGTGCGCCATCTGCTGGATCGTGGCGTGCGCATTGCCAAAGCGCAAAACGGCGTGGCGGTGATCATCATCCCTAAAGATATTCAGGATGAAGAGTGGCAGCCGCCGCAGCATCTGCATGGCTTCACCCATTCCGGCAGCGGCTATCAGCGTCCCAAAGTTATCCCCTACGAAGCGGACCTGCAACGCGCTGCCGACGTGCTTAACGCCGGTAAAAAAGTGGCGATTCTCATCGGTGCGGGCGCACGCAACGCCGCCGTTGAGGTGGTGCAGGTTGCCAATGTGCTGGGTGCCGGAGTAGCAAAAGCGCTGCTGGGCAAAGATGTGCTGCCGGACGACGCGCCGTTTGTTACCGGCTCGATTGGCCTGCTCGGCACGAAACCTTCATCCGATTTAATGCAAAACTGCGACACCCTGCTGATGATTGGCAGCGGCTTCCCGTGGACGGAATTTCTGCCGGAAGAGGGCAAGGCGCGTGCGGTGCAGATAGACATCGATCCCGCCATGCTGGGCCTGCGCTATCCCAGCGAAGTGAACCTGCATGGCGATGCGGCAGAAACGCTGCGCGCGCTGCTGCCGCTGCTGGAGCATAAAGCGGATCGCAGCTGGCAGGAGGATATTGCGGTTCAGGTACGTGACTGGTGGACGCTGATGGAAGAGCGTGCCATGGCACCGGCTAATCCGGTCAATCCGCAGCGGGTAGTGTGGGAGATGTCACCTCAGTTACCGGACAACGCCATTGTCACCTCGGATTCCGGCTCCTGCGCCAACTGGTTTGCCCGCGACTATCGGGTGAAGCAGGGACAGCGCGCGTCACTCTCCGGCGGTCTGGCCTGTATGGGCGCGGCGGTGCCTTACGCGATTGCCGCGAAATTTGCTCACCCGGAAAAACCGGTGGTGGCGCTGGTGGGAGACGGTGCGATGCAGATGAACAACATGGCCGAGCTGATCACTATTCAGAAATACTGGCAGCAGTGGGCCGATCCGCGCCTGATTGTCTGCGTGTTCAACAATCAGGATCTGAATCAGGTCACCTGGGAGCAGCGCGTGATGGAGGGTAACCCTCGCTTCGACGCGTCACAACAGCTGCCGGATGTGAAGTACGCTGAGTTTGCGCAGTCGCTGGGAATGGTCGGTATTTTTGTCGACAATCCTGACGATCTGGCAGGTGCCTGGCAGCGTGCGCTCAGCGCCGATCGCCCGGTATTACTGGAGGTGAAAACCGATCCGGAAGTCGCGCCATTACCGCCACACATCACCTTTAAGCAGGCGAAAGCCTTTATGGCGTCGATGGTGAAGGGCGATCGCGGCGCAGCGCAAATCATCAGCGACACCGCCAGTCAGCTGTTTCATAAAAAGCATTAAGGGCTAAGTGGGGCGGTCGCGTCTCACTAACCTTTATTCCCGGATGCCCTCGCGTCCGGGTCTTAAACCCCTTCATCATTCTCAACGGGAGTCTTGTTATGACTGCTCATTCCAGCCCTGTCTGGTTAATCTCGGGATGTTCGACCGGTTTTGGTCGTGAACTGGCGCAGCAGACCATCGCGCGTGGCTTTAAGGTGGTTGTGACGGCGCGTGATACCGCGTCCATTGCCGATCTGGTTGAGGGACACGACAACGCACTGGCGGTAGCGCTGGATGTGACGCAGCAGTTGAGTATTGACCAGGCCGTCAGTGCGGCCCTGGACACGTTCGGCACCATTGATGTGCTGGTAAACAACGCCGGTTACGGTTATCAGAGCTCGGTGGAAGAGGGTGTGGAAAGCGAAATCCGCGCGCAGTTTGATGCCAACGTTTTCGGTCTGTTTGCCCTGACCCGCGCCGTGCTGCCCGCAATGAGAAAGGCGCGCAGCGGCCACGTGATCAACATTACCTCAGTGGCAGGCTTAATCGGTTTTGCCAGCTCAGGCTACTACTCTGCCAGCAAACATGCGGTGGAAGGCTGGTCCGATTCGCTGGCGCTGGAAGCCGGTCCGCTGGGCATTCACGTGACCTGTGTTGAGCCAGGTCCGTTCCGCACCGACTGGGCCGGACGCTCACTGCATCAGACGCCGAGCACGCTGCCAGACTATGCGGAGACCGCCGCCGCGCGGATGAAAGCGACCTCCGAATACAGCGGCACTCAGAAGGGTGATCCGGCGCGGGCCGCCGCGGCGATGATTGCTATTACCGAGCATGAAAACCCGCCACGTCATCTGGTGATGGGGGCCTGGGGCCATGACGCCGTGACAGGTAAGCTCAAAGAGCGTCTGGCTGAGATAGACGCGTGGAAACAGACGTCGGTGGAGACGGATTTTCCGGAATAGAGGTGAATTGTGGGTGGCGGGAAGCCGCCTGCGGGTGAACCAGAAGCTATTAAAATACGAAAGGCCCGTTTATCGGGCCTTTGAGTGCTAATCGGGAATCTTTGCTTCCTGCATGTCGCGCGCATTCAGTTCTTTCAGCTTGCGGCGCAACAGGGCAGATGACGAACGTTTTCTCGCCTGAGCTAACTGAGCTTTAATGGCGGGCAGATCGGGCCGGGCCAGCCACTCTGCAATCAAAAGTGCCCTTAACTCTTTATATCGGGTTTCAACCGGAGCCAAAGGGGTTGTTTCATCGTGTGTATCATAAAACGACATAGCAAGCTCTCCCTGTAGTCACTACTTTATAAGCCTGGAAACAGTCCGGGATTAAAGGTTGCGGCGCTTTCTTCGGCAACCCTGTTCGGCGATTGTAGCGTAGTTCATTTTTTAACCCAAGCATGGCGTCGTAGATCTCTTCCAGAGGAGTCGGACGATTGCGTTCAACGATCTCGCCAGACGCAGGCTGGAAAACAAAACCGCCGATAGAGAAGCTTTCATGGTGTGCCATTAACGCAAGTACTACACTTTTTAAAACGACTGCACTACCTAATCCGGGAATGCTGATGTGGCGAAAATCGCTCATGCACTCCAGACCATCGAACACGTCAAAACAGACCTCAGCCAGCCCGTTAACAGGAAAGGAGATACCGGGTGGCATCCGATATCCGATGCGGGTAAAGGTCTGTTCATCTATCCGGTCGCCAACGATGACAGTGTAAGTTTCGCTGCCGCCAACAAAAACGTAGCTGTGATAAATCTGGCGGTCATAAATAAATCTTTTTCGTCTGATTTCGTAGTTTTCGAGATAAATATCTTCTTCAATACGCACTTCTCATCCCTGCCGTAACATATGAATCCCTGAAACTCGATTTTTCAGTTCCTGCTCAGCACCGTCAAACATCCATGGTAAAAGTGAGGTTATTCATTCCAGCATTTCAGCCGCTGTTGCGCATTAACAACACCGTTCTGTAAGCCAGCCCACAAACCATTCACCTGGCACGCACCCTTATTGCGCAGCCCTGCGCCATCACTGTGCTGAAAAAATAAACAGCGACCCGCTTCTGACACCATAAGAATTCGATCTTGTATCCCAGCCCGTATTCCACCTCGCATCCCTGACCCAGCCCCTTGAGTTCGCGGCTATCTGGCACGCTTCATGCACTAGCTCATGGGTACACTTTTGGCGAGGTAACCCATGTTTGACTCCTTATTAGACGACGATGCCACCACGATGGCCGCTCTGATCCGCAACGGGGAAGTATCAGCCTGCGAACTGACCGCTGCGGCGCTGGCGAGGATGGAACAGCGTGAACCGACGGTGCAGGCCTTTTGCACCCCGACACCCGAGCTTGCGATGGCACAGGCTAAAGCCATAGATGACCGACGTGCGCGGGGAGAAACACTGGGCGCGCTGGCAGGCGTGCCGCTGGCGGTAAAAGATCTCATCTGCACCGCAAACGTCCGCACTACCTCCGGTTCAGCAGCTTACAAAGAGTTCATACCGGAAGATGACGACATCACGGTGGAACGGCTACTGGCCGCCGACGCCATTCTGCTGGGTAAAACCACCGCGCCGGAGTTCGGCTACAGCGGCGTCGGGCACAATCCGCTTTTTCCGTCGCCACGTAATCCCTGGAATCTGGCGATGACGCCGGGCGGTTCCAGCGCGGGTTCCGGGGCGGCGGTGGCGGCACGCCTTTGCCCGATTACACTGGGCAGCGATGGCGGCGGGTCAGTGCGTATTCCGGCGGCGCACTGCGGCATTTTTGGCTTCAAGGCGTCGATGGGGCGGGTGCCGTTATGGCCTGGCTGTCGTGATGAACGCTATCCCGGCGTCTCAAGCTGGGAGTCGCTGGAGCATATCGGGCCGATGACGCGCAGCGTGCGCGATGCCGCTCTGATGATGTCACTGATGGCAGGACCGGATATGCGTGACCGCCACTCCATCCCCTGCAGCGACGTTGACTGGCTGGGTGCACCGGAACATCTTCCGGGCAAATTGCGCATCGCATTCAGCGCAGATTTTGGCTATGTGGCCGTTGACCCGGAAGTTCGCGCAGTGGTCAGCGCGGCGGTGCATCGATTTGCTGCTGAAATCGGTGCGGAACTGGAGCTGGCCGATCCTGGCTTCCCGGATCCGGCTGCCGCTTTTGGCGCACTGGTGGCGATGGAAAGTGATCTCACCGGCATGCGCCAGATGATGGCGGAGCAGGGCAGCACAATGTCACCGCATCTGGTCGCTATGTTACAGCGCGACTGGCGGGCAGAGAACTTTACCGATGCCATCGCCACCCGCAAAGCGGTCAGCAACAGCCTGTGGCGCTTCATGCAGCGCTTTGATCTGTTGATCACGCCGACACTGGCCGTACCGCCGTTTCCGCTGGGAATGCAGGGACCAGAGATCATTGATAGTCGCATGGTTCGCAACGATCACTGGCTCTCATTCTGCTTCCCGTTCAATTTCACCGGCCAGCCCGCCGCGTCAGTGCCTGCAGGTTTCACCGCCAGCGGCCTGCCGGTCGGTATGCAGATTGTTGGTCGTCATCTTGATGATGCTTTAGTGCTGGCTGCCAGTGCCGCTTTCGAGCGCATTCAGCCGTGGAATCACCTTCAACCCGGAATCGCCCAATGAAAACGTCTGACACACCTGCGCTGGAGCAGGAATTTGAACATGAGCCGGTGCCGCTGACGCATCGTCATTCAACCCGCTCTGTTTCAGCGGTCTGGTTTGGATTCCCGATGATCCTCACCAATGCGCTGTTTGGCGGCATCATTACCTGGCATCTGGGCTTCTGGCCCGCGCTGATCGCCATCCTGCTGGGCAACCTGGTGCTGTTCGCCTATGTCGGCGCGCTGAGCTGGTACGCCGGTAACAGCGGGAT
The DNA here is from genome assembly GCF_041982285.1 of Pantoea sp. ANP04. Lineage (NCBI taxonomy): Bacteria > Pseudomonadati > Pseudomonadota > Gammaproteobacteria > Enterobacterales > Erwiniaceae > Pantoea > Pantoea sp. ANP04. The sequence continues at coordinate 114,218 of NZ_JAUTYS010000001.1, read as the reverse complement.
GAACTTTGCTTTACAGGCCAGACGCACCTTTGGCAGCAAAGGCTACATCCTGGTCTCGGGTTTTCTCTCGACGGTGGTGATCGGCTGGTATGCCTTCCAGACCGGCCTTACCGGCACGGTGATTAATCAGACCTTCGGCTGGAATGCGCTGGCGGTGACGGCCTTTGCCATGATCCTCTACACCGGCATCACGTTCCTGGGCGTGCGGGCGCTGTCCGTGCTGGGGATGATCGCCGCGCCGCTGTTTGTGGTGCTCGGGATGGTGGCACTGTGGCTGATCAGCAAACAGCACGACTTCTCCGTGGTGACGCAGTGGAAAGGCAGCGCCAGCGCCGCCGGCGCAATGAGCATGGGCACCGCCGTCACCATGGTGGTGGCCGGTTTTGCCGACTCCGGCACCATGACCGCTGACTTTACCCGCTGGTCGAAGAATGGACGCTCAGCGGTCATCGCTGCCTTCTCCGCTTTTCCGGTTGCGAACGTCATCTCGTATCTGTTCGGCGTGGTAATTGTAGCCGTGGGCGCGGCGGTGGATCCGCTGACCAATGGCGGTAACTTCCTGCCGATGCTGATGGGGCACAGTGCCATCCTGTCGGTGGTGGCCTGCCTGTTTGTCTTTATCAATCTGGGATCGGTCTGCACACACTGCCTCTACAACGGCGCAGTGGGTTTCAGTCATCTGTTCAGCAGCAAAATGCGTCTGTGGACGCTGATCCTCGGCGCCATTGGTGGCGCGCTGGCACTGGCGGGCGTCTGGTCTTACTTCCTGGAGTGGCTCAGCCTGCTCGGGATCGTGGTGCCACCATTTGGTGCTGTGATGATTGTGGATTTGATCTTTATGGCGCGCATCAGTGAGCAGCGTCCGGCTCAGCGATTCCGTGGTACAGCGTTTGCCGCCTGGGCAATAGGTAGCCTGTGTGCGGTGATCGCTCATGTGGCTTTCCCGCAGTTCGGTGAAGCAGTGATTGGTCTGGTGACCGCCGCCATCAGCTACAGCGTGATCTGCCGCGCCCGGTAATGGAGAACAGCAATGCCCGATTACAGCGTTAATTCAACCCCTTACGCCTGGCCTTTTGACGGCAGTTTCACCCCGGCTGACACGGCGTTAATTGTGATTGATATGCAGACCGACTTCTGTGGCGTCGGCGGCTATGTCGATAGCATGGGCTATGACGTCAGCCTGACCCGCGCACCCATCGCCCCGTTGCAGCAGGTACTGGCCGCGATGCGCGCCCGGCAGTTTCCGATTATCCATACCCGTGAAGGGCATCGGCCCGACCTCAGCGATTTGCCCGCCAATAAACGGTGGCGTTCGAGACGGATGAATGCCGGCATTGGCGATGTCGGACCGTGCGGCCGCATTCTGGTACGCGGCGAGCCAGGCTGGGAGATTATTCCGGAGCTGACCCCGTTGCCGGATGAGGTCGTGATTGATAAGCCAGGTAAGGGGTCATTTTACGCCACCGATCTGGAGCTGATACTGCGCAGTCGCGGCATACGTAATCTGATTCTCACCGGTATAACCACCGATGTCTGCGTTCATACCACGCTACGTGAAGCCAACGATCGCGGTTTCGAGTGTCTGGTGTTATCTGATTGCTGTGCCGCAACGGAGCGGCGTCATCATGAGGCGGCGCTGAGTATGATCCATATGCAGGGCGGCATCTTTGGCGCGGTTGCCACCTCTGCCGCACTGCTGGACAGCCTGGGCAGTTAGTCTTTCTGGCGGATAACCTGAGCGTACAAATTGCTCAGGCTATCCCGTCAGGCGATGATACCGACTGTCTGGCGCAGCTCTCTTAATCAGCGTCTCAGGTCGGGCACCGCCTGACTGAACAGATAGCCCTGGAGCTGATTACAGCCTGCATCCGCCAGTGCAGACATCTGCCCCTGTGTTTCCACGCCTTCTGCTGTGACCACCAGGCCCATGGGCTGACCCAGCTTCATCATCGATTCAATACTTGCTACTGAATTTTCCGCTACGCCGGGCGGGATAGTCCGACCGCTCGCTTGGGCCATTGAGGTAAATCTGCCGTATCATCGCGCATTTCCTGCCAACTTCGCTGCGATGGTTCATACTCATGGGCGCTAAATGTGTTACGAACGGATAGCCGTGCAGACAACGGTTACTGAGTTTGTCACTTCGCTGACAGCCTGAGGTTGCCAGCTGACTATAAGGGAAAATAATGCCATTGTTATTCGGTGAGTTATCTGGTTTCCCGTCATGGGTGCCTGTTGTATTACTCGTCTCGCTTTCGTTTATCGTGGGCTTCCTGGCCCGGCTTATCCTGCTGGCCTTTATCCGCTACTGGCAGAGTCGCGACAGAAAGCTGTTCAAATCCCTTGAGAAGCACCTTAGCGGGTCCATGTTCTTTTTCGTACCGCTATTAATGATCAATGTCGGGATTAACTACATTAACTTTCACCCTGAGTCGCTTGAGTTAATCACTAACATCATCAACGTCTTTATTATTATGTCATTCTGTTCGGTCCTGATACGGCTGACCAATGTGGCGCAGGATATGCTCTATATCCGCTATGACATTAATATTTCGAATAATCTTCGTGCACGAAAAATTCGTACGCAGATTATCTATGTCAAAAAAGTGGTTATTGTCATCCTGGTACTGTTCTGCATTTCACTGATACTGCTGAGCTTTCCTGGCGTCCGTAAATTCGGCACCACTATTCTGGCCGGTGCAGGTGTTGCCGGTATCATTATTGGTTTCGCCTTACAGAAGTCGCTGGTTAATCTGTTTGCCGGTATTCAGATCGCCTTTACCCAGCCTATCAAAATTGATGACGCGGTGGTGGTGGAAAAAGAGTGGGGCTGGATTGAGGAGATCAACCTGACCTATGTGGTGGTGCGCATCTGGGATTTGCGCCGTCTGGTGCTGCCAATTACTTACTTCACTGAGAATCCGTTTCAGAACTGGACGCGTAATAATGCCCAGATTTTAGGATCGGTATTTCTCTACGTGGATTACTCCATGCCGCTGGAGCCGCTGCGCAGGCAGTTTGAAAAAGTCCTGAGTGAAACCAAACTCTGGGATGGGGAAACGTCTGTACTTCAGGTGACGGATACCACCGAAAAAACCATGACCATCAGGATGCTGATGACTGCCCAGAACTCGCCAATCGCTTTTGATCTGCGCTGTTACGTCAGGGAAAAGATGATTGAGTTTATTCAGCAGAATTACCCGGAAAGCCTGCCACAGGTGAGGGCGTCACTGACGGATAGCGGGGGTGAAAAGTCAGCAAGGGAAATAGCTGAATAGCGGGTTTTGAGGTGCGGAACGGCGTTTACTGTTGCAAACAGGCGTCAACGCGTAAAGCCTTAAACAGGCCATACCGACAGGGGGGCTTGTCGGTGCCGCCCGATGCCAGCGTATCGACCACCCTGGCGCCTGAGTCCGCAGAGGTGACAAAGAGCACGGCCACCATCGCCATGGCAATAAAGGAGAGCAGCGAGCTGAAGGGGAGGTGCTCAGGGAAGTTGAACAGTGCCAGCGTCTGATCGCTCACGATCGTCTGCGGCAGGTCAGTGGCACCCTGCTGCACAATCAGCCAGATTGCGCTGTTGCCGAAAAAAGTCATCCAGCGCAGCGTAGCGACCGTTGCCGTGGTGGTGGCCACCCACAATCTGGCGTTTGGGTACTGACCGGCGTGCTGATTGCGTCGCTGAACTTTGCCACCAAAGTGGCCTGCTTTATGGCGGTCTCCTCGGTGCTGAAGGGCGAGACACGCACCTATACCGTAACCGGGCAGGTCTTCTTTGCCTCGGCTGACCGGTTTATCCATCACTTCGATTTCCACGAGGCGCTGGATCGCGTGGTCATCGACGTGTCGCTCGCCCATTTCTGGGACATCACGTCGGTCAGCGTGCTGAACCGCATCGTGATTAAGTTCCGCCGCAAAGGTGCCGAGGTGGACGTCAGAGGCATGAACGGGGCGATCCGCACTCTCGTTGACCGCTTTGGTGTGCATGACAAACCCGAAGAAGTTGAAAAGCTGATGGGCAGCCGCTAAACCGGATGTGCCGCTAGCCCTGATGCACGTGCTGGAAAAAAGATCCTCCCGCAGGTTCCGGACTGAATGAAAAAGCAGGCCTGTTAATGATTTTTCATTTGCATAATCGGCTGCTTACAAAATTAAGTAACGCGTTGACCTCGTATTCTTATTCTGGAAAACAAGAAGGCTGAAATGCCCTTTTTCCCCTGTCCTTCCGGTAATACCTTTCCAGGTAAAAACACAAAGCTTAATAAAACCTTAAGATCTGAAGGCTATTTCTCTCTATTTATTCAGTTAACATGCTATTCCGTCTCATGTCTTTTAATTTGTACAATAAAATCAGAAGCCTGCGGAATAGGTTATCGCTTTTTTTCAGCAGAGCCTTTCAGGTTAGAGTCTGAATGATAACCTGGTGGATTATCAGGGTCTTAATTTACACGGCCAGATACAAATATTAAGGGAGGTGATCTGCATCAATAAATATCATTATTTAAGGGCGGGTGATGAAAGTGGCTCTAATAAATATCGTCGCTATGCCGATATGTAACGTAACCCTGAGGAAATGTCAGTCTCAGGTACTTTTCAACACCAGGATTATTAAAATGAATATTATAAAAAAAGTGTCAAAATTCAATATAGGCAGGAAACTTACTCTGGGGTTTTTGCTGGTTATACTGGCGTCACTGGCTATATCAGTCCTTGCTGCCCTCTGTTTTTTAAAAATCCAGGATAACTCGGAAAAGCGCGACGTCACGGTACAAATGGTTGATGCACTGGCGAAAGCGAGGCTGAACCGCACGCTATTTCAGTACACCCGCAACACTAAATTCATCGAACTCAACGGTGAGGCGATGAATCAGTTGTCTGCTTTGTACAAAAATCTTGAGAAATATTCCTGGTCAACAGGCGGTCGTGAAAAGCTTTCTGCGCTCAATACTGCTCTGGCTCAGTATCAGGAAAAGCGTCAGCACTTTCTCGCAAGCAACCACAGTGCAGCCCTTTCTCTGAATGATATTCAGGCTCTCGGACTGACGTCAGTGGCGGAAAAACTGGCTGCCCGACAGGCTTATGTCCCGGCAGACCTTACTGCACCCCTGCTGGCTCTCAGCCTCAAAACTGAACAGGCTGCATTTTATGTTCAGGCGTTCATGCATGGGCCAGATGCTTCCACACTGAATAAGTTTAACGAAATCAAAGACGGTTTTTCACCACTCGTCAGTCAGCTTAGTGGTCTCGCTGACACCTCACTCGGTGCGCTTCTGGCCGATGTGGCGCAAAAAACCACCTCAGGCACCACGCTGTTAAATAATTATCTCCAGTCAGTGCAGGTCGAAAAACGCGCCTCAGATGAAATGACCGCAGCTGCGGGAAAACTGAATCAGTCAATCACTGACCTGGCGTTCTTTCAGTCTGAACAGGCTCAGAAATACATGCATACCGCACTGTGGCAGATTGGTTTTGCCACCCTTGTCTGTATCACTCTCAGTCTCCTGATTGCCTGGAGAATGACCCGCAGCATCACCGTTCCGCTGAGAGAGACGCTTTCTTCGGCACAGCGTATCGCTGAAGGTGACCTGACCGCCGAAATAACCAGTTCCCGTACTGATGAGCTTGGCGAACTGATGACTGCCATGGGTGCCATGAACCAGAGCCTGCGTAACATCATCTCCCGGGTCCGGGATGGGGTGAATAACGTCGCCCGCGCCTCGTCTGAGATTGCAGCAGGAAATACCGACCTCTCATCGCGCACAGAACAGCAGTCGGCTGCCGTGGTTGAGACGGCTGCCAGCATGGAGGAATTAACCTCCACCGTTAAGTTGAATGCGGAGAACGCCCATCACGCCAGTCAGCTGGCCACGGAGGCATCGCACAATGCCAGCTGCGGCGGGGAAATCATCAGTGAGGTGATAACCACAATGGGCGGAATAAGTCAGAGCTCAGGCAAAATCGGCGAAATCATCACCGTTATTAACGGTATCGCTTTCCAGACGAATATTCTGGCGTTGAATGCGGCAGTAGAGGCCGCGCGCGCAGGTGAGCAGGGCCGGGGCTTTGCCGTTGTGGCAGGCGAAGTGCGCAATCTTGCACAGCGCAGTTCACTGGCCGCAAAAGAGATAGAAGTGCTGATTCGGGAATCACTGGACAGAGTGAGTAACGGTACTGAGCTGGTAAACCGCGCCGGCGTGACAATGGAGGGTATCGTCAGGTCCGTGACGCAGGTAAGGGACATCATGGGTGAAATTGCCGCTGCATCAGACGAACAGAATCGCGGCATTACCCAGATTGCACAGGCCATGACGGAAATGGATAGTACAACCCAGCAAAACGCTGCGCTGGTTGAGGAGTCTTCTGCTGCGGCCAGCAGTCTCGAAGAACAGGCGCTTGAGCTTGAAAAAACCGTTGCCGTTTTCCGTGTGCCGTCTTCTGGGGCGTTTACACCCAGGGCGCAGACCACCAGGCGCAACGTACAACCCTCAGTATCCCTGATGGCGTCGAAAGCAAACTGGGAAACCTTCTGATCATCGTTGTCCTGCATTCTGAGGGGCCGCCCGACGTCGTTTCTGGCATCCGGTGGTCTCCTTTCGGGTTTATGTCATCGGAGGTGGTAAATGTGTGACGATAACGCCGTTAATGCACTGCATGTTCACATTGGTAAGGCGGTGGAAGCTCTTTTTTATGATGGCGAGCCAGTCACCCGTGCAAAAGTCATTGCCCAACTATGTCTGTTGTTAGATGAAGAACCTGACTGCATCCTGCAAAACGAAATAGCAGGCGCAGTCAGCCTGCTCACTTACCCGTTCGCCACAAAATGAGAGTGAACGGGTTGCTACAATCCCTGGCGACAGAATTTTGCGTGCGATGAGAGGTTGATCTGAAGAGGACGTGGTTAACCTCCACACTGCATTAATGATCGGGCGCACCCGATTTACTGTAGCAACAAACATTCAGATTTATTCCTGTGATCCTCAATCTTCATGGCAACGAGGCTCGTTCAGACGAGCATAGGGAAAGGGTACGGCTGACCCGGTGGCTGAACGCATTACCGGCTGTAAGCTGTATCAGTCCGGATAAGCAAGCCTGTGAAATCGCTGACAGATATCAGTAAGTATTTTGATGTATTCAGCGGGTCCGAGGCTGATGCGGCCCATTTTTCACAGTAATTTTATTAATTCAAACAGCCGCTTAAGGGACAGGTTATAACCTGCACGTGATTTTTAGCTTTTTTCCACTCTATGGTGTCCGGCAGTGATATGCCAGCGTTTCTCGCTTTTTCCTCTCATGGTGTCGCGTCATGTACGGGCGTCGCCGGTCGTGCCGCGTCGCCGGATTATCCGGAAAAGGTCAATTATCGTAATGAGTGCAAACTTCGATATCTCTCAAAAAACATAACAATAACTGCTTAGTTTCACCGTCTGACCATAAAGTGTGTTTTAGGATAGCCGATAAAAGAAAGGTATCTTGACATCTCCCTCGGGTAACCTCTCATGACAATTTTAAAGAAACTTACGCTGGTCTTTACCTTTACACTTCTGGCGCTGCTTTTTTTGGGCATTATCAGTATCCGCTCTCTGGGCGGCGCACAGGATCGGTTCGAGTATGTGGCGACCAACTCTCTGCCCAGCATTAACAAAATCAGTGAAATCTCTCAGCTTCGTGAAGAAGCAAGACGGCAGATACTGATGGGTCTTCTGGTTACCGATAAAGCGATATTTGAAAAGCATATGGTCACCGCAAAGGAATATCTGACCAAAACGCGCGAGGCAATGGATTATTATAAATCTCACCTGATTACAGACGATAACGACGGCCAGTTGATAAGCCAGACTATTCAGGATTTCGGCGTCTATCTCGAGAAAGTGAATAAGATGGTGGGCGTTTATCAGACCGGCGGCATTGATGCGGCCAGGGCTATGGTTTCCGATCAGGGAGAGACAGCGGCGGCATCGGTTGTGGTAAGCCAGAATCTGAAGGACATCCTGGCTTATAACTATCAGGTTGCCAACAAATTTGCAGCGGAAAATCATGCCGAGTATCTGCATACGTTATGGCTTCTGAGCAGCATTATTGCAGCCGCGGTGTTAATGACAGCCCTTTCTTCGTACTCTGTCCTGAGCTATATCAGAAAAGGCCTGCAGAATTTACAGAGCACCATGAAAACCATCGAGGAAACCCTGGACCTGACTCTTCGGGTAAATCTCAATAAAAAAGATGAACTGGGCGCAACGGCTGGCAGTTTTAATGCCCTTGTGACTAAGTTTCGGGAGGTTCTGTCAGGCGTCCGGGATGCCAGCAAAGAGGTGGATACGGCGTCAGAGGAAATCGCTCACAGCAATGATGATCTGTCATCACGCTCAGAGTCTCAGGCTTCTTCACTTGAGCAAACCGCAGCCAGTATGAACGAGCTGTCGGCCACCGTGAAACACAATATGGATAACGCGACAGAGGCGAATAACTTCATCGGTAAAGTGCAATCCATCGTCAACCATAGCAACCGTGAGCTGAATGATTTAACAAGTGCCATCAACGATATCTCTGTCTCTTCAAATAAGGTTTCAGAAATTATCTCCATTATTGATGGCATTGCGTTTCAGACCAACATTCTGGCGCTTAACGCTGCAGTGGAAGCCGCCCGTGCCGGGGAGCAGGGCAAGGGGTTTGCCGTGGTCGCCGGCGAGGTCCGCTCATTGTCACAGCGTTCTTCTGTAGCAGCCCAGGATATCCGGGGTCTGATTGAAGAAGCAATCCAGAATGTGGATAAAGGCGTGGTATACGCAGCGAATGTGACGTCGCGAATGAATGAAGCTCTGAGTGTTGTTGATGAAACGACGCAATTGATTAATCAGGTCAATACTTCCTCTAAAGAGCAGAGTTATGGGATCGACCAGGTGAACATTGCGGTCACGCAGATGGAAAGCAATCTGCAGCAGAATGCCGCAATGGTAGAGCAGATGTCTGCCGCTGCGGGCTCACTGAGTCAGCAGGCGGGCAGGCTGCTGACAGAGGTCAGCTCATTTAAGCTCTGAGCCAATCCGGATTCAGCCAACGTTTATTACCGCACAGGCTGAGAACATAGCGTGACTGGCCCTGTTTTACCGGTTTCAATCCCGTGTAGGGCAGGGTGCAGCCTGAGGGTCAAAAAAATTTATTGCCGTCAAGGATGCGGGCTAAATGCGCTCAGAACGGAAGGCTCGCTTTGAGAATTATATCGACGCACGCAGCGGGCGATAATTTTGCGGTATCCAGCTGCAGATGATCCCTTCTCCAGGGTTCATAATCACGATCCATGACGGCCTGCCAGTCAGGCACTTTTAAGCCAGGAATTTCTGAGATTCTGTTCTCTACACGAGCCCGATGCTGTTCCGGATCCGAACAAAGGATTTCGATTTCCAGAAAGGGAACACCTGATGATAGTGCGATATCACGAAAACTATCTCGCACCAGATTAAGATCATTTACTGAGTCAGTGACAACGGGTAGTCCCAGTCTGAGATTCTCCCGCGCAAGCGCATAGAGGATGAAATAGCCTTCAGGGCCAATCTCTCTGAACGCTGCTGATTCATTACGCAGCGCCTGTTCGATCGTATCGACGCGTAAATACACCGCTTTTAATTTTTCAGATAACATTTTAGCGACCGTGCTTTTTCCACAACCGGGAAGGCCACTGAATATGTACAGCATAACGACTCCTGTTTAAATCCGCGCTCCAGCGTTAAATTCTGACATGTTTGCAGAGCATGCTGCGCGCGATTATCCATACACATTACGAGTGCGCATCACCCTTTGCCCGCAGCGAACGTGGGTAATTCTGCACAGCTATTTATCTGGCAAGGCTTCAACATTAGCAGAGCGGATTGCCGGGAGGTTTTGGGTAATCTTTTCCACAGGCCAGTCCCACCAGGCCAGCTTCTCGAGTATCGATATGGTCTCATCGTTAAAACGCTGCCTGATAACCCTGGCTGGATTACCCCCCATAATCGAATATGCCGGGACATCCGACGTGACGACAGAACGTGACGAAATGATCGCGCCGTTACCGATTTTAATGCCTGGCATAATCAGCGCCTGATAACCAATCCATACGTCATTGCCAATCACTGTATCGCCTTTATCAGGCAGGTCACTGGCGTGAGGCTGGCTTGCTTCCCATCCGTTTCCGAAGATGTAGAACGGATAAGTGGAGAACCCTGCCATGCTGTGGTTAGCCCCATTCATAATGAACTGAACGCCTTTCGCTATAGCGCAAAATTTTCCAATAATGAGTTTGTCGCCAATAAACGGGAAGTGATAAAGGACATTGCGCTCGAAGTTTTCTGCGCCTTCAGGGTCATCATAATACGTAAAATCACCGATAATGATGTTGGGGTTTTTCACCCTGTTTTTAATAAAACAAACCTGTGGGAAGCCTTCCATTGGATGGGGATTGGCCGGATCCGGTCCGTACATATTCTCTCCTTTACGTGCGGCTTTAGGTCGTTCCAGTGTACACCCTAATGCCCGTTGTCCTTTTCACAGACAGAATGTAATCATGATGAGGGATAGATTCTGACTGTGAAAAACTTCCGTTTCCTGATGTGCTGCTTATTAGAGCCTGAATAAATAATACGCAAAATTTTCATTCTCTGTTCATCCCTTTATTATCAATCATAGAGAATCAGAAACGATTTTATTAATGCCGTTTCGCCAGTGTGAAGCGTCACACGACGCCGTTTTCATAACGGCTGGTTTCAGATTTACCACTCAAAAATAAAATTTTTGCATTTTTGTCAGTTTATGCAGGGGCAAAGAGTTCTGATTTTCAGAATATTATATTTCAATTAAATCAAAGGGTTATGCGTGTAAGAATCCTGGCTATATGGAAGGTTTGGTAGGAAAGCGAAACGCTGAGAAACATAACTTTACATTGGTTTTTTTATGTGACGCTCAGAAGGCCAGTAAAAGACGTTAATTTAATCAGATTGCTTAAAATTAACAGTGTAAATTTCGCTCGCCGGGCAAATTATCTATATCGCCATATACTGACAGCATATTCGTTGAACGAATATAACCGTCTTTTATTAACGCTAATTCATAGCGGCAGGGCTGGCACCATACCGGCGTTTTAGCACAGGAGAGAGTAAAATGGATCAAACCGCATTTATGATTGGGTTTTCGGTCATGGCCATTGCGTCACTGATTATTTACGTGACCGGTGATAAGAAATATCCCTTTGGTCACCATACACTCGTGCACGCGTCAGTGCCGTTTATTGCCGCCACAGCCTATCTGGCCATGGCGTTTGGGTTTGGCAATCTCACGCTGGACAGTGGCACGATAGTGTACCTGGCGCGTTACGCTGACTGGTCCATCACCACGCCTCTCTTACTGGCCGGGTTGGTCATGCTGGCTTTCCATGAACAGGGTAAACCAGGAGAAATGGGCGGCTTTCTGACTGCCATCATTGTGCTGGATGTGATGATGATTATCACCGGCCTGGTCTCTTCCCTGGCGGAAAATCCTGTCGCGAAATGGGTGTGGTATTCATGGTCGTGTGCGGCATTTCTGGGCGTTGTTTATCTGCTCTGGGGGCCACTGCGCGCACTGGCCGCGACGCGAGGCAACGCGCTGGCAGGTGCCTACAACAAGAATGTAGCCTTGCTGACCCTCGTGTGGTTTATCTATCCGATCGTTTTTCTGGTCGGTCCGGAAGGTCTCAGTGTCATCACTGATGCGACATCTGTTCAGGCATTCCTGATTCTGGATATTATCGCTAAAGTTTTCTACGCCTTCTACGCTGCGGCTAATATGAAAAAAGCGCTCTCTCATACTACGCCTGTTGGTGCTGTGAGGAGATGACAGCCCAGGTGCGGTTCGGCTGGGCAGGACTCTGGGGGGCAGCGCTCGCTGCCTCTTTCAGCCCCCCTGCGGGGCAAGTGCTGTTTGCGACCCTGGCCATTGGCGTTATCGGCATGGCACACGGTGCCAGCGATCTTGACGTCGTTAAACGCGAGCGTCAGTTCCCGTTTCTTGCCGCCTATGGACTGGTCATCTTGATCTGTCTGTTCTGGTGGCACGGTGCTCCGGCGCTGGCGTTGCCCGTTTTTCTTCTGGCATCTGCCCTGCATTTTGCGCTTGAAGACGCCCCTGATGGACGCAGCCCCGAACGTCTGGCGCGGGGGATAAGTATGATAGCGGCCCCAGCGACACTGCATCTGCAGGCATTTAGCGCAATTCTGCATGAGGCGGCACCAGGATTTTCAATGCCGGACGCTCTTGCTGTGGGCATTGCCATTACAGGGGGACTCTGTGCGTCAGGGCTTATTTTTGCGGGTTTCGTTCGTCAGGACAGGCGTCTTCTGACGGGTACACTGGCGTTGTTACTGCTTCCACCTTTCGTCGGTTTTTCAATGGGATTCTTAATTTTACATGCGCTGCCGCAAACCCGACAGCGGCGCGATCAGCTGAAGTGCACCAGCTATCTCCGCTACCTGCAAGCCACCTGGCCGGTACTGACGGCGGCTCTTCTGCTGGCTGCGGGAACCATTGTGGTGATGCATCCTGTGGACAACGCGGGAATTCAGCCATTGTTTGCTGTACTGGCCGCACTGGCAATCCCGCATATGCTCATTACGCCCTGGTTTGAATCACGGCATCCGGCGTGAAACCGTCCCGCTAATAGGGTAGACGCCCCTACATTCACCACTCCTTCACTCCCCCGTCACCGTTCTGTCATCTGATCCCTTCAGGCTAACACCATCCCGCAGCGTCTTATCACTGCGTTCCCACTCTGTAAACCGTGAGGATTTCATCGTGATGGAGTTATCCAGACATCCGACCACTGTCTATCAGGCTGTTGCCGCACAACTGGAGCAGGCGCTGAAAGAGCGCTACCGCTGCGGCGACTATCTTCCTTCCGAGCAGCAGCTGGCCGATCACTACGAGGTCAACCGCCACACGCTGCGCCGGGCTGTCGATGAGCTGGTGCACAAAGGGCTGCTGCAGCGCCGTCACGGCGTTGGCATCCTGGTACTGATGCGTCCTTATGACTATCCGCTACATGCCCAGGCGCGCTTCAGTCAGAACCTGATGGAGCAGGGGAGTCACCCGACCAGCGAACGGCTGCTGGCGGTACTGCGTCCGGCCAGCAACGACGTCGCCAATGCGCTGGGCGTGAAAGAGGGCGACAACGTCATTCATCTGCGCACCCTGCGCCGCGCCAATGGCGTGCCGCTCTGCCTGATTAATCATTTCCTCGCCGACCTCAGCTGGTGGCCGCAGCTTCAGCAATTTAACAGCGGCTCGTTGCACGACTTCTTAGTGGAACACACCGGCAAACAGCTGGTGCGCACTCAGACGCGTATCAGCACCCGCCGGGCGCAGGCCAAAGAGTGTCGGCAGCTCGACATCGCCCTGCATGCGCCGCTGCTCTGCGTGCGGACGCTCAACAAAACCAGTGATGGCGCGGTGGCGGAATACTCCGTCAGCCTGACGCGCGGCGACATGATCGAACTGACTCTGGAGCACTAATGGAACAGCAAACAGATCGCCAGCGCTGGCTGTCGGTACTGGCGCACAGCAGCGCCGCCTTGCTTGAAGCGCACTGGCAGGCGCTTAGCCTCCAGCCCGAATTCACCCTGGTCCGTCCGGCAGAGATTGGGCTGACGCGACTCCAGGCGCGGATGGGCGCTACCGGCAAACGCTTTGTCATGGGCGATGCCACGGTGACACGTGCGGTGGTGCAACTGAGCGACGGTACCCTGGGTTACAGCTATCTTCTGGGGCGCGACAAAGCCCACGCTGAACGCTGCGCCCTGCTGGACGCGCTGTTGCAGCAGCCGGAAACACGGCAGTTGCTGGAAGAGAAGATTATTACCCCGCTGGCGGCGTGGCGCGAGGAGCAGCGACAGCTGCGCGCCCGTGAAATCGCCAGCAGCAAAGTAGATTTCTTTACGCTGGTTCGCGGAGATAACTGATGACTTTACTGGCAAGTTTTAACCATCCGGTCGCGGATGCGCAGCGTGCGTTTCGCCGTATTCTGAAAGCGATGAGCGAGCCGGGCGTGATGGTCTCGCTGCCGCTGCAGCAGGGCTGGGGCGCACTGTCACCGGCGGCCACAGCATTGCTGCTGACGCTGGTCGATCAGGAAAGTCCGGTCTGGCTGGATGCGCAAATCGACAATGAACAGCTGCGTAACAATCTGCGCTTCCATACCGGTGCACCCATTACTTCGCAGCAGGACGCACCGTTCGCCCTGAGCCATGCAACAGCACAGCCCGATCCGACGCAGTTCGCGACGGGTGACAATATGTCGCCGGAGAAAAGCACCACGCTGATTATCGAAGTGCCGTCGCTGAATGGCGGACTAACGCTGCGTCTCTCCGGCCCTGGCCTGCGGGAAACCCGTGCTATTGCACCACAGCTGCCGGAAAGCGTGCTGGAATATCTGCGCACCCGTCCGCATCCGTTCCCGCAGGGCGTGGATCTGATCTTCACCTGTGGCGAAGCGATCATGGCCGTGCCGCGCACCACCGTTGTGGAGGTGTGCTGATGTATGTCGCGGTGAAAGGGGGCGAAAAAGCCATCTCTAATGCCCATCAGTTACAGGCCGATCTGCGACGGGGCGATCGGGCAGTAGCGGAACTCGGCTGCGATCAGGTGGCGCAGCAGCTGGGGCTGGCGGTGGATCGGGTAATGACCGAAGGCGGCATATACGATCCTGAACTGGCGGCGCTGGCGATTAAGCAGGCCAGTGGCGATCTGGTCGAGGCGATTTTTCTGCTGCGTGCCTATCGCACCACGCTGCCACGTCTGGCAGAGAGCACGCCGCTGGCGACCGGTTCGATGCGCATCGAACGCCGCATCTCGGCGGTCTATAAAGATCTGCCGGGCGGCCAGGTGCTGGGGCCAACCTATGACTATAGCCACCGTCTGCTCGACTTCACCCTGCTGGCAAACGGTGAAACGCCTGCCGCGCCGCGTGACGACCGTTCGGTGCCGGATCAGTGTCCGCACATGTTCAGCATGATGACTGAAGAAGGACTGGCAACCGCCGAGAGTGATGACGGCAGCGAGCCAGATGATATCACCCGCGAGCCAATGCGCTTTCCTGCTTCGCGCGCTGCACGGCTGCAACAACTGGTGCGTGGCGATGAAGGTTTTCTGCTGGCGCTGGGCTATTCCACCCAGCGCGGCTATGGCCGTACCCATCCGTTTGCTGGCGAGATCCGCACCGGCTATCTCAGCGTCAGCATCTGTCCCGAAGAGCTGGGCTTTGAGCTGGAGATTGGGGAAGTGCTGCTGACCGAATGTGAAATGGTCAACGGCGTCGCCCACAGTGATGACGCCGCGCCGCAGTTTACCCGTGGCTACGGGCTGGTGTTTGGCCGTGCCGAACGCAAGGCGATGGCGATGGCGCTGGTGGATCGGGCGCTGCAAAGCCGCGAGCAGAATGAGCGCGTGACCAGCCCGGCGCAGGACGAAGAGTTTGTGCTGTCGCACGCCGACAACGTCGAAGCCGCGGGCTTTGTCTCGCATCTCAAGCTGCCGCACTACGTCGATTTCCAGGCAGAACTGGAACTGCTGAAACAGCTGCAGCACGATTATCAGGAGCGCAACCATGGCTGAACTCACCGGCTATAACAATGGCTATCTCGATGAGCAGACCAAACGCTCCATCCGTCGCGCCATCCTGAAAGCGGTGGCGATCCCCGGCTATCAGGTGCCGTTCGCCGGACGCGAGATGCCAATGCCTTACGGCTGGGGTACAGGCGGCATCCAGATTACCGCCAGCGTGATTGGCGATCAGGATGTGCTGAAGGTGATCGATCAGGGCGCTGATGACACCACCAATGCGGTGTCAATACGTCAGTTCTTTAAGCGGGTCAGCGGGGCCGCAACCACCGAACGCACCGCCGATGCCACCCTGATCCAGACCCGGCACCGCATCCCGGAAACGCCGCTGGAGGAAGACCAGATCCTGATATTCCAGGTGCCGATTCCTGAGCCGCTGCGTTTTATCGAACCGCGCGAAACCGAGACCCGCACCATGCATGCGCTGGAGGAGTACGGCATCATGCAGGTGAAGCTGTATGAAGATATCGCCCGCTACGGCCATATCGCCACGACCTACGCCTATCCGGTCCGGGTTAACGATCGCTACGTGATGGATCCGTCGCCCATTCCCAAATTCGACAACCCGAAGATGCACATGATGCCTGCGCTGCAGCTGTTTGGGGCCGGGCGTGAAAAGCGCATCTACGCCTTACCGCCTTACACCCGCGTGGAGAGCCTCGACTTCGACGATCACCCCTTCACCGTGCAGCAGTGGGATGAACCCTGCGCGCTGTGCGGATCGCGCCACAGCTACCTCGATGAGGTGGTGATGGACGATCAGGGAACGCGGATGTTTGTCTGCTCCGACACCGACTTTTGCCATCAGCAGCAGGAACAGCAACATGCACAGTGAACAGCCGCTGCTTGCGGTGAACCAGCTCACCCATCTTTATGCGCCGGGCAAAGGGTTTGAGCAGGTCAGTTTTGATCTCTGGCCCGGCGAAGTACTGGGGATTGTCGGCGAGTCCGGCTCCGGTAAAACCACGCTGCTGCAGAGCCTGTCGGCCCGTCTGACGCCGCAGCAGGGCAGCATTCACTATCAGAACCGCGACCTCTATGAGATGAGTGAAAGCGACCGCCGTCGCCTGCTGCGCACTGAGTGGGGTGTGGTGCATCAGCATCCGATGGACGGGCTGCGTGCGCAGGTCAGCGCGGGCGGCAACATCGGCGAACGGCTGATGGCGACCGGAGAGCGCCACTATGGTGACATCCGCGCCGAGGCGAGCCGCTGGCTGCAGGCGGTGGAGATTGATGCCAGTCGCATCGACGATCTGCCGACCACTTTTTCCGGCGGGATGCAGCAGCGTCTGCAGATTGCCCGCAACCTGGTGACGCAGCCTCAGCTGATGTTTATGGATGAGCCGACCGGCGGGCTGGATGTCTCGGTGCAGGCGCGACTACTGGATCTGCTGCGCACCCTGGTGCGCGAGCTGAATCTGGCGGTGGTGATTGTCACCCACGATCTCGGGGTGGCGCGACTGCTGGCGCATCGCCTGCTGGTGATGAAACAGGGGCGGGTGGTGGAGAGCGGTCTGACTGACCGTGTTCTGGACGATCCTCATCATCCTTACACTCAACTGCTGGTCTCTTCGGTGCTCAATTAAATGACAACGCTTACTCCGCGCCTGCGGGTAGAAAATCTGTGTAAAACCTTTGTGCTGCACAATCAGAACGGCGCGGCGCTGCCGGTGCTGCACAACGCCAGCCTGACGGTGGGCGAGGGCGAATGCGTGGTGCTGCACGGTCATTCCGGCAGTGGCAAATCCACGCTGCTGCGCGCGCTTTACGGCAACTATCAGCCCGACAGCGGTCATATCCGGGTTGCACATCAGGGTGAATGGATCGACATGGCGCAGGCATCAGCGCGCCAGATTATCGCCCTGCGTCGCGACACGCTGGGCTGGGTCAGCCAGTTTCTGCGGGTGATCCCACGCGTGCCGACACTGGAGATTGTGATGCAGCCGCTGCTGGAGCGCGGCGTCGATCGCGAATTCTGCGAAGCGCGGGCCGCCGAACTGCTCAGCCGGCTGAATGTGCCGCAGCGTCTCTGGTCGCTCGCCCCGTCTACCTTTTCTGGCGGTGAGCAGCAGCGCGTGAATATCGCACGCGGCTTTATCGCCGACTATCCGGTGCTGCTGCTGGATGAACCCACTGCCTCGCTCGACAACGTCAACAGTGAGGCGGTGGTGAGCTTAATTGAACAGGCGCGCGCACGTGGTGCCGCCATCGTCGGTATTTTTCACGATCGGGCGGTGCGCGAGCGGGTCGCCGACCGGCTGCACCTGATGCACCCGATCGACACAGGAGTGCAGGCATGATCATCAATAACGTCAGACTGGTGCTGGAAAACGAAGTGGTCAGCGGGTCACTGGAGTTCCGCGATGAGCGCATCAGCAGCTTCAGCGAAACCACCAGCCAGCAGCCCGGTGCGCTGGATGGTGAAGGTGCCTGGCTGCTGCCAGGTCTGGTGGAACTGCACACCGATAACCTCGACAAGTTTTTCACCCCGCGCCCGAAAGTGGACTGGCCCGCACACTCGGCGATGAGCAGCCACGATGCGCTGATGGTTTCCAGCGGCATTACCACGGTGCTGGACGCGATAGGCGTCGGGGATGTGCGCGACGGCGGGCACCGGCTGGATAACCTCAGCAAGATGATCGACGCCATCCGCGACAGCAACCGCAAGGGACTGAACCGGGCTGAGCATCTGCTGCATCTGCGCTGTGAACTGCCGCATCCTACCACTGCGCCGCTGTTTGAAGCGCTGATGGGCACGCCTGAGCTGGCGCTGGTATCGCTGATGGACCATTCGCCGGGCCAGCGTCAGTACGCGTCGCTAACCAAATATCGCGAATATTATCAGGGCAAATATCAGCTTAATGACGCCGAGATGGATCAGTTCGAGCATGACCAGCTCACCCTCGCGGCAGCGTGGTCGCAGCCCAATCGTCAGGCGATTGCCGGGCTGTGTCGGGAACATGGCATCGCCATTGCCAGCCATGATGACGCCACCGCCGCGCATGTGGAAGAGTCCCATGCGGCAGGCAGTCGCATTGCGGAGTTTCCGACCACGCTGGAGGCTGCACGTGCCTCACGCTATCGCAACATGCAGGTGCTGATGGGTGCGCCCAACATCGTGCGCGGCGGCTCGCACTCCGGCAACGTCGCCGCCTGGGAACTGGCGTCACACGGCCTGCTGAACATTCTGTCGTCCGATTACTACCCGGCCAGCCTGCTGGATGCCGCGTTCCGGCTGGCGGATGACGAGCGCAACAGCCTGGGCATGGCGCAGGCCATCGCGCTGGTGACCTGTAATCCGGCCCGCGCATTAGGATTGGAGGACCGCGGTGTCATCGCGGAAGGTTGCCGCGCCGACCTGGTGCTGGCGCAAACCGCACACGGCTACCCGCACGTGCGGCACGTCTGGAGCAAAGGCCGGCAGGTGTACTGATGGCGCGGCTGATCTGGCTCACCGGTCCCTCCGGCTCCGGCAAGGATAGCCTGCTGGATGCGCTGCGGGAGGCACCGCCGCCCAAATTGTTGATCGCCCATCGCTACATCACCCGCGCCGCCGATGCGGGCGGTGAAAACCATGTGGCACTCACCGAGGCGGAGTTTGCCCGCCGCGCCGCGCTCGGTCTGTTTGCCGTAAGCTGGGAAGCCCACGGTTTCCGCTACGGCATTGGCTGTGAGACAGAACAGTGGCTGCTGCGTGGACAGAATGTGGTGGTGAACGGGTCGCGGCTGCATCTGGCTCAGGCACAGGCCCGCTTTGGCTCACAGCTGCTGCCGGTCTGTCTGCAGGTGTCGCCCGCTGTGCTGGCGGCGCGGCTGCGTCAGCGTGGACGGGAAGATGAGCCGGAGATTGCCCGGCGGCTGGCGCGTGCCGCCCAGCCGCAGCCCGATGGCTGTCTGATACTCAGCAACGACGGCGCGCTGGCGGAAACCGTCTGCCAGCTTCGCCAGATACTGGAGGCGCATCAATGACATCGACTTTTCCGGCACGGGCAGTAAGCGCCCGGCAGCGATATACGCGACCAGGAGCGCATCCATGAAACTCACTTTTCTTGGCACTGGCGGTGTGACTGCCGCGCCGCTGCCGGGCTGCGACTGTCACGCCTGTCAGCGGGCGCAGCGTAACAGCACTCATGCACGGGCGCCCTGCAGTGCGCTGATTGAGTCTGGCCACGAACGCATCCTGCTGGATGCCGGTCTGCCGCTGCTGGCATCACGCTTTCCGCCCGGCTCGCTGACCCGCATTCTGCTGACCCACTATCACATGGATCATGTGCAGGGCCTGTTTGCGCTGCGCTGGGGCGTGGGCGCGCCGATTCCGGTCTGGGGACCGCCCGATCCGCGTGGCTGTGACGATCTCTACAAACACCCTGGCCTGCTGGATTTCCGTCCCGCTTTAACCCCTTTTGTGGCGCATGCCTTTGGCGAGCTGCAGGTTACGCCGCTGCCGCTGCAGCATTCAAAGCTGACGCACGGTTATCTGTTTGACTGGCATGACACCCGGCTCGCCTGGCTGTGTGATACCTGCGGACTGCCGCCCGACACCGCCGACTTCCTGCGCGGCCAGCCGCTGGATCAACTGGTGATTGACTGCAACGATCCACCCCGTGCAGAGCCTCGAAATCACAATGATCTGACCCAGGCGCTGGCGATAGCAGAGAGGCTCAAGCCGCGTCAGACCTGGCTCACTCACCTCAGTCATGAGATGGATAACTGGTTAGCCGAAAACCCGTTGCCAGAAGGCGTGCTGCCAGCCCGTGACGGCCAGACTTTGCTGTGCGGCGCGCACTGGCCTGTCACGGTTTGATCATCTGGCTGTCATCTCGTGTTCATCGCGTCACGCCTTAATAACCGGCAGAACGCAATCAGCGATGACGGAGAACACCATGGCACAGGCACTTCTGAAAACGGTGGTCGACAACGATCTGCCACCGGCCAGCCTCAGCGGACAAAAAGTGTTGTCGGTGCAGAAACTGAGTAAAGCCTATGGCGACACGCAGGTGCTGGATCAGGTCAGTTTCGACCTGCACGCCGGTGAGCTGGTGGCGGTGATTGGCCGCTCTGGCGCGGGTAAATCGACACTGCTGCACATGCTCAACGGCACAATTAACGCGACGTCCGGTGCGATTATCAGTCTTCATCAGGGCGAAGCAGATCGTAACGTGGTCACGCTTAACAGCCGCCAGCTGCGCGAATGGCGCAGTCAGTGCGGCATGATCTTTCAGGATTTCTGTCTGGTGCCGCGCCTCGACGTGCTGACCAACGTGCTGCTGGGCCGCCTGAGCCAGACCAGCACGCTGAAATCCTTCTTCAAAATCTTTTCTGACCAGGACCGGGCGCACGCCATCGAACTGCTGCAGTGGATGAACATGCTGCCGCAGGCGCTGCAGCGGGCCGAAAATCTCTCAGGCGGACAGATGCAGCGCGTGGCGATCTGCCGCGCCCTGATGCAGAACCCCAAAATCCTGCTGGCTGATGAGCCGGTGGCCTCACTCGACCCTAAAAATACCAAACGCATTATGGATGTGCTGCGCCAGGTCAGCGAGCAGGGCATCAGCGTGATGGTCAACCTGCACTCGATTGAGCTGGTCAAAAGCTACTGCACCCGGGTTATTGGCATTCAGCGCGGTGTCGTGCTGTTTGATGGCCATCCTTCCCGACTCACCGACAGCCTGTTGCACCAGCTGTACGGCGATGAACTTAACCAAATCCATTAACGTCCACAGCAAGAGAATAATTCCGAATGAAACTGACTTCTTTAGCACTTCTGACCAGTGTCATGGCGTTTGGTGTCAGCGCAGCGGATGCGCCGAAACAGCTTAATCTGGGGATTCTGGGCGGGCAGAACGCCACCCAGCAGATTGGCGATAATCAGTGTGTAAAAACCTTCTTGGATAAAGAGCTGGGTGTGGATACCCAGATGCGCAACGCCTCTGACTATTCCGGCGTGATTCAGGGCCTGCTGGGCGGCAAGATCGATATGGTGCTGAGCATGTCACCGGCTTCGTTTGCGTCGGTCTACATTCAGGACCCGAAAGCAGTGGATGTGGTGGGTATTGTCGTCGATGACAAAGATCAGTCACGTGGCTACCACTCTGTCGTCATCGTTAAAGCGGACAGCCCGTATAAAAAGCTGGAAGACCTGAAAGGCAAATCATTCGGTATGGCCGATCCCGATTCGACGTCCGGCTTCCTGATGCCAAACCAGGCGTTTAAGAAGATGTTCGGCGGCACGGTGGATGACAAATATAACAACTTCTTCTCCAGCGTCACTTTCTCTGGCGGTCATGAGCAGGACATCCTGGGCGTGCTGAATAACCAGTTTGATGGCGCAGTCACCTGGACGTCCCTGGTCGGTGACTACAACAGCGGTTACACCTCTGGCGCCTTTGGCCGATTGATCCGCATGGACCATCCGGACCTGATGAAGCAGATCCGCATCATCTGGCAGTCGCCGCTGATCCCTAACGGCCCGGTGCTGGTCAGCAACAAGCTGCCCGCTGACTTCAAAGCGAAAGTGGTGTCGGCGATTAAAAAACTGGATAAGGACGATCACGCCTGCTTCGTAAAAGCCGTGGGTGGTGAACAGCATATCGGTGAGGCGACGGTCGCTGACTATAAAAACATCATCGATATGAAGCGTGACCTGATGAAAGGCAGCCGCGGCTAAGGCCGACGGTGCCCTGACTTTCCCCGTCGAGGCGGGGAGAGCGGGACGCGGCAACCCCGCCTGCGTCCCGCTGCTTTAGCGCCGGAGATCCTCCTTTGACCGAATTCGAACACTACTACCAACGCATCCGACGCCAGCAGAAACGTGACACGCTGCTCTGGTCACTGCTGCTGGTGGCACTCTATCTGGCGGCGGGCAGGGTGGCAGAATTTAATCTGCTCACCGTCTGGCAGTCGCTGCCGCATTTTTTTGACTATCTGCATGAAATCCTGCCGGTGCTGCATCTGCCGCTGCTGTTTGCCGACGGCAAAACCGAAGGTTCGCTGGCGTACTGGGGCTACCGTCTGCCGATTCAGCTGCCACTGATCTGGGAAACGCTGCAGCTGGCGCTGGCTTCGACGCTGGTCGCGGTGGCCGTGGCCGCGGTGCTGGCCTTTTTCGCCGCCGACAACACCCAGACGCCGGTCAGCGTGCGGATGACCATTCGTGCCTTTGTCGCCTTTCTGCGCACCATGCCGGAACTGGCGTGGGCGGTGATGTTTGTGATGGCCTTTGGCATCGGGGCGACCCCCGGCTTTCTGGCGCTGGCGCTGCACACCGTGGGCAGCCTGACCAAGCTGTTTTATGAGGCGATTGAGTCGGCATCCGACAAGCCGGTGCGCGGCCTGGCCGCCTGTGGCGCCAGCAAGCTGCAGCGGATGCGCTTCGCCTTCTGGCCCCAGGTGAAACCGGTCTTTCTCTCTTACAGCTTTATGCGACTGGAAATTAACTTCCGCTCTTCAACCATCCTCGGGCTGGTTGGCGCAGGCGGTATCGGCCAGGAGCTGATGACCAATATCAAACTGGACCGCTACGATCAGGTCAGTATCACGCTGCTGCTGATTCTGATTGTGGTATCGCTGCTGGATACGCTATCTGGCCAGCTTCGTCGCCGTGTGACAGGAGATCGGACATGATGAGCCACGTACCTGATGTCACGCTAATGAAGCAGCAGCATCGTGAACTCTTTGCCGCGCAGCCGCGCTATCTGCGCCGCATAGGGCTGATGGCGCTGGCGGTGCTGCTCTACTATCTTTTTTTCTTTTCCGTATTTGGCCTGGAATGGTCGCGCCTGCTGATGGGCTGCCAGCAACTTGGACGCTATTTCCTGCGAATGTTTGTCTGGCATGACTTCATGAACTGGCCGTTTGGCTACTATTTTTCGCAGGTCGGGATCACTTTAGGCATTGTGTTCGCCGGGACGCTGACCGCCTCGCTGCTGGCGCTGCCGCTCTCGTTTCTGGCGGCACGCAACGTCATGCACGATGGCGCGGCAAAACCGCTGGCGTTTCTGATGCGCCGTGTGTTCGATGTGTTACGCGGCATCGACATGGCGATCTGGGGGCTGATATTCGTGCGTGCGGTCGGCATGGGGCCGCTGGCCGGGGTGCTGGCGATTATCCTGCAGGATGTCGGTCTGCTCGGCAAACTCTACGCCGAAGGGCACGAAGCGGTGGAGCGATCGCCAGGTCGCGGACTGAGTGCCGTGGGTGCCAACAGTTTGCAGAAACACCGCTTCGGCATCTTTACCCAGTCATTCCCGCAGTTTCTGGCGCTGAGCCTTTACCAGATTGAGTCCAATACCCGCTCGGCAGCGGTGCTGGGCTTTGTCGGCGCGGGTGGTGTCGGTCTGGTCTACGCCGAGAACATGCGCCTGTGGAACTGGGATGTGGTGATGTTTCTGACGCTGATCCTGGTGGTGGTGGTGATGGTCATGGATGTGATTTCCAGCCGCCTGCGTAAGCGCTACATCAGTGGGAAACCGGTGCCGTTGTGGCAGCCTGCTGCGCGCGGTTAAGCCGTTCGCTGCGCTGCCAGGCGCGCTGTAGCGCCTGCATCAGTTGTGCCTGCTGCCAGGGTTTCGCCAGCCGTTCACACAGCGGCAGCGTGACCGGCTGGTGACGCAGATCCTGACCGCTGATAAGCAATGTCGCCAGCTGTGGCCAGTTCTGATGGGCCTGCCGGATCACCTCTGCGCCGTTAATCTCGCCGGGTAGCATCAGGTCGCTGATCAGCAGGTCGATATCCGGTGTCTGGCGCAGCAGCGCCAGCGCCTCTTCACCGTCGCCACATTCCAGCGTCAGATAACCCAGCTGATGCAGATGCTCGCACAGTGTCTGCCGTACCGCCGGTTCATCATCCAGTACCAGCACCAGCCGGTTACTGGCCGCTTCAAGATCTGCTGCAAGGTCAGCCTCACCGGGCACAGGCGGTGGCGGGGCGATAACGGCGGCTTCCGCTGCGCGCGGCAACAAGAGACGCACCGTGGTGCCCTGGCCCGGCGCAGTTTCCAGTTCTATCTGTCCGCCTGACTGCCGCACAAAGCCGTAAACCATGGACAGTCCAAGCCCGCTGCCACTGCCGGTCGCTTTGGTGGTGAAGAAAGGCTCGAAAACCTGTTCGCGCACGTCGGCGGACATGCCGCAGCCGTGGTCGATCACCTCAATTGTGACGCGGTCACGTTTTTCTCCCCCCTCCAGTCGACGCTGATTCCAGATGCGCAGCCGGATTTCGCCGTTTTGCTGGTGCATGGCATCGCGCGCATTC
This sequence comes from Pantoea sp. ANP04, assembly GCF_041982285.1. Classification (NCBI taxonomy): domain Bacteria; kingdom Pseudomonadati; phylum Pseudomonadota; class Gammaproteobacteria; order Enterobacterales; family Erwiniaceae; genus Pantoea; species Pantoea sp. ANP04. The sequence goes on along the minus strand of NZ_JAUTYS010000001.1, from coordinate 89,347 downwards.
ACCACCAGATTCATCAGCGCATTTTCCAGCTGGCTGGCATCGATCCAGGCGGGCCAGCCGGGGCGCTGGGCATCAATAATCAGCTGCTGTCCCGGCAGCAGCGAGTGCTGAAGCAAGCCCTGCAGGTTATCCACCAGCGTCACCACCGACACTGCGCGCGGATAGAGCGCCTGTTTGCGCGAGAAGGCCAGCAGGCGCTGCGTCAGCTGGGCGGCGCGATCGGCCGCCTGCCGCGCCCGCTCAATGCGGGTGGCGAGGGGGCCGGGCATCAGCTGGCCTTCAGTCAGCGCCAGACTGCCGATAATCACCGCCAGCAGATTGTTAAAGTCGTGCGCCAGCCCGCCGGTCAGCTGACCGACCGCCTTCATCTTCTGGCTGTGCTGGAGCGCTTCTTCCAGGGTTTTACGTGAGGTGCGGTCCAGCACGGTATTGACCATGCCGCGCCGCGGAATCGGACTGAAACGCAGCTCCAGCGTACGGCCATCGGCCAGCCGGATCTCCTGCTGCTCACCGGGATCGTGCAGATCCACCGCCAGCGGGGCCAGCAGTTGCTGATAGTGGACGCCACGATGGACCTCACGCGGCGCAAGGCCGAGCAGTTCGGCATACTGCGCATTCCACACCACCAGCTGACCATTGTGATCAAACAGAGCAAAGCCGTCGCGCATCGCCAGGAAGGTGGACTCCAGCTGGTTACTCTTCTCTTTCAGCAGCCGTGAGGTGTGGGCCAGCGAGGCGGTATTTCGGGCAAAGACGTTAAAGGCCCGCGCCAGTTCACCCAGTTCGTCACGCCGTTGCAGCCCCGGCACGCTGACGTTCTGTTCGCCCTGCGCCAGACGCGTCATCGCGCCGGCAATCGCTGTCAGGCTCGATCCGAGATTGCGGTAGATGTAGATTCCGGCATAGCCGGTAATCGCCAGCGCCAGCAGCACAAACAGCGCGATAAAGCCGATGATCGAATCAAGTTCGTGGTGAGTGGCCTGGGTACGCGCCTCACTTTGCAGCGCAACCTGCTGCACTGACGCATTGATATCGTCATTCAGCATCGCCACCAGTGCTTTAATCCGGTAGGTGGCATAGGCGATCGCCAGGTCGCTCTGTTCCAGCGCCTCCGCCAGCGGCAGCAGGCGCTGCTGAGTGGCCAGCAGTCGCTGCACGTTCTCGCCCGTGACGCCCGTCAGCGGCACAGTGCGCCACTGATTCATCACCTGCTGAAGCTGTTCAATGACGGCAATGGGCGTGGGTGTGCGAATGGCGATGGTGATCAGCCGTTCGGTTTGCTCACGCAGTGCGGCATCCGGCAGTGTGAGCTGTTCCCGCTGCACCAGCTGGTTGATATGGCTGAGCAGAATCTGGGTCTGCCACAGATCACTCAGCATGTTGTTGCGCTGCAGATGCCGCTGATGGCCATTCAGCAGCAGGCTATTAATCGTCTGCTCCAGCATCAGGCTGCGGGCGCGGATCCGCGCGATGCGCTCCGGCTGACGGGCCGCCAGCGGTGCGCTGGCCAGCAGGCTCAGCGACTGCTGCAACGCCTGCTGATTCTGCTGCAGGCGCTGCGATTCGCTTTGATACTCCAGTGCCCCGACCACCTGCGACAGCCGCACGGCCGCCGTCGCCACATTGGCGGTATCGCGCGCCAGCGCCAGGCTGCCATTCATATCTGCCAGCGTCTGCGCCTGCGCCTGCTCCTGAATTGCCCCGGCATGACGAAAGCCGATGATCGCCACCACGCTTACCATCAGCGTGACTGACACCACCAGCAGATTGAACATCAACAGGCGTCCACGCGCCCCGGCCTGCCACGGATAACTGCGCTGCATCCCACGACCTCTTAATCACTGCAACGATGCGCCGAGTATAGGAGCGTGATGTCAGGCGTTTATGACAAATATGAACGGCCGCTGACATTTTCCGTTTATCTGGCGTTGTTTTACTGGCGGCTATCCACAGTCCGCAGGAGCGAGGCGATGACAGCCACACCAATACTGGAAATGCGGGGAATTACCCGACGCTTCGGCAATTTTTATGCCCTGAAGGGTGTCGATCTCACGGTCTGGCCCGGTGAGGTTCACGCACTGATGGGTGAGAACGGCGCGGGTAAAAGCACACTGATGAAGATTCTGGCCGGTGCCTATACCGCCAGCAGCGGGGAAATTTTAATTGAAGGTAAGCCCTGGGCACTGAAAGGGCCGAAAGAGGCGCTGGCTGCCGGGATTACCCTGATTTATCAGGAGATCAATCTGGCACCCAACCTGACGGTGGCAGAGAACATTTTTCTGGGTAGCGAAATTGCGCCTGGCGGGCTGGTGAAGCGGCGACAGATGGCTGAAGAGGCGCAGCGGGTCATTGATCGGCTCGGCGCACAGTTCAGCGCCTGGGATTTAGTCAGTCGTCTGAGCATCGCCGAGCAGCAGCAGGTGGAGATCGCCCGTGCGCTGCAGCGCAACAGCCGCATTCTGGTAATGGATGAGCCGACCGCCGCGCTCTCTAACCGCGAAACCGAACAGCTGTTTGCACTAATCAAACGGCTGCGCAGCGAAGGCATGGCGATTATCTACATCAGCCATCGCATGGCGGAAGTGTATGAGCTGTCTGATCGCGTCAGCGTGCTGCGTGATGGGCAATATGTGGGCAGCCTGACCCGTGACCAGCTTAACGCCAGTGAACTGGTGCGGATGATGGTCGGACGCCCGCTCAGCGACCTGTTTAACAAAGACCGTGCGATCCCTTTAGGCGACATCCGGCTGGCGGTGAATCACCTTACTGATGGCGGCAAAGTGCATCCCAGCAGTCTGGCAGTGCGGGCCGGAGAAATTGTCGGGCTGGCCGGGCTGGTAGGCGCCGGTCGCAGCGAACTGGCGCAGCTGATCTTCGGCGTACATAAGCCGAAAGAGGGCGAGATCTGGATCGACGGTGAGAAGGTCACCATTCATTCGCCGCGTGATGCGATTGCGCGCGGCATCGGCTTCCTCACCGAGAACCGCAAAGAGCAGGGACTGTTTCTGGAGATGGCCGCGCAGGAGAATATTGTGATGGCGACGCTGGAACGTGACGCCAGTTACGGGATGCTCAACCGACGCAAAGGGCAGACCATCGCCAATGAGGCGATCGCCTCACTCAATATTCGTGTTCCGCATGCTCAGGTCCGGGCGGGCGGTCTGTCCGGCGGGAACCAGCAAAAGCTGCTGATCTCGCGCTGGGTGGCGATTGGCCCGCGCATCCTGATTCTGGATGAGCCGACGCGCGGCGTCGATGTCGGCGCTAAAAGCGAGATCTACCGCATGATGCAGGAGATGGCGCGGCAGGGCGTGGCGATTTTAATGATCTCCAGCGAACTGCCGGAAGTGGTCGGGATGAGTGACCGCGTTTACGTGATGCACGAAGGCACCATCGTCGGTGAGCTGGAGGGCAGCCACATCAGTCAGGAAAATATTATGACGCTGGCAACCGGTGCGCACAGCGCGTCAACAGGCGAAATCTAAGGAGACCACCATGACACAACTGGCCCGCACCAAAGCGCCGACGCTGAAACGCGCCCTGATGGGCGATCTGCTGCAAACGGTGGGTATCCTGCCGATTCTGATCCTGATCGTGGCGGTATTTGGTTTCGTCACGCCAAACTTTTTTACTGAAGCCAACCTGCTCAACATTACCCGTCAGGCGTCGATCAACATTGTGCTGGCGGCGGGCATGACTTTCGTCATCCTCACCGGCGGTATCGATCTGTCGGTGGGGTCGATGCTGGGCACCACGGCGGTGGTGGCGCTGGTGGCGTCGCTGGACCCGATGCTCGCCTCCCTGACCATTCCGATGGCGCTGGGCGCGGGTCTGGTGATGGGGCTGTTCAACGGCATCCTGGTCGCCTGGGCCGGATTGCCCCCCTTTATTGTCACGCTGGGTACCTACACCGCATTGCGCGGAGCGGCGTATCTGCTGGCGAACGGCACCACGGTGATCAACTCCGATATTAACTTTGAATGGATTGGCAACGGCTATCTCGGGCCGGTGCCGTGGCTGATTGTGATTGCCTTTGCGGTGATTGCCATCTGCTGGTTCATCCTGCGTCGCACCACACTGGGCGTCCATATCTACGCCGTCGGTGGCAATATCCAGGCTGCACGCCTGACGGGCATCAAGGTTGGCGTCGTGCTGCTGTTTGTCTACGGCATGAGTGGCCTGCTGTCGGGGCTGGCCGGGCTGATGAGTGCCTCGCGGCTCTACAGCGCCAACGGCAACCTGGGCGTCGGTTATGAGCTGGATGCGATTGCCGCGGTGATTCTCGGCGGCACCAGCTTTGTCGGTGGTATCGGCACCATCACCGGCACACTGATTGGCGCACTGATTATCGCCACGCTGAATAACGGCATGACGCTGATGGGTGTCTCCTATTTCTGGCAGCTGGTGATCAAAGGCGCAGTGATCATCATCGCCGTCCTGATCGACAAATACCGTACCCGTCATCATGTGAGTTGAGGCTTAAAAGGGCGGATGCGTTATCTGGCCTCCGCCACCTAAAAAACGCCATTAAGTGGTTGGCACCTTGAAAACAGCAGGAGAAGGTCTATGCGTTTTAATCCGATTGTAACCGGGCTGCTGGCGGCAACGCTGTTCAGCACCGGCCTGGCTCAGGCAAAAGAACTCAAATCTATCGGCGTAACGGTCGGCGATCTGGCTAACCCCTTCTTCGTGCAGATCACTAAAGGCGCAGAGATGAAGGCGCGTCAGCTGGCGGGCGATAAAGTTAACGTCACGCTGGTCTCCAGCGGTTACGATCTTGGTCAGCAGGTCGGCCAGATTGATAACTTTATTGCAGCAAAAGTCGACATGATTATCCTCAACGCCGCCGACTCAAAAGGGATCGCCCCAGCCGTTAAACGGGCGCGTGACGCCGGTATCGTAGTGGTCGCGGTTGACGTGGCAGCCGATGGCGCGAATGCGACCATCACCTCCGATAACACCCAGGCAGGCGCAATGGCCTGTAAATATATCTCTGACCGTCTGAAGAACAAAGGCAATGTGGTGATCATCAACGGACCGCCTGTCTCTGCCGTGCAGAACCGTGTGGAAGGCTGCATGAACGAGCTGAAAACCCATCCGGACATCAAGCTGCTCTCCTCCAACCAGAACGCCAAAGGCAGTCGTGAAGGCGGACTGGAAGTGATGACCGGTCTGCTCTCGGCTAATCCAAAAATTGATGCGGTATTTGCCATCAATGATCCGACGGCTATCGGTGCGGATTTAGCGGCGAAACAGGCGCAGCGCAGCGAGTTCTTTATCGTGGGCGTCGATGGATCGCCGGACGGGGAAGAGGCATTGAAGCGTAAAAACTCACTGTTTGTCGCCACGCCAGCTCAGGACCCGCAGGTGATGGCTGCCAAAGCGGTTGAGATTGGCTATGACATTCTGCAGGGCAAACCGGCTCCGGATAAACCTGTGCTGATCCCGGTGAAGCTGATTGATCGTAATAATATCGGCAGCTATCAGGGCTGGACGGTGAAATAAGCGTTAGAGCGGCACCTTCGGGTGCCGCATTCAGGAGGCCAATATGCAACGTTCAGAGGTTAACGACTACCTGCAACATACCCGCGAATTTTTCCGGCAGCAGGATGTGCATCTTCCGTCCTGGGCCGATTACAGCATCCGTCAGTGGCGCGCGCAGGATCGTGAAGTGATACAGGAGATTCTGGCGCTGCGGCTGGGCTGGGATCTCACCAGTTTTGGTGCGGCTGATTTTTTTCAGACCGGATTGACGCTGTTTACTCTGCGTAATGGCTCCCCTGGCGGACAGCCCTGGCATAAACCCTACGCCGAAAAAATTATGCACGTACGTGAAGGGCAACTGACACCTATGCACTACCATCCGCGCAAGATGGAGGACATCATCAATCGCGGTGGTGGCAACCTGATTGTTGAACTGCATAACCGCGACGGAGACGGGCTGGCCGACTCGCCGGTGGTGGTGTCGCTGGATGGCATGCGACAGACCCATGGGGCCGGAACACAGCTGCGGCTTTCACCGGGTGAAAGTGTGACTTTGGAGGCGGGGATCTGGCACAGCTTCTGGGGCGAAAGCGGCTTTGGTGACGTGCTGGTGGGCGAAGTGTCGATGCCCAATGATGACGAGAACGACAATGTGTTTCTGACACCGCTGGCCCGTTTCAACCCGCTGGATGAGGATGAAGCGCCGCGCTGGCTGCTGTGTAATGACTATGCGCATGCCTTTCTCTGAGCCGCATTTATTGCGTTCATTCCCTGAATCTTTTCAATCAATCTCAGTGCAAAATCTCAGTGCAACATTGCCGGCCTCACGGCGTCAGGCCGCGCTGAGCGTGCGCTGTGTTCACCTCAATGATTTCGCGAGGTGTTCAGCGTTATTCAGCCTGAGTTTTCTGATACTGCGGGCGGGGGGCTCACCGAACAGGCGTGCATATTCACGGGTAAACTGCGTCAGACTTTCGTAGCCCACATCTGCCGCAACAGCGGCGACATTACCGGGGCGTAACATAAGCGTCTTGCGCGCCTCGTAAAGCCGGAGATGTTTTTGATACTGCAGCGGGGAAAGTCCGGTGCTGGCCCGGAAACCACGATGAAAGGCTGAGAGACTCATGCCCGCAATCGCCGCCATATCCTCAATACGAAGCGCGGCGGCATAGTGTGTACGCAACCAGACCAGCGCCTTTCTGATCTTCGCGAAATACCCGTTCACCTCTGCTGCCTGACGCAGTAAACCGCCCTGTGGGCTCAGCAACAGCCGATAAAGAATCTCGCGCTCTACTAACGGCGCCATCACCCTAATCTCGCCAGGCTTTGCTATCAGGCGCACCATCCGCAGCCAGGCATCCACCAGCGCCTCATCCACCCGATTGACTGACATGCCACTCTTTGTTTTGGGCGCATCGGTCATGGGCATCTGATGCAATAGTTCGCTGATAGCAGTGAAATCCAGTGTCAGGCGCACCGCCAGATAAGGTGAGATTTCACTGGCCTCTGTAATTTCGCCTGTGGCGGGCAGGTCGAACGACGCCGTGAACATCTCTCCGGCGGAATAGCGGAGAGAGCGTTCGCCCATCTGCAGCCTTTTTTCTCCCTGCAGTATCAGGCTGACGAAAGGCGAATAGATTTCCGGCGGCAGGGGCATCGGCTGACTGACGCGGTAAAAATCCACGCGCGGAATCGCCGTCGCCGTGAGTTCATCAGCCGTGCATGCCAGCATTTCATCTCTTATCGCATCAAGCCTGTTTATGGGACACCTCTCCGGCGGTTGCCGTGTGCAGAGTGAGAAAAGCAGTAACAGGCAAATTTTAGGCAGGATTACAGCCGCCGCACAATCGGCTGAGGATTATTCTCGCTCTCTGACCATTTTACTGGAGGGGATGACATGAGAATTGAGAACGCCGTGATTATGATTACCGGTGCATCGTCGGGCATCGGAGAAGCCACCGCGCGTGCGGCGCTGGAGGCGGGTGCGCAGGTTATTTTACTGGCACGACGCAAAAACCGCCTGGTTGCCCTCGTGGGAGAATCAGGCAAAGCACTGGCTGTGGCCTGCGATGTGACGCAGCCAGAGCAGATTGCAGATGCTGTCAGGCAGGGGATAGCACGCTTTGGCCGGATTGATGTGTTAATCAACAATGCCGGGCAGGGGTTGTTCGCGGCGGTTGAGGAGATTGCTGCAAGCGAGTTCAGAGCGCTGCTCGACCTGAATCTGATCGCGCCGCTGATGATGATGCAGGCGGTGATCCCGCAGATGCGGGCGCAGGGCGAGGGGTGCATTATCAACGTCAGTTCCGGTGCAACCCTGGCAACCTGGCCGGGATCGGCGGCCTATACCAGTTCCAAAGCGGGACTGAATATGCTCTCCGGCGTGGCACGGCTGGAACTGGCGGACGCCGGGATAACGGTATATGCTGTTTATCCATTCATGACCGTCTCGGAATTTTACCAGTCGGTGAAATCGGGGCAGGACGTTGCGATTGCGCAGGCACAGCAGAGCGCCGCAATTGCGCATACGCCGCAGCGCGTGGCTGAAACGATTCTCACCGTCATTCAGAGCGGAGAGGCGCAGGTCGATCTGGTGCCGCGCGCCTATGGCGGAAGTTATGAGGGATGAGTACCGGCCAGCGGAACGCAGGCCGGGTAAAGTGATTCAGGCGATCTGGCTGGCGCGTAGCGCGGCTTCGGGTTTCATCACGTCAGCGGAAAAGACATAGCCCAGCCCGCGAATGGTGCGAATCAGGTCGGGCTGATGCGGGTTAGTTTCGATTTTGCGGCGCAGTCGCATGATCAGCACATCGATGGTACGGTCAAATACGTCCAGGCTTTCGCTGTGGGTCAGCTCCAGCAACTGATCACGGGTCAGTACTTTGCGGGCATGGCGCACCAGCGCGTGCAGCAGGCTGTATTCTCCCTGGGTCAGCGGCACCAGTTCATGCTGCGGATTAAACAGCTGGCAGCGGCCATCGTCCAGTTGCCAGCCGCCAAAACGCCAGCCCGCCTGTTCGGGGTGAGCCTGCGCAATGCGTCCGCTGCGACGCAGTGCTGCACGGGCGCGCGCCACTACCACGCGTGGATTAAAAGGTTTGGCAATATAGTCATCTGCGCCCATCTCCAGACCCACGACCATCTCCGCTTCCGAACCCATGCCCGTCAGCATAATCACCAGCACGTCCGGCCGCTGACGCTGGAGCTGCTGCAACACCAGCAATCCGTTGGTATCGGGCAACATCATATCCAGCATCACCAGCGAAATTTCCGGGTGTTCGCTGAGCATGGAGAGCGCCTCGCGTCCCTGATGACAGCTGTAGACAGTTAACAGATGTTCACTTAACGCATCCTGCAGGACGTCGCAGACAGCAGGATCATCATCCACCACCAAAATCGCTGGCTTCATGGCGCGGCCTCAATGTTACGAAGGAGTTAATTCTGGAGTCTACACAGGCCAGAAATGGTTGCTGAGGCAGCGTGCTGAAACGTGACCAGCTTCGCCTGTGAGAGTGCGGAAGCGTGCGCTGGCGCAGAGTTTTTCAGGGTGACGCATTTGCCGCAGGAAAACGATTGCGCGGAATCGGTGCATTGCACCATAATCGCGCCCTGTTTTGATTCGGAATCTTCTTAGGCGTGGCCGGCTCTGCCAGGTAATCGATTGCGTCGGCAGGTGGCATGGCAATTGCTTAGGCCAACAGGTTACACAGGGATTTCAGGCGGTTCTGGCAAGCAAGTATGCAGCGGCCAGGACAATGTCCCGGAAACAGAATAAATCAGCATGCAAACCCCTTTGGCAAGTGAGACTCCTGTCTCCTGTATCGAGAGATGATGATGTTAGAAAAACTATTCAAACTCAAAGCACATAACACGACGGTTCGTACCGAGATTATCGCCGGGATCACCACCTTCCTGGCGATGGCTTATATTCTGTTTGTGAACCCGAGCATTCTGGGCGCAACCGGCATGGACAAGGGCGCGGTATTTGTCGCGACCTGTCTGGCGGCGGCGATTGGTTGTGTGCTGATGGGGCTGATTGCCAACTATCCGATTGCGCTGGCGCCGGGTATGGGACTGAACGCTTTCTTCACCTATACCGTGGTGCTGCATATGGGCTACACGTGGCAGATTGCGCTGGGTGCGGTGTTTCTCTCAGCAGTGATTTTCTTTGCGATGTCACTGTTTAAGATTCGTGAGTGGATTATTGCCAGTATCCCGCTGCCGCTGCGTGCCGGGATTGGCGCTGGTATCGGGCTGTTTCTGGCAATTATTGCGCTGGAAGGGGCAGGCATCGTGGTTGATAACCCGGCGACGCTGGTGGGTATTGGCGATCTGACTAAACCCGGCCCGCTGCTGGCAATGCTGGGCTTTGTGGTGATCGTGGTGCTGGAAGCACGCCGCGTAACCGGTGCGGTGCTGATCGGCATTCTGCTGGTGACCTTTATCTCCATGGGCATTGGCCTGTCGCCGTTCGCGGGCGTTTTCTCAGCTCCGCCATCGATTGCACCGACCTTTTTGCAGCTTGATATTGCCGGGGCATTTAACGTTGGCCTGGTCAGCGTGATTTTTGCCTTCCTGTTTGTCGATGTGTTTGATAACACCGGCACACTGCTGGGCGTGACCAAACGTGCCGGTCTGGCTGATGAGCAGGGTAACGTGCCGAAGATGGGCCGTGCGCTGATTGCCGACAGTGCCGCTGCACTGTTTGGTTCGCTGCTCGGCACCTCGACCACCACCAGTTATGTGGAATCGGCGGCGGGTGTGAGTGCTGGAGGCCGTACCGGCCTGACGGCGATCGTAGTAGGTGTGCTGTTCCTGCTGGCGCTGTTCTTCTCGCCGCTGGCTTCCAGCGTGCCGGTCTATGCCACCGCACCTGCGCTGCTGTTTGTGGCTGTGCTGATGACATCCGGTCTGGCTGATATTGACTGGAAAGATATTACTACCGCTGCGCCAGTCACCGTGACTGCGTTGACCATGCCGCTGACTTATTCTATTGCTAACGGCATTGCGTTTGGTTTCATTACCTGGACGCTGGTGAAGTTGCTGAGCGGTCGTGTGAAAGAGATAAATGCGGCGCTGGTGATTCTGTCGATTCTGTTTGTGATTAAGCTGGGATGGCTGAGTGCTTAGCTGTTGCCTGGCGGCAGGGATGTTACGCCTTGCGGCGGGCTGGCGCTGAGCGGGTTACGCTGAGAAGGTTACGCCCGCCAGGCGGTGGGGAGTTTCAGGTTGCCCGTGCAGGCGGACGCGTCAAGGGGCGAACGCCCGCCCCTTAACAATCCCGGCGTCCGGCAGCCTGCGCGCCCCGCCTTGTGGGGTGCCTTCGTCACGCCCTGCGGCCTGCGGACCGTCCGGACGCGCCATCCCTGGCGCGTTCCGTCCTTTCGCCGACGTCCTGTCGGCTCATCCTTGCCTCCGGTTGTTCCTCAGCGCTTCGGATGCCTCGGGGAAACCCCAGCCGGTGGGTTTCCTGCCCGGTGGGGGAGTTCAGGCCGCTGAAAGCGGGGGAAGAGCTGCACTGGTTTCGCTTTGCAGCGGGCCTGCTATGACAATGTTACGTTGCGCGGTGCCTGCCCACTGAGCAGGTTACGCCCGCCAGGCGGTGGGGAGTTTCAGGTTGTCCGTGCAGGCGGACGCGTTAAGGGGCGTACGCCCGGCCCTTAACAATCCCGGCGTCCGGCAGCCTGCGCGCCCCGCGTTGCGGGGTCCCTTCGTCACGCCCTGCGGCCTGCGGACCGTCCGGACGCGCCTTCCCTGGCGCGTTCCGTCCTTTCGCCGACGTCCTGTCGGCTCATCCTTGCCTCCGGTTGTTCCTCAGCGCTTCGGATGCCTCAGGTAAACCCCCGCCTTTAATATCCTGGTTTTTATCGGACATAGCGTTGTCTGGTGGTTTGAAAGCCAAAGCTAATTTTGAAAACCATCAGCGGCAATGCACCAGCATTAAAAAGAAGAGGCAACATTTGATAGGGTGAAGAGCCATTCTTCCTGCCAGGCTTAAAACCGCAGGCAATCCTTCAGACTCGCAGCAATTACTTACCCAACACAAAAAGAAGAGATAAAAGTAGATAGGGTGGAAGTGCATTCTTCCTGGCAGGCCAAAACCGCAGGCAATCCTTCAGACTTGCACCGGTGACATACCCAACACAAAAATAAGCGATATCAGCGAGGGTAGAAGGCCATTCTTCCTGCCCGGCAGAGAGACACAGATAATCCTTCAGACTTACAGCGATGACGTACCCAGTACAAAAAGAAGAGATAAAAGCGGGGAAGGAGGCCGTCAGAGCCGCTGAGCGGATGAGGGATTTCAGGACGAGCGGCAGGGATGCCGCGAAGAGGCGGGTTCGCGCCAGGGATGGCGCGTCCCGCCGGTCCGTAAGAAATCCGGAAGAAGCGAAGGAACCGCGAAGCGGCGGTGAAGCAGGCCGGAGCCCGGGGTCAAGGGGGCGCGGCGACTGGCGCCCCCTTGTTGGTCGCCTGCAGAGGCGTAACTGAAACTGGCCAGCTCACCAGGCGAACGAAACCCTCTCATAGCCCGTTCGCGCAGCGAACACCTCAGCCACCTGCGTGCACCTTAGCCCGTTCGCGCAGCGAACATCCCCCCCTCGCCAGCGGCGAAAAACTTACCTGAAAGGCGGCTCATTAAACGTCCGCAACTTACGCGAATGCAACTTATCACCCTCGGCGCGCAGCAACTCAACCGCATGAATGCCAATCTGCAGATGCTCCGAAATCGCCCCTTCGTAGAAGCGGTTCGCCTGACCAGGCAGCTTAATCTCGCCGTGCAGCGGCTTATCCGAAACGCACAGCAGCGTGCCATACGGCACACGGAAGCGATAACCCTGCGCGGCAATAGTGGCGCTCTCCATATCGACTGCGACGGCGCGGCTCAGGTTAAAGCGCAGAGCCGACGCGGAGTAACGTAACTCCCAGTTGCGATCGTCAGTGGTCACCACGGTGCCAGTACGCAGACGCTGCTTCACCTCTTCGCCAGGCATATTACTCACAGCTTTTGTGGCGTCGTAGAGCGCGCGCTGCACTTCGGCAATGCTAGGCACCGGGATGTCTGGCGGAAGCACGCTGTCGAGCACGTGATCGTCACGCAGATAGGCGTGGGCCAGCACGTAATCGCCAATTCGCTGGCTCTCACGCAGACCGCCACAGTGACCAATCATCAGCCAGGCGTGAGGGCGCATTACCGCGAGATGATCGCAGATGGTTTTAGCATTCGACGGGCCGACGCCGATATTGATCAACGTAATACCACGGCGATTCGGCGAAGTCAGATGCCAGGCTGGCATCTGGTGCTTCTTCCACGCCAGATCAGAAAGCATCGACTCACTGTCGGCGGTGTCCGAGGTCAGCACTACATCGCCGGCACAGGCCAGGCTGTCGTAAGGGGTATTGGGATCGCGTACCTGCTCAATCGCCCAGCGCACAAACTCGTCAACATAACGGGTGTAGTTAGTGAACAGCACAAACGGCTGGAAGTGCTCCACGCTGGTGCCGGTGTAATGACGCAGGCGGGCCAGCGAGAAGTCGGTGCGCAGTGCGTCAAAATGCGACAGCGGGAATTTGGCGTCAGCGTGGAACAGACCGTCGGCGGTCTCATCGCCAATCTGTGACAGCTCGGTGGTCGGGAAGTGGCGTGCAATACCGGCACTCATGGTACGATCCAGTGACAGATCGGAGCCGTCGATCACGTAAGGATAGGGGATCTCCTGGCTGGACGGCACCACGTCAATCTCCAGCTGATACTCCTTCTCCAGCATTGCCAGCTGTTCCGCAATATAGTGACGCAGCAACGCCGGACGGGTGACGGTAGTGCTGTAACTGCCGGTGTGGGTAAAACGTCCCCAGGCACGTGTGCGGTTCTGCTGCGGGCCTTCGCCGTGCCAGGTGATGCGCAGCTCGGGGTAGACAAACAGTCCCGCTGCCCGATCGGCCTCATCCGGCAGCGTGCCGTTTTCGGTGAAGACTTTAATCGCCGCACGCAGCGCATCAACGGCACTGTCGTAGAGGCGTTCAAGTTCATCCAGCGCCTGCTGGCTGGTCAGGTTTTTCCGTAGTGTCGGCATGGTTTCTCCTTCCATTTTTTTCCGCAATTTGCCCCAAGCTTAGCGGGTTTGCTGCAGAGATTGGTGAAGAATCTGTGATTGCTGATTTTACGCGCTAACAAAGCGGGAAATCTGAGCAGTACGGTTTTAAGGATGAGTCAGTCGCACTGAGGTCCGTTAAGTAAATCTTTACTATCAGACAGGATGATTAGCCGTCATTAACTGCGTTACGGATGACGAATGCGCCGTAAAGCAGCCTTATGCAAGCCGGCGGTAATCGATCATAACGTCAGGTAAATAATCAGAATTGCTACAGCGGACAGGGCGGTGAGGCAGAATCTGCCGTAACGGGATTAAAAAGTTTGTAACCATGATTAATTTGCGCCGGAAAGACTTTGCATATTTCTCAGCCCCCTATCATCATTAGATCTCCTATCCAGTCACTTCTGATTTGGTAATCCTTTGCAAAATCCCGGCGTAGCAGTGATGCAGGCGATCAGGCGCACGGCGTGGTATCCAAAACGCCGCTCTTATCGCACGCTCTACTGGCGTGAAATATCGCCACTGGCAGTGCCTATCTTCTTCGAGAACGCCTGTGTGTTGTTGATGGGCGTTCTGAGCACCTTCCTGGTCAGCTGGCTGGGTAAAGAAGCGATGGCAGGCGTGGGCCTGGCTGACAGCTTCAACATGGTGATCATCTCATTCTTTGCCGCCATCGATCTCGGCACCACGGTGGTGGTGGCATTCAGCCTGGCAAAACGCAACGGGAAGCGCGCCCGCGCCGCCACGCGACAGTCGCTGGCTATGATGACGATACTCGCCTTTGTGCTGGTGATCGCCATTGAGTTCTGGGGCCATTTGATTGTCGATGCGATCGCCGGTGCAGCCGATCCCAAAGTGAAAGAACTGGCGCTGAGCTATCTGCAGACGTCCGCCTGGAGCTATCCGGCTGCGGCCATCACACTGATCGGCAGCGGGGCGCTGCGCGGTGCAGGCAACACCAAAATTCCGATGCTGATTAACGGCGGCATGAACATCCTGAACATCATCATCAGTAGCGTGCTGATTTATGGCTGCTTCTCGTGGGACGGTTTAGGCTTTGTCGGGGCCGGACTCGGACTTACCATCACCCGCTATATCGGGGCGATCGCGGTGATTTACGTGCTGATGATCGGCTTTAACGCCTCGCTGAAAATCACGCTATCGAGCTATTTCCGGCGCTGGAACAGCAGCATCCTGATGGAAGTTTTAGGCATAGGTGTGCCTGCCAGTATCGAGTCTGTGTTGTTCAACGGCGGCAAACTCCTGACCCAGGTCTTTGTGGCAGGGATGGGCACCAGTGAAATTGCCGGTAACTTCATCGCGTTCTCTGTTGCATCCCTGATCAACCTGCCGGGCAATGCGCTGGGCTCTGCATCCACCATTATTACCGGCACACGATTAGGCCGGAATCAGGTGTTCCAGGCGGAACGCCAGGTGCGGCATGTTTTCTGGCTGGCGACGGCATGTCTGAGTGCGATAGCGCTGTTGACCGTACCGCTGGCCGGGTTACTGGCCCGCTTCTATACCAGCGATCCGGAGGTGATAAACGTAACGAAGCACCTGCTCTGGCTTAACGCGCTCTTTATGCCGCTATGGGCCGCGTCCTGGGTGCTGCCCGCCGGACTTAAGGGCGCGCGTGATGCGCGTTACACCATGTATGTCTCAATGTTCAGCATGTGGTGCGCCCGTGTGGTGGCCGGTTATCTGCTCGGCATTGTGCTTGGGATGGGCGTCACCGGTGTCTGGCTGGGGATGTTCCTCGACTGGACGGTGCGCGGCATCTTCTTCTGGTGGCGGCTCAATAGCGGTAAGTGGCTCGATCGCTACCGGAAGATGATCGCCAAAACCGGTTAGCGTTCTGCTTACGCCTTCCCTGATTCTGGGGGAGGCGTTAAATCTCATTCCCGCCCCAAAAAATAACATCTCCGTCACATCTCCAGACTTCTGGTCCTAAATTCAGACAGTTGCACAAAGCCAGCCTCATCAGACGGGGTTAGCGTAATGCCTGCTGCGCACTGACGCAGAGACTACTTATCAAGGTGACCCTATGATCCGTCTCAAAACGGCACTGGCACTTCTGCCGCTGCTGTGTAGCTGCCCGCTGTGGGCGACAACCTTTGTCTATGTGTCGAATGCTGAATCCGGCACCGTTTCCCGCTATCAGCTCAGTGAGGCGAACGGCAGCCTGAAATGGTGGGGCGATACGCCGGCCGGAAAAAAAATCATGCCGCTGGCGGCCAGCCCGGATGGTAAACATCTCTATGGTGTGCTGCGCAGTCCGCCTTATTCGATCATCAGCTGGCGCGTTACCGGGCCGCAGGGTGATTTGCAGAAACTGGCGGTAACGCCGGTTGCAGCCAGCTTCCCGTGGATTACCACTGATAAGAGCGGACGCTATCTGCTGGCCGCCTCCTATGACAGCGATATCGTCACCAGCAACCGGATTGATGACAAAGGGATTGTGACCGCGCAGGTCACGGGCGAAGTGAAAACCGGGCCCCATGCCCATTCCGTAATTACCGACGTCACTAACCATTCACTCTACGTTGGCAATCTTGGCGCGGATCGGGTGCTGCAATATACCTTTGCCAGTGACGGGGCCATCACGCCACTGGGCACCGGTTTTGTTCAGGGCGAGAAAAACAGCGGCGCACGACATTCCGTGATTTCGCCAGATAATCGTTTTCTCTACAACCTCGCGGAGATGAGCGGCACCATCACGCAATTCCGACGTGCAGCGGATGGCTCGCTGTCAGAGCTGAAACGCTGGCCAAATGCGGTGGCGAAGAAATATAACCTGCAGCATGGCGAGCAGCGCCCGGCGGGTTACAGCGATCCGACACCGCGCATCTGGGCGGCAGACATCAAAATTACGCCGGATGGGCAATTTATCTACGTGACCGAGCGCACCTCCAGCACCGTCAGCGGCTACCGGGTGGATAAACAATCCGGTGAGTTAACGCTAATCGGCAGCTGGCCGGTTGAAAAACAGCCGCGCAGTATAGCTATCGATGCAAAGGGCAAATGGCTGATCGTCAGCGGCGAGAAGAGTGCCGTGATTGGCAGTTACGCTATCGATCCTGCCAGCGGCGAACTGAAACGGGTCGCTGAAGCACCTGCTGGTAAAGGCGCGAACTGGGTGACGCTGATTACACATTAACAGGGCTGTTTCTGGCGCTGGCTAATGAGCCGGGCAGGCTGCTTATGCCATCTCCGGCATAAGCAGCGCAGAAATTTTTGCTTCAGATTGCGCGCACAAGCAGGTTTACTCAGGGCATCAACCGATGCGGAGAACCTGAGATGAAACAGAAACTGATAGCCTGGTTTGAACAGCTGCTGAGTGGCCCCGGAGTGAGTCAGCATGGGCATGATATCAACGTCGAGCTGCTGCTGCCGCTTAGCCAGCTGTATGGGCTGGAATATTATCCGGCTGTGCATCGCTATCATGAAAAATAGTGGTTGTTGTGTTTTGTGTGTTTGAAGGCCCGTAATCTGAGCGGGCTTTTTTACGCAAGGGGATTGAGAGGCTGAGTCCGTTGATGAGTAGAGGTTCAATTTGGCAAAAATGCACTCAGGCAAAACAATAATGACGTCTCCTGAACGTCTCTTACGCCACGAGTATCAATCTCAGATCTAAAAAGCCCGGCGTTTTTTCTTTGAGACAACTTAATGGCATAACGGCATCTACCGCTTATTGGCCAATAATGAAATGGAACAACCATTGCCAAAATGCATATCTAAAAAAGGGTGTGGGATGACGTGTTTTTAATTGAAAGGGGATAAATATGAAGGAAGGGATATCCAACGGGTATAAAGCAAAAAAGCAGATATCCGAAGATATCTGCTTTCTCTAATTCTGGCTCCTCTGACTGGACTCGAACCAGTGACATACGGATTAACAGTCCGCCGTTCTACCGACTGAACTACAGAGGAATCGTTTGAACGAGGCGAATATTAACGGCGTCGCTCTAAGGTGTCAACAGCAAAAAATACATTATCATTCAACTGGCTAGGTTTAACGCAAAGCGATCGGGATTTAAGCAGTTTGCGCCGTGTCAGTAGCGATCCGGGTCAGCGGATCCTGCTGATAAAACTGTCGCAGATGCTGATACATGGCGGGAAAGCGTTCTGCCAGCAGGACCGGGGCCGTAAAGAAATATTCTGAGAGCACAGCGAAGCACTCAGCCGGATCGCTGGCGGCATAAGGATCAATAGTGGCAGCCTGTTCGCCCACCAGCTCGACCTCACTCTCAATTTCTGCCATCGCGGCACGCAAATCCTTTTCCCACTGCGCCACGTCTCGCAGCGGTATCACCGGAACACCGCTAGTGTAACCACTGCCGCGCGCATCCAGCTTATGTGCCACCTCATGAATAACCAGATTAAAGCCGGAGAGGTCAAAGGAGTCCTGAATATCCAGCCAGTTGAGGACTACCGGTCCCTGTGTCCAGCTCTGTCCTGAGTGAACGGCAGGCGCACTGTGAACCAGCCCATGCTCATCCTGCCAGTGATCGTCGACCTCGAATGGCTCGGGATAGATCAGCACATCGTGAAAACCGTCCAGCCACTCCAGACCCAGCTTCAGGACAGGCAGAGAAAAGAGCAGGGCGATGCGCACGCTGCGCAGTTCATCCAGCTGTGCACCCTCGAGAGGCACCAGTTTTTTCTGCTGCAGAAAGCGCTTTGCCAGCTCAACCAACGCCTGTTGCTCGTCATTGCTGAGCAGGCTGAATACCGGCTGTGCCAGACCCTGCTGCCACGGTAATGTAGCCAGCATGTCGTCATGCGTTTTCCAGGGCCATTTAAACATCGCAACTCCCGCACAGAATCGGACTATTTCACTATCCTGACGCGGCAGATATAAAAATGCCAGCATCGAATGCTGGCACCAGTTGCTGGCTACAGGGCTGAAGGCTGTCTATTCAACCCGTTAGCGCGACCGTTGTCTGTGATTCAACCCGCAAAGCGCAGGGCTAAAGCATTAGTTGCGTTCGATGCGCTGAAATTCAATGACCCAGACCCAGGGATTCACTTCCCAGCTGGTCGCGCCGTACTGTTTTTCCCAGGCTTTGCGATACGCCTCTTTAGGCGATTCTGAGTTGGCGTTCATGGTGAAGAAGTTATTCAGGAAGTGCGAATCGGTCTGTACGCCCTCTGCCCGGATGTCATCTTCACTGATGTCCTGAATTTTCTCCGCGCGGACGCCGGTAATTTCGAGGTTGATACGGCTGGCCCAGCGAGGCATATGGATGGCGGTCTGCCAGCCAAACTCTTCGGCCTCTGGCGTACTCAGTGCATGCTGACCCAGCTCATTACTGTCGGCCCGATACTGGCAATATTCCGGCAGGCGAAACGGCGTCGGGTCACGTTCATATTCGGCCAGATCGCTCTCTGGCACCATTGGGCCACGCCAGGTTTCACGCACCCAGAGTATGTCACCCGGTTTGCCATAGGGGCATTGATAGCTGATGTCAGCCATCGACATCATTTTGTAGCCGTGCAGATGGTTAGCACTCACATCGAAGGCGTGCACGCCCTCGTGATGATCCTGTCCCGGACCGAAAGCCTGAGTTTTCATAATGCGCCGGGTTTGCGTTTGCTGGCCAACCAACAGGGCACGAACACGCTGTTCGGAAAAAAGAATCGGCCGTTCTTTCATTGATTACCTCTTTTTTATTAGTAGAACCCGGTTACTGCTGTAAACATCCATTCACGTCACATCTCAGAGTCATCATAAAAGCTTTAAATCAATTTGCTTAATAATTTGTCGCCTGACAGTCACTTTAAAGTTGTCACGTTGGGTATTAAAAAAACTCAAAATGCAAAAAGCGCACCAACGCTTTAGATATCATGGACGCAACACGACGATTAGCCCGGATACAGTACGTTATAACGATAAAAATAGGAACCTTTTCAGACTTTTTCACCTGCTTTTGTGCACAGTTTTACAATTAAACACGTGACAAAAAAAAGTTAAACAGGGTCTGTATTATCGGTTAAACATCGACAAAACATTACAGCTGTTAAACTAATTTTCTTAGCAGCAATTCACTGAGGAAAGGCTGAAAACCGCCGAAATTGCGGTTATTGTGTAACAGAGATGCTATACAGATGATCCAGATCTCATTTTTCTGCCCGAAAAACTGGCAGCGCCGCTCTTTTCAACAGCACTGTAAAAAAAGTGTCATTAGCCAGTCGCTATGATGGCTTGCCGTTCGTGCACTGAACACGACAGAGAATCTGCTGTCGGTCACTACAGGGAGATAGACTATGTCACTCACACTCTGGCAATCTCGCTATGAAAGCTGGTTTCAGGCGAACTGGATCCACGACGACGGCGCGCACGATATTGCCCATTTACGGCGCGTCTGGATGAGCGCGCAGCGAATCATGACGGGTACACCCGCTGATCCATTGGTAGTGCTCACCGCCTGTTATTTTCACGATGTGGTTAATCTGCCAAAAAATCATCCGGAACGTCATCTCGCCTCAACCTATGCCGCCACGGAAACCCAGCGCATTCTGCAGCAGGACTTTCTCGATTTCCCTGCTGAGAAGATTGATGCGGTGATGCATGCCGTTAAAACTCACAGTTTCAGTGCTGGCATACCGCCTCAGACACTGGAAGCTAAAATCGTCCAGGATGCTGACCGGCTGGAGTCACTGGGCGCAATCGGACTGGCACGCGTTTTTTACACGGCGGGTGCGCTGAATCGCCCGTTATTTGACAGTCAGGACCCGCTGGGCAGAGATCGCGAGCTGAATGATGTTAAGTGGACGCTGGACCATTTCCAGAAGAAGCTGTTGCGCCTGCCGGAAACCATGCACACCGAAACCGGCCGCATGTTAGCTGAGCATAACGCCGATTTCCTGGTGCGCTACATGGCGAAACTTTATGCCGAACTGCAGGGCAATCTGGTGGGGCTGGATGAGGGCGTACTGCGTGACTTCACCCCATTGAAAACTGAATATTAAATTTTTATGACAGTATATTAATCGAAACGGGCATCCGGTAGCGTGTAGCGATAACAAAAAGGAGCTGCCCGATGACCGAAACTGTTAATTTAACAATTAAAATTGATCCTGAGTTGAAAGAAACGATTAAACAGCTGGCGCTGGAAAACCAGATTTCAATGAGTCAGGAAATTGTGCAACGATTGCAGGCCAGTCTGGAAACGCATCCCCATCCGGCGATTGATAATCAGGACATCACCGAAGAGGGGACTGAGGGATCAGGTGCCACTGACGTGAAATCCGATGGACTGAGCGCCAGCGAGTTGAAGCAGATTCGTCTGCTGCTCAAGAAACAGAGCAAGAAGAAGAAATAAAACAGAAACCCGTCGCAGGACGGGTTTTTTTATTTCAGAACCATTACGATTTCAGCTGACGTATATGTGGCAGCAGCAGCTGCGCGACTGCCGCAAACACCGGCACAACCACCGAGTTCCCAAACTGTTTATAAGCCTGCGTGTCCGAGACCGGAATGCGGAACGGCTCACGGCCAGGCACATCGAAGCCCATCAGACGGGCGCACTCGCGCGGGGAGAGACGACGGGGCCGTCGTGCCATATTGTCTGCATCCTGAAACGCTGCTTCGCCAACAGCGCTGTCCCAGCCGCGGTCAATCAGAATTTCTGAGCCATCTTTATAGTACCGCGCCGACAGCGTCCGCACGCAGCAATCAGGATTACGCGGATCGTTAAGACCAAAACCAAAGCCATTGCCTTTCGCTTTATGTTTTTTCGCATACTGGTAGAGGTAGCGCCATAACACCGGCGACAGAATATATTTGTCGTCTGGCGCGCGCTCCAGCAGGCTCTGCAGGCTGGGCACCTGCGCCGGATAGAAACGCCGGATGTCGCGTAGCGTAAAGTCCTGCTTCTTCAGGTCGCGGCGGATACCGACCAGCACAATGCGTTCGCGATGCTGTGGCAGAAAGTGACGCGCGTCGATCACTTTGGCATCCGGGCTACCGGCTCCGGCATCGGCCACGTCATAGCCCAGCTCATCCAGCGTCTCCATGATAATGGCGAAGGTGCGGCCTTTATCATGGCTCTTAAGGTTTTTCACATTCTCCAGCACAAAGAAGGGCGGTTTCTTGGCGGCCAGAATACGGGCGACATCGAAAAACAGCGTGCCCTGCACCTGACACTCAAAACCGTGCGCGCGTCCCATCGCATTTTTCTTGCTGACGCCCGCCAGCGAAAAGGGCTGACAGGGAAAACCCGCCAGCAGTACCTGGTGATCAGGGATCGCCGCATCAATCGCGCGGTAAATCGCGTCGTCATCGGTCAGACCTTCCGGCTGGGTAACCTGACGGATATCGGTATTAAAGTGATGCTCCAGCGGATCGCTGTAGTGATTGGCTTTGTAAGTGCGAACCGCCTCTTTATTCCATTCACTGGTGAAGACGCACTTGCCGCCAATTGCCTCGAATCCTTTACGAATGCCGCCAATCCCGGCAAAAAGATCGATGAAACGAAACTCAGGATTATCATAATGGGCCGGTCGGGTCGGCAGCAGACTTTGCAGCAGCGACAGCTCCGCCTCGCACAACGGCGGCAAGGCGCTTTTACCCTGACGGATCCGGTTCAGCAGTGATGGCGTCCAGCAGGAAAACCCTGCCTGATGCAGGCGGGCCGTAAGATCACGAACTGAATAGATTGCCAGCACCTGCTGAACAAGCTCAGACGCGTCAGCAGATGAGGGTGCAGCAGAGAGTGGGGCAGCGAGAGCGGCGGAATGCATGCGTTTTTCCTTAACAGTAAGGCGCCTATGCTATCACTCCAGACGCTATGAGGAAATTGCCGGGATGTGCCCCGTGCCAGCGCCCCGGAAAGTTCTGTTTTTGCGGCATACTCTCCGAACTCATCCGGCGACAGCTTTCGCTTTTCGTGGCGCAGACTAAAGTTACAGAACCAGCAAAAAAGGAGAGGTTATGGCTGATGTTCACTCCAGCGAAACGCGCAGCAAAAATATGCGTGCTATTCGCGCTCAGGATACGGCCATTGAGCAACGTATTGCACTGTTGCTGAAAGACCGGGGATTCAGCTTTCGCGTGCAGGATAAAAACCTGCCGGGTCGGCCTGATTTCGTTCTGACAGAACAGCAGGCAATCATCTTCGTTCATGGCTGTTTCTGGCATCGCCATCACTGCTATCTGTTTAAGATGCCGGCGACGCGAACAGAGTTCTGGACCGGCAAAATCAACAGCAATGTTGAACGTGATCGGCGCTATGTGCGCCAGCTGCAGGAGGGCGGCTGGAAAGTACTGATCATCTGGGAGTGTGCGCTACGGGGCAAACTGCGCCTGACGGATCAGGATCTGCTGGAGCGGCTGGAGGAGTGGCTGATGGCGATGTCGGAGAGTGCCGAGGTCGACCATCAGGGTATTCATCATTACAACGCTGATTGCTAATCAGGAACATAATTGGTTAGATCTGCGCTTTCTCCGTGGCCAGGAGCCTAAATGAGCAGCATAAAACTGACGGTAAAACGCCTCTATCAGATTCGTGACGAGCGGATGGTTAACACCAAAGCGACTGCGCGGGTCTACTGCGGTGACAGGCTTATTGCCACGGAGGAGATTACCGGCATGACCGAAAGCCCGGTCAGCAAATATTTGCATGCTGAAGGCAAAGCAGGTGAGACGGTACGGGTGGAGTGGGATTGTGAGGGCATTGCAGAGATGACCGTTACGGAAATTGAGCGCTGCCCATGTTGTCAACATAACGAACCAGACTAAGGATAAGAATTTTGGCAGGCACCAGTTTACTGACTTTACTTGATGATATTGCAACACTTCTGGACGATATTTCCGTCATGGGGAAAGTGGCGGCAAAAAAAACCGCTGGCGTACTGGGCGACGATCTGTCGCTGAATGCACAGCAGGTCACCGGCGTAAAAGCCAATCGTGAGCTGCCTGTGGTCTGGGGCGTTGCCAAGGGCTCGTTCCTCAACAAACTGATCCTGGTGCCCATGGCGCTGGTCATCTCTGCGTTTGCGCCCTGGCTTATCACGCCGCTGCTGATGATTGGCGGGGCCTATCTCTGTTACGAAGGCGTTGAAAAGGTCATGCACACGCTACAACAGGATAAGCAGAGCAAATCACCGGAAGCGCGCAAGCAGCGACTTGACTCACTGGCTAAAGAGAATGCGGCAGAGTTCGAGAAGAAGAAGATCAAAGGGGCGGTGCGCACGGATTTCATTCTCTCTGCTGAAATTGTCGCGATTACCTTAGGGATTGTGTCGGACGCACCGCTGCTTAACCAGGTGATTATTCTGGCGGGCATCGCGATTCTGGTCACCATTGGCGTGTACGGCATCGTGGCCGCCATCGTGAAAATTGATGACCTTGGCTTCTGGCTGCGTGAAAAAACCTCGCGGCTTGCGCAGGGCATCGGCAGCGTGCTGCTGGCTGCAGCGCCCTGGTTGATGAAGATTCTTTCAGTGGTCGGCACCATCGCGATGTTCCTTGTGGGTGGTGGCATCGTGGTGCATGGCATTGAACCGCTGCATCACCTCATCGGGCAAGTCAGCAGCGGCTTTAACGGCTGGATCGCCATGCTCCTGAGTAATGGCGCAAACCTGGTGCTTGGTTTTATCATTGGGTCGATCGTGCTGTTAGTGGTTAACCTTATTGCCAGAGTGCGCGGAAAATCGGTATAAAGCGCACTGTGATTTACGGTCAGGAGAATGACGATGAACGACGACATGTTTGAATTTGATATCGACGCACAACTTGAGCAGGCTGAAGCGAAAGCGGAGAAAAAAGCCAGCGAAGTGCCGGATGATCTCGGCGACGAAGCCGATTGCGAAGGCTGTAAAATCTGACGTCAGCGTCAAGACTTCATCAAAGCGGATAAGTTTTTATCCGCTTTTTTTATTTTCCGCATATCCAGCTGATTAATTGCGAATTTGCCCTTTTTTTGCGTGCCTTAACAGGCAGGAACCTTCTTCGCCTGCTATAAAGAAAATAGTCACTCAGGTTAATAACACACAGGTAAACAAAGGAGCGCAATATGGTTTTCGCAATCAGTGAAGAAGTGCAGCACAAGGAACAGGGACAGACGATGGTGGTGACCGGCTTCGCGAGTGGCATGGTGGAATGCCGCTGGTACGACGGTTATGCTGTGCGCAGTGAAGCCTTTCGTAGTGATGAGCTGAGCGCCCTGAATCCTGAGCAACTGGCGAGCTAATAGCATACAGGCCTGTGGGTCCAGTGACCCGCCAGGCCCGCTTAAAGTTTATTGATGGCCCGGCACGTCCCTGTGCCGTCCTGTTTCAGACATTCCCGTCGTTATCCTCTTCAACGGCCTGATAGATACGCTGCAGCACGTCCGGAAAAGCAGACTGGACACGGCTCCAGCTCGGTATAAACGGCTTATCGTTAGGTCGCTCAATAAAAGCCTGGCCCGCTTCCAGAATGGACTGGGTAAACATCTCTACTGCTGCCTCTTCCACATGCTGATCAAACTTCAGCCCGTTCATCGCCGCTTCGTGGTTATAGGTCTCCATCATATCCAGCGCATTACGGTAATAGGTTGCCTTCAAAACACGAAACGAGTCGCTGGTCAACGGCACACCCATGGTGGCGAGCTTACGCAGCAGTGACTGGACGATATCGCTGCTCATACGCTTCAGGCCGCCGGTGCCATCATCTTCCGCCAGTGGCTGATGCTTGTGATCGTAATTATCGGCGATTTCCACCTGGCACGACTGACGGGTGGTGTAGTTGCGGTAAATCTCTGACAGCACACCAATCTCAAGCCCCCAGTCGCCGGGGATTTTAATGCCGTTCAGCACATGGGTTCGCATAGCGAACTCGCCGGAGAGCGGATAGCGGAAGCTCGACAGATAATCCAGATATTCGGAATGGCCATAGACTTTCTGCAGCGAGCGCAGCAGCGGCCCGACCAGAAGACGGCCTACGCGGCCATTAAGCTTGCCATCCGCAACCCGCGCATAGAACCCTTTACAGAATTCATACTGAAACGCCGGGTTTGCCAGCGGGTAAAGCAGACGGGCCAGCATGCCGCGCTCATAGGTGACAATATCGCAGTCATGCAATGCCACACAGCTGGTGCGGTCCGACGCCAGGGTATAACCGGTACAAAACCAGACATTGCGGCCTTTACCCGGATTGGTGGGTGACAGACCCTCTTTATCCAGTTCCGCATCGATCGCCTTGAGGCGTGGGCCATCGTTCCACAGAATGCGATGCCGTTGCGGCAGACGGGAGAAGAATTCGCGGGCAAACAGGAACTGGTCGCGGTCGGCACGGTCCAGACCAATCACGATTTCATCCAGATAAGGCACTTTAGCCAGTTCATCAACGATTTTTGTCAGCGCCGGGCCTTCAAGTTCAGAAAATAGCGATGGCAGGATCAGCCCCATTTTGCGTTTGCGGGCAAAGCGTACCATCTCTTTTTCCAGCGACTCCACACTGCGGTGGGTAAGGTTGTGGAAGTTAGTGATTACGCCATTCTGGTAAAAGTCACTCATCGCATCATCCTTTTAATGCCCGTGGGCAGCTTATTGAGATTGAGTCAGAAAATAGTCCAGCCCTTCACGCCAGCCTTCAGGGCCATGATGAGCCGTGTGATAAACCTGAGCAGGGTTGGTCCGGCTGAGTGTCACCGGCGTTTTACTGTAGCCTTTAATCACCACGGCATAATCAACCGCATCCAGCATCGGCGCATCATTAGGCCCGTCGCCCAGGCCGATTGTGGTGCGTGTCTCTCCGGGGAAGTGATCCAGCAGCCAGCGTAGCGCTTCGCCTTTGCCGCTCCCGGCGGGCAGGACATGCCAGAAACGTCCGCCCTGGGTCAGCGCCAGGCCTTGAGCGCGTAGTGCGTCATGAAAACGATCAAAGGCTTCGTCACTGTCGCGCCAGACAATGACTTCAGAAGCGTCGCGCTGACGGGACAGCGCTGATTCCGCTTCGCTTAATCCAGTCATTGAGGCAACTTCCGGATCAGAGAAGTCATGAAAACCGGTAAAGCGAAAATCTTTTTTTAAAGCAGCCAGGCGCAGACAGAGGTTGTCATAAGTCAGCGTGTTGTCAGGCAGGCGAATCCGCTGTTGATCCTGTGTCTGTATCACTGCGCCATTCTCAGAAATAAACGGCGAACCGCTGATGCCGAGCCTTTTTTGCAGCGGAATAATTTCGGCGGCTGTTTTGCTGGAACAGATCACCAGCGGAACCGCATGGTGTTTCAGCGTGTTGAGCCACTCGGTGGCCGCATCCCAGCGATAGGTATGATGGTCCAGTAGTGAACCATCCAGATCGGTAATAACCATTAACGGCTGGTGGAGATCGGGCATTAACAGGCTCCTTTCATCACGTTCGCGGCTAAAGCGGCGATTTTTCAATATTATAGTTGAATATGGCTCACACTTTTTTTCCTGCGTCATTGGCCCGAAATCCAGGATAATTCTTAAAACCAGGTCGCAATAATCCGAGGGATGCATGAAGTGTGCGGGGCGCAATGACCAGCTGGCGCGGTGTTTCCGGTAACATTTTTCCATATCTGTCTGACATGTTGCAAAAATGTGCATATCTGATGCTTGTTTCAATCCAGGGATAGGGTAATCTGCAGAGGTGTTAAGAATTCCCTGGTGTAACGAATGAGTTTTTTACCCGGCCTTCCCGCCGGGTATTTTTTTGAAATCGATTTCAGCCATCAAATTCTCAGGCGCGATAATTCGAAATGTCGATCTCAAACGCCTCTGCCAGTTCGGTGTAGGAGTGAAAAACCCGGCTTTCAACTTCCAGCCGTGGCTGCTGGTCCTGATCCATATACTCCCGAATTTCTCCAGACGTTCTGGCCTGAATAGCCGTTAGTAAACCCTCGATATCAACCTGTAAATCTGACGGCTGACCCTCGCTGTGCTGCATTTCGTCTTTCATTTTCTGACTCCTGAGAGCAAACAGAATATTGAGTATAGAACCTGATGCAGAAAGGCGGGCGCGGGCAAATTTCAGGCAAAAAAAAGCCCGCGCTGCGCGGGCAAAATCCTTGTTACTTGCATGTTGGCTGCACCTATTGGGGTGGTGCAGTCAGGGAAGTGTATAGGCGAGGCGCGTAAGAAATCTTGCGGTAAAACGTTAAGATACTGCAAAACTTTATCCTTACTCAGATTTACCTGACTTTATGTCCTGACAGAGCATATTCAGCTATAGTTGATAATAAAGCTGATTTTTATCAATACCTAAAGGAATGGTCATGGACATTTTACGAATTATTATCGCGATATTGCTGCCACCACTGGGCGTGTTTATGCAGGTTGGTTTTGGCGGCGCATTCTGGCTGAACATCCTGCTGACGATCTGTGGTTATATCCCGGGCATCATTCACGCCGTCTGGGTTATTGCCCGCCGGTAACGCGCTGCATTGGCACGGTTCTTCGTTTAGACTGTATTCAGGATATTATCTGGAGAACCGAAATGAAGGTAAATGACCGCGTCAGCGTTAAAACCGATGGCGGCCCACGTCGCACAGGCAACATTCTGGCTATGGAGCCATTCAATGAAGGCACTATGTTTTTAGTGGCGCTGGAAGATTACCCATTGGGTATCTGGTTTTTTAATGAAACAAACCAGCCGGATGGCATTTTTGTAGAGCCTTGCCACGATGCCTGAACCTGAGGCGCAATAAAAAAGCCGCGTTTCCGTATACGGAAACGCGGCTTTTTGCTGTTGGTAATCCCCCGGCAGTCGTCGCCCGCCCGGGATGATTGCCGAAGAGCTTAGAAGGTTTCCCAGTTATCAGTACCGGTGGCGAGCGCAGGACGTGCTGCCAGTGCCGGTGTTTTGAGTGGTGCAGCGGCGCGTGGAGCCACACCTGCGGTAGCGGGGGAGTCGTGCAGGCGGAATGCGGCTACCGCCTGTGTTAATTTACCGGCCTGATCTTCAAGCGAGGCTGCTGCGGCTGAAGCTTCTTCCACCAGAGAGGCGTTCTGCTGGGTAACGTTATCCATCTCGGTAACCGCCTGGCTCACCTGCTGAATGCCACGGCTCTGTTCATCCGACGCTGCTGCAATCTCTGACATAATGTCGGTGACGCGACGGACTGCTTCTACAATTTCACCCATCGTGTTCCCGGCCGCGCCGACCTGATGCGAACCGTCATTGATCAGCGTAACCGACTCCGCTATTAAAGATTCTATCTCTTTAGCAGCCTGCGCACTGCGCTGGGCCAGATTTCGCACTTCGCTCGCTACCACCGCAAAACCACGTCCCTGTTCACCGGCCCGTGCCGCTTCAACCGCCGCGTTCAGCGCCAGAATATTGGTCTGGAACGCAATGCTATTAATGACATTGGTGATCTCAGCGATTTTCTTCGAGCTGCCGGAAATATTGGTCATGGTTTTCACGACATTATTGACCAGATCGCCTCCGCTGCGCGCTTTGCCTGAGGCATCTGCGGCGAGCTGACTGGCGTGATGCGCATTCTCGGCGTTCTGTTTCACTGTGGCGGTAAGTTGTTCCATGCTGGCTGCGGTCTGCTCCAGTGCCGCTGCCTGCTGCTCGGTACGGGATGAGAGATCGGTGTTACCGGCTGATATTTCGCTGGAACCCTGATAAATGGCCACTGCGCCTTCACGCACCGTACCCACGGTGGTCACCAGCGACTGCTGCATCAGCTGCAGATTGTGGATCAGTGTACCAATCTCACTGCGACCAAAGGGCAGGGGGGCGGAGGTCAGATCGCCCTGCGCAATACGCTCGATACGCAGCACAGACTGACGCAGGGGGCTAATGACCACGCGGCGCAGGAACACAAAGGTCAGCAGCACCAGCACCAGTGCGGCACTGAACGCCACAGCCATTGAGATAAAGCCGATGCGCGATTGCTGATCCGCTTCAGCGGTAATGGCATTGGCGCGGTCAGTACGAATCTTGATCGCTTTGAGTAATACCGCGTTGTACTCGTCATCCAGCTTGCGGGTAACGTCCGTCTCCTGAGCGATAATGCCCTCAAAACTGCCCTGTTTACCGGAATCGATCATCGGTATCAGGCCTTTATTGATGTAATTGTTGAAGCGGGTCTGCAGTGTGGCGTCCAGTTCAACGTCTGCTGGCGTCTTCACTACACGCGCCATATAGACCGCGAACCCCTGCTTTGCCTGTTGAATACGTTTTTCAGCGGCGGCGATATTGGCACGAAAATCGTCCATTTCACCGATACGCGCGGCGGCACCCGCCTGAATAATGGTCAGTCGCGCAGTACGCAGGTGGTTTGAACTGTTAGAAAGGCCCATACGAACCTGAATTTCGTCCGTGGCATCATCAAGTGAGTGGTTGCTTAAAATCAGAAAGTAACTGGCGACACCAATGCAGAGTGCGAACAGCAGCAAAATGCCGCCGAAGATCAGGCTAAACAGCGGCACCAGGCGGAGATTCTGCCAGATGCCAGCGCTTTTCTGTCCATCATTATCTAATGCAGTGTTCATATCCTTGCTCTCTTGAGGCTGTTGTTATAAGGCATAACATCGGCAAAAGAGCGAAAAAGGTTAGCAGTAAGAATGAGACATGGATCGCAATTTAGTGCAAAAAAAAACCGGCCATACCGGCCGGTTCTTCAGGATTTACGATCAGCGAATATTAACGTAAATACCCGAGGTCACATTATCGGTCAAACGCACCACATGATAAATAACCTGCTTATTATGGGTTTTGATTTTGCGTTTAATATTACCTTTGTGTGACGATACCGTTTTGGCCTTAATTTGCATTTTATCTGAGATCTGAATGGTATCATGACCTGACATCCACATCTTCAGCATGTTTGACTCAGTCTGGCTCAACGTTAATGGATGAACATCCATGCCAGAAGAGATGCGTGCAGACTGGTTAAGCTTCTTCTGCAAATAGGTGCCGAGTAAGGAGTCCAGGGTCGATGTCTTCATCGATTTTGATGTAATAATCAGGTTCTTACGAACGTAGAGATATTCCTCAAAATGGATATTGCTAATCGCCATGAATATAAAGAACAGTGTGTCCGGATGCTGCGTAATAATACTGCGAATACGTTCACTGGAATCTGACTCATGAATGAAACAATCTTCATTAATAAAGACGACACCAGGATTTAATTGCTCACATTTCTGCTGTAGTTGCTCAATATCGGAGACAGAAGAGATATTTTTCTTCTTAACTCCTTTTAAAGACATATAGTCTGATAATCCCAGGCGTGTGTAGTTGCAGGAATCCATAATAATAGTTGGCATAATAGCGACCCTCACCAATTTGTTATCCGTTTAAATCAACGATGAATACGCGTTGCGGTACGAGAGAGATTTCTTAGATACTTTTTATTCTGCTCGTGCAGTTTGGCAACAGGCAACCGCCCGTAAAAGTCTTCATCCCTGACCCGTTCTGCAAAAATTTTGTGCCGCCATGACGTCACACACTCTCCGACCATGGCGGGGGAGTGCCAGTGAAGTGTCGGAAGCAGTAAAACTCATTTTTGAGAGCTGTATCACTATCCTAGAAAACAAAGCGTTTTCTGATAGGACAATTCTCAAAAACATTTGTTTTACGAAAGTGTGAAGTCTCAACGTGCGTTGACAATGCCGGAAAAACACTTTTTTAACAAGAAAAATCACTTAAAGAATTTTTTCTTGTAAATACAGTGATTTGCCGATTTAGCCTGCACATTCACAGTCTGACCGCTTCTGTGAACCACCCAACTAAAATACGCGAAGCCCGGTTTAATAAGAATTATTTTCAGACTCTGCGCACGTTTATCAGAATTTCCTTAGTTGCATTCTGGAAAACATGGTTCTGAAGATGCATGGATGGTTTTGTGATACTTAAGTGTCATTTTGCAAAGGTAGTTAGAAACTTAATGTTCAGGGACGGGATAGTTCTGTCAGGAACAGGGCGAGTAAATCAAAAATTTCACCGAATAAACGTTCACAGAACGGGGCTAGCAGGGGCATCAGCAAGCTGATGGTTAAAATTCCAACTGATAAGGTAATAGGGAAGCCAATTGCGAAGATTGATAACTGTGGTGAAACACGATTTAACAAACCCAGTACCAGATTTACCATGAGTAACAAAACGATTAAGGGCAGCGCTAACATCATGCCGTTAAGGAAAATTAATCCGCCTGACTTCACCAGCGCCATAAACGCGTTGGCATTTACCGGCTCACCGCCAATCGGCAGCGTATGAAAACTGTCCACCAGCAGCGAAATCAGCCACAGATGCCCGTTAAAGGTCAGGAACAGCAGCATCGCCAGCATGTCGAGAAAACGGGCCAGCACTGGCATGTTCAGGCGGCTGCCGGGATCGAAAAAGGTGGCGAACGAGATGCCCATCTGCAAACCAATCACTTCACCGGCAAGGCGCACAGCCGCAAACGCGAACTGCATGGTGAAGCCGAGGGCAATACCTATCAGCATCTGCTGAATCAGCAGCAGAAAGCCGGGAGGTGAAAACAGCGTCACATTAACAGCCGGTAACAGCGGCATGACCAGCCAGGTGATCATCACCGCCAGACCGATTTTGACACGCTTGCTGATAGATCGTTCATTGAGGATGGGAGCAGTGGCGAATAATGCCATGATGCGCACCAGAGGCCAGAAGAACTGGCTGACCCAATGAACCAGCTGGCTGCTATCGAGAGTAATCATCAGCCGATGATGTATGGCAGGTTAGTAAAGACGGTGCGGATATAATCCAGCAGCAGATTCAGCATCCACGGACCGGCAATGATACCGGTGGTGGCAACGGCCAGAATCTTAGGAATAAAGGATAAGGTCTGTTCGTTGACCTGGGTCGCCGCCTGGATCAGGCTGATCAGCAGGCCACTGACCAGGGCTGCCAGCAGCAGCGGGGCGGCCAGCATCAGGGCGACGCGCATCGCTTCCTGTCCCATTACCATTACTGATTCAGGTGTCATATGTTGCTCCGGTAAGAAAAGGGGGATCAGGAGTAGAAGCTTTGCGCCAGTGAACCGACCAGCAGTTGCCAGCCATCGACCAGAACAAACAGCATCAGTTTAAACGGCAGCGCGATAGACGCTGGCGGGACCATCATCATTCCCAGCGCCATCAGCACACTGGCAACCACAAGATCGATGATCAGGAACGGGATAAACACGGTAAAGCCAATCTGGAACGCCGTCTTCAACTCGCTGGTGACATAGGCGGGCAGTAGAATGCGCATCGGCACCGCTTCAGGGCCGGCAATTGGGGCGGTATTCGCCAGACGGGCAAACAGCGCTAAATCGGCTTCGCGGGTCTGACGCAGCATAAATTCGCGCAGTGGCTGGGCGCCTTTATCGATCGCCACATCCATGCTGATCTTGTCCTGACTGAATGGCAGATAAGCGTCCTGATAAATTTTGTCGAACGTCGGCGCCATAATAAAGAAGGTCAGAAACAGCGACAGTCCAAGCAGCACCTGGTTAGGCGGCGCCGAGGGCGTGCCAAGGGCGTTACGCAGTAAGCCAAACACGATGATGATGCGGGTGAAACTGGTCATCATCAGCAGCACGGCCGGAATAAAGGTCAGTGCAGTGATAAAAACCAGCGTCTGAACCGGCAGGGACCAGCTCTGACCGCCGTTCGGCAGTGAGTGGCTCACCAGGCCCGGCAGCTGGGCATGGGCAACCGGTGCCAGTAACAGCAGTGGCAGTAAAGGAAGCAGTCGACGCATCATTGTGGTTTTCCGGGACGTTTAACCAGGTTCTGTAACAGCTGACGAAAATCCTGTGGCGCACTGTTCACCGGCGTCACAGCGACCGGTTCACCCGGCGGCAGCGTGTGCAGATGGGTAACCTGCTGTGCGGTGACGCCCAGCACCAGACGGGCATCGGCGGTATCGATAATCACCACCCGCTCACGCTGGCCCACCGATACGCTGGCGGTGAGTTTAAGCTCCTGGCTGCTGACCTTTTTCGGCGCGAAGCCGACACGGCGTGCCAGCCAGGCGCAGGCCAGAATCAATAAGATAATTACGGCTAATACGCTGCTGACCTGAGCCAGCATAGAGCCGGTTGAGATCGCCTGAGCGTGCGGTGCAGCCGGTTGCAGCGTTTGATTCTGGCTATTCATAATGTGACTCTTAGCGACTCAGACGACGCATACGTTCAGATGGGGTGATGATGTCAGTGATGCGCACGCCATATTTGTCGTTCACCACGACAACTTCACCCTGAGCGATCAGGTAGCCGTTGATCAGAATATCAAGCGGTTCACCTGCCAGGCCATCCAGCGAGACCACCGAACCCTGCGTTAAACGCAGCAGCTCTTTAATGGTCATTTTGGTGCGACCCAGTTCCACGGTGAGTTTCACCGGGATATCCATAATCAGATCGATATCCTGCAGCGATCCAGCGACGTTGCCGCTGTCGAATGATTTGAAGACGTCGTCGGTCTGCGGCGCACTGCTGCTGCCGACCTGCTCATTCATCGCTTCAGCCCACAGATCGTCCGCAGAGATATCGTCAGACGGTTTATTACTGTCAGTCATGGGGCTGTTCCTCGTTCAGCGAATTCAAAATCGGGTTAATCAGGTGTTCGACACGGAGCGCGTACTGACCATTCATCGTGCCATATTGGCTGGTTAAGACCGGGACGCTATCGACATGGGCGATAATGCGTTCCGGCTTCTCAATCGGCAGCACGTCACCGGGTTTCAGCTGCAAAATCCGTGACAGACGCAGTGAGGTTTCGGCAAAGTGCGCAATCAATTCCAGCTCAGAGTGCTGCACCTGTTTGACCAGGTTGTCGCGCCAGTGGTTATCTTCCTGACGAGAGTTTTCGAGCGGTGGGTTCACCAGCAGCTCGCGCAGCGGTTCAATCATTGAAAACGGGATGCAGATATTAAACTCACCCACCAGGTTACCAATCTCCACCTGGAACGGCGTGTTAACCACGATATCGTTCGGTGAAGTGGTGATGTTGGTGAACTTTACCTGCATCTCTGAACGTACATACTCAACGTCCAGTGGATAAATGGCTTTCCATGCGTCGCTGTAACCATCCAGCGCCAGCTTCAGCATGCGGCGAATAACGCGCTGCTCGGTATGGGTAAACTCACGGCCTTCAACTTTCGTCGGAAAACGTCCGTCGCCACCAAACAGGTTGTCGACAGCGATAAACACCAGGCTTGGTGAGAACACCACCAGCGCTGTACCACGCAACGGTTTCAGGTGGATCAGGTTCAGGTTGGTTGGCACCGGCAGATTGCGGGCAAACTCATGATACGGCTGAATCTTGATCGCCCCGACGCTGATATCCGGGCTACGGCGCAGCAGGTTAAACAGCGCCATACGGAAACTACGGGCAAAACGCTCGTTAATAATCTCCAGCGCCTGCAAACGCTCGCGCACCACGCGGCGCTGGGTATTCGGATCGTAAGGACGAATATCACCTTCCGGTCCGTTTTGTTTCTTTTCTTCTTCCGCGCTGCCACTGTCGCCGTTTAAAAGGGCGTCAATTTCAGCCTGGGAAAGAATGCTATCGCCCATTGATTCACCTCAAAATGAAGGCAGTAAACAGCACGTCGCTTACAGCCTGCGGAGGTTGACCTTTTACCAGCGGGGGTGTCAGCGCCTGTTTGATTTGTTCAACAAGCGCCTGCTTTCCTTGCTCTGTCGCCAGCGTCGCAGCGCTTTGACGCGAGAGCAGCAGCAGCAAACGGCTGCGCACCTCAGGCAGATAGTCATTCAACCGACGCCGGGTATCCTCATCGGCCAGACGCAGGGTAAAGCCTACGTAAAGCACGCGGTCGGGATCGTTGTCGGGATTGACCAGGTTAACCGTAAATGTATCAAGTGCAAAAAAGACCGGAGCGGGAGGCGGTTCAACTTTCGCCACCTCAGGCTTATCGCCCTCATGTTTATTCATCATTCGCCAGACTGCATACCCTGCCGCGCTGCAAGCGGCCAGCGTTACAATGAGCAACACTGGTATTAAGAGTTTACGTTTGCGGCCTTTTGCTTTCGCGTTATCAGACATGGTTGCAGTTACTTCCTGTGAATTATGGGCAAGCCTCTCGGCTCACGGGACAGATTATCCGCGTCTTAAGTCAAACCAATGGGTAGATAAGACGCGGGTTTTACGCTTACCTTCAGCGTTTGCCGCTGTCAGGCGAAAGTATCGACGGCGCTGTTGCCGCTAACACGAGCCTGAAGGGCGGCGGGAACGGCAATCGGCGTAATGTCGGTGTCACTGTCCTGGGTGAGGGAGAAGCGGCCGTGCTCTCCATCGCGGCGCGCCTCCTGTTGTTGCTGGAATTGCTGGCCCTGCGCGGAACTGTCACTGCTCACCTGACTCTCGCCCAGGTTAATACCGCTTTCTGCCAGCGCACTGCGCAACTGCGGTATTGCGGCTTCCAGTGCCGCTCTGACGTGGCTATGGCCGGAAACCAGATTAATTTGTGCCTGGTCGTTATCCAGTTTCAGGCTGATCTGGATAGCGCCAAGGTCTGCCGGATGTAAACGCAATTCCGCGTTCTGCTGGCCGTTACGCGTGAACATCACAATCTGCTGACTTAGCGCCTGTTGCCACTCGTCGCTGCCCAGCTGTGAGTTCAGCGTTGGCGTTGACGGGGTGCTGATGGTCGCGGAGGCGGTCACCGCGGCGGGCAGGCTGCTGGCGGTGGCAACGGGCATCGCGTTGATCGTGCTATCGCTGGTGCTGGTTTTGATCGCTTGATCATCCTGCTTAACCATATTGCTCAGTGCCTGCTGAAAACTGCTATCAAGCGTCAGGCCATTGCCTGTTGCACTCTGCGCGGCGGTGTTGCTCTGGCTGGCGGCAGTCGCGACGGCAGGTTTGCTTTGTGCGTCGCTTCTGACTTCAGCCTTCTCATCGTCACCTGTTTCGTGGCCCGGCTGTGCGCTGCTCAGCAGTTGCGTCAGCGACGTCTGACTTTTCCGGCCGGTGTCGGTCTGGGCAATCAGCTCGCCCGCCTCACTGCTGACCGGGGTCGACGGTGTCGCTGTCGGTGTCACCGCACCGGGTAACATGGCGAACAACGCCTGCACATTTTGCATGTCAGTGGCGCTTAAGGGTGCCACGTCCGGCTTGTCTTTATCATCGGCTGATTTTGACCCAGCTTTAATATTTTCCGGTTTAAACAGGGCGGTCAGCGCAGCAGGATTATCCAGCGCCGCCATCAGTGCATTCAGGGGGGCCTTCGGGCGGGCGTCATCAGTCTTTTCTGCTTTAGCGTCAGCGGATTGCGCCACTTTCCCATGCTGTTTCGCCAGGCCGAGCAGCTGGTTTCCCAGCGCAGTCAGAAAGTCCTTAGGCAGCGCGTCTTCACCCGCTGCAAGATCGGTTGAAACTGATGGTTCCGCGTCGGTTTTAACCGACGCTTTCGTGGCAATATGTGGCAGCGTAATCATTCGCCTCTCCTCGATGCGGCCCGTTGGGCAAATTCGTCCATCCGTTTCTGATCGAGACGGTTTTCCTGTCGTAATGCATTTTCTGCTGCACGCGTTATCAGCGTCTGATAAGCGTTCAGCCGCTGCTGTTTGTCGCGCCAGTTGATCAGCGCCTGTTCCAGCCGCTGATTCCAGTTATTGAGCTGGTTACGATGCTGCTCGATCGCTTTTTCCAGCGTCTGAATAAACTGGTGATAGTTGGTCCAGCGGGTGCTGGCGATACCGGATGACATATCGTCGTTGAGCTTGTTGCGATACTCATCCTGATAGTCGAGCAGCATCGTCAGCTGCTCGTTAGCGGCGTGCTGGCCGCGACGCATATCGCCTAAGTAGATGGCGGCACGTTCGAGATCCTGCTCCGCTAGGTCGCGCAGCGTATCGATGGCATTTGCAGTTTTCATTGCCGTTACCTCGTGTTAATTCGTGTGACTAGCCAAACAGCGCATGCAGATGCAGGCTGGCGTCGTCATAATCGCTGCGCTCAAAGATGCCCTGTTGCAGGAAAGCTTCCATCTGCGGATAGAGCGTGATCGCTTTATCCAGCATCGGATCGCTGCCGGCGGCATAGGCGCCGACGCTGACCAGATCGCGGTTTCGCTGGAAGCTGGAAAGCAACTGCTTAAACTGGCGCACCTGTGCATAGTGGTTCTCATCGATCAGATGCGTCATCGCACGGCTGATCGAGGCTTCAATATCGATGGCCGGATAGTGACCCGCTTCGCCCAGCCGGCGCGACAGCACGATGTGGCCGTCGAGAATGGCGCGCGCAGAGTCCGCAATCGGATCCTGCTGATCGTCGCCTTCGGTCAGTACGGTATAGAAGGCAGTGATCGAGCCGCCGCCGTCGATGCCGTTACCGGCACGCTCAACCAGCGCAGGCAGTTTGGCGAATACGGAAGGCGGATAGCCTTTGGTTGCGGGCGGTTCACCGATTGCCAGGGCGATCTCACGCTGCGCCATGGCGTAGCGGGTCAGGGAATCCATAATCAGCAACACATGCTTGCCGCGGTCGCGAAAATCTTCCGCGATGCGGGTGGCGTAAGCGGCACCCTGCATACGCAGCAGCGGTGACACGTCGGCCGGCGCGGCAATAACCACTGAACGCGCACGGCCTTCAGCACCGAGAATGTTCTCGATAAAATCTTTTACTTCACGGCCACGTTCGCCAATCAGACCGACCACGATCACGTCGGCTTTGGTATAGCGCGCCATCATGCCGAGCAGGACGCTTTTACCCACGCCCGAACCGGCGAACAGGCCCATACGCTGTCCGCGACCGACCGTCAGCAGGGCGTTAATTGCCCGCACGCCGGTATCCAGCACGTCGGTAATCGGCGTACGCTGCAGCGGGTTAAACGGCGGGGTGTTCAGCGGTGCGCGATAGCCGGTATCCGGCGACGGCAGGCCATCCAGCGGTCGACCGCTGCCATCAAGTACGCGGCCCAGCAGTTCCGGGCCCAGCATCATCTGTTTGCCTGCCTGCGGGTTCTCACCGTTCTGGCGCGCATAGACACGCGCACCCGGTAAAATGCCGTCCACTTCTTCCAGTGGCATCATCAGCAGTTTCTGCCCGTTGAATCCCACCACTTCGCTTTCGATTTCACTGATGGTTTTGCCATCGTTGCGTTCGATCACACAGGTTGCACCCAGTGGCAGCTGTAAGCCGGTCGCTTCCAGCACCAGGCCGGTGGCGCGGGTCAGGCGGCCATAACGGCGCACCGGCTGCACCTGGGCGATCCGTTTCTCAAAGGCGTCGAGCGAGCCAAGCCAGCGATTCAGACGGGTGGTCATTAAATTTCTCCAGGTGCAGCAAGACGGCAAAGTTCCTGCCAGCGCGTCGCGACGCTGGCATCCAGATCGCCATCTTCTGCGCTGAGTTTGCAGCCGCCAGGATGCAGGGTGCTGTCTGCGATCAGGCGCCAGCCATGCAGGTCCAGCGTCGGACCCAGGGTCTGCTCAATACGTTGTAAGTCATCCGGGTGAACACGCAGCTGTGGTTTGCCGCTGAACATCGGTTCCTGCTGCAGTAATCCCTGAATCTGGCGTAGCAGGGCGGTACCATCTACCGTTGTCGCCTGACCAATGACCGAGCGAGCCGCTTCCAGCGCCAGCTGCATCAGACGGGCAGCGATGACGCTGTCGAGGGATTCCAGCGTGTTCTGAAACTCCGTCACCAGCTGCTGCATCCGCGCCTGAAGGGGCGCCTGCTGCTGCTGGGCATCGGCCAGACCCTGCTGAAAACCGGCGTCATAGCCCGCTTTCTGACCTTCGGTTACACCCTGCTGATAGCCTTCGTTGTAACCCTGACTCTGTGCCTCTTTCCGCATCTGCTGCTGCAGACGTTCAAGCTGCTGTTGCTGCTCATCAACGCCATCGCCATCTTCAGCGTCGTATATTTCTGGCTGCAGCTCCGGTTCAGGCTCATCAAAACGGCCTAAATCATTGGGCTGCCACAGCTGCCAGGGGCGGGCAGAAAATGCATCAGACATACGTTTCCTCGCCACCACCAATCACCATCTCGCCAGATTCGGCCAGGCGGCGAACCACCAGCAGGATTGCTTTCTGTTCGTTTTCCACTGCCGACATCCGAACCGGACCACGGTTGGCCAGATCGTCGCGCAGGATATCGGCCGCACGGGCTGACATGTTTTTGAGGAATTTCTCGCGCAGTGGCTGTTCGGCCCCTTTCAGTGCAACCAGCAGCTGCTCGGACTCCACTTCCTGCAACAGACGCTGGATGCTGCGGTCGTCCACGGCCACCAGGTTTTCGAACAGGAACATCTCGTCGATAATTTTCTGTGCGAGTTCGCCATCGAAGTCGCGTACCGCTTCGATAACGGCCTCTTCCTGCTGCGTTTTCATCAGGTTGATGATCTCGGCTGCCGTTCTCACGCCGCCCATCTTCGCGCGCTTGAGGTTGGTGCCATCCAGCAGGCCGTTCAGTACTTCGGTCAGTTCGGCCAGCGCGGCTGGCTGCACACCACCGAATGTCGCGATACGCAGCATCACATCGTGACGCAGACGTTCGTCGAACAGCGCCACGATATCCGCAGCCTGGGCACGCTTGAGGTGCACCAGGATGGTCGCGATAATCTGTGGATGCTCGTCGCGAATAAGGTCGGCGGCAGCCTGCGGCTCCATAAAGTTGAGCGTTTCCATTCCGCTGGTGGTTTCGCGCGTTTCGAGAATGTCCTCCAGCAGGCTGGAGGCACGCTCTTCGCCCAGTGCACGTGTCAGCACTGAACGCAGGTATTCGTTAGAGTTAAGGCTCAGTGCCGCGAACTGCTCAGCATCTGCTTCGAACTCACGCAGCACCTCTGTCAGCTGTTTGTGCGACACCTGACGCATATTGGCCATCGCACCACTAAGATGCTGCACCTCGCGCTGATTCAGGTGTTTGAAAACTTCCGCAGCACGCTCTTCACCAATGGTCATCATGAGGATGGCGCTTTTTTCGGTTCCGGTCAGACTCATAGCTCTTTACTCATCCATTCGCGAATTACCAGCGCGACGACGCGCGGATCGTTTTCTGACATGTCGCGGATGCGTTGACTCATCACTTCTGCGCTCATGCGGTTGTTTGACTTACGTTCCTGATCCAGCTCATCTTTGCTGAGCTGCACATTAA
Organism: Pantoea sp. ANP04; assembly: GCF_041982285.1. Taxonomy (NCBI): domain Bacteria; kingdom Pseudomonadati; phylum Pseudomonadota; class Gammaproteobacteria; order Enterobacterales; family Erwiniaceae; genus Pantoea; species Pantoea sp. ANP04. The sequence continues at coordinate 48,728 of NZ_JAUTYS010000001.1, read as the reverse complement.
AGGCTTCTTCCTGCGGCTGATCAGTAGCGGCGCGGGCGGCAACGGCTTCAGCAGCGGCTTTCTCTGCGGCCTGCTTGCGAACCAGATGCGGACGAACCATCTTGCGGTAGAGGACGAAGGCGACCAGAGCAACCAGCAGCCACTTACCGGCATCCATCAGCTGATCAAAGAAGGACTGCTGTTGCCAGAAGGGCAAATCAGTGGTCACAGGTTCAGTGGTGTTAAACTGCGAGTTCACCACGTTAATGCTGTCCCCACGGCTCTGGGAGTAGCCCATCGCTTCGCGTGTCAGGTCTTCAATCTGCTTCAGTTGTTGTTCGTTCAGCGCAACGGCTTTGCCTTTATCATCTGCACGGAAGTTCACCACCACCGCAACCGACAGGCGCTGTACGTCGCCGACGTTGACTTTGGTATGACGAATGGAGCGATCCAGCTCGTAGTTCACCGTGTCATCACGACGTGAATTCGTCGGGCCTGAGCTGGCCGGTGCAGTGCTGGTGGTCTGGCTGGCGTTGTTCGCCGCGTTGTTCTGACCATTCGCGGCCTGACCATTGGCTGCGTTGTTAGGTGTAACCTGCGCGGTGTTGGCTGGCGCCGGCTGGTTAGAAAGTGCGCCCGGCACGCCGCCCGGATAAGGGCTGCCTGATTGATCGCTGGTGCTGGTCTGACGCGAACGAATCGCTGAGTTCGACGGATTAGCGTTAGGCTGATATTTCTCGTCAGTCTGCTCGGCGGTGTCGAAGTTAATCTGCGCGGTAACCTGCGCATGCACATTGCCCTGGCCAAGAATCGGATTCAGGATCGCTTCAATACGTTGCTGGTAACGCGCTTCAACTTCAGAGGAGTACTTCAGCTGCGCGTCATTCAGATCGCGACCGGCAGAATCAGAACGGGTCAGCAGGCGTCCGGTCTGATCGACCACCGTCACGTTGCCCGGCGGTAAACCGGCGACGCTGCTTGAGACCATGTGGGCAATGGCCTGAATCTGACCTTCATCCAGCGCACGGCCAGGTTGCAGCGTTAAGGTGACAGAGGCGGAGGGTGCTTTCTGCTCACGCACAAATAAGGTGGGTTTAGGCATTGCCAGATGAACGCGGGCACTTTTGACCGGGCCCAGCGATTCGATGGTGCGCGCCAGTTCGCCTTCCAGCGCGCGCTGGTAGTTAACCTGCTCGCTGAACTGGCTGATACCGAACTTCTCTTTATCCAGCAGCTCGAAGCCTACCGAGCCGCCTTTCGGCAGACCCTGCTGAGCCAGACGCAGACGCAGCTCATGCACATTAGCTTCAGGCACCATTAATGCGCCGCCGTTTTCGGCGAAGCGATAGGGAATGTTCATCTGCGTCAGCTGCGTGACGATGGCACCGCCATCCTCATCAGTGAGGTTATTATAAAGGACGCTATAAGATGGCTGTTTCGCCCAGAGTACCATCGCGATCACGATTGCTATGACAGCAGCCGCGGCGATGACTAAAGGAATACGCGGATTTGCGCGCAGGCGAGCTAACAGGTCACCGAAGCCTTTCTTTTCTTGTTCTGTTGTGGCGGCTGTACTCGCATTCATGACCGTTTCCTGCCTGACGTAATTGACCGGGTAAGTTGAGATGGCAAAACAGACTCCCTGACCTGCGTAGATAAAATTTCCACTTCAATGCCAGGCATTATTAGGTGATAAGCAAAATTCGATGGCTGGATAAGGTAGGGTTTTTGATGTTATTTAGCGGCTTTGTCTCATTGACAACGTGCTAACTTTTGCTCACATCAAAAATGTCACCCTCTTTAAAAGGTATCGTTCATGTCCATTCAGGCAATTGACGGCGTACTGCAGCAGCTACAGGCGACCTCACTGCAGGCCAGTAATCGCAGCAGTGAAGCACCCAATCAGATCGATTTCGGCGCGACCATGAAAGCGGCGCTGGATAAGATCAGCGAGACGCAGACTACCGCACGCACCCAGGCGCAGGATTTTGAAATGGGGAAACCCGGCATCGCATTGAATGATGTGATGGTCGATCTGCAGAAATCGTCAATCTCAATGCAGATGGGAATTCAGGTCAGGAACAAACTGGTGTCGGCGTACAGCGAAATCATGAATATGCAGGTTTAGTTATACTGACCTGCGCATTAAATCTTTCTGTTTGCCTTAAGATAAGCAGACTTGAATGTCAGCAATAATGTCAGTCCTTTTGCTAAGCCTATGACCCTGTACTGACGTCAATGCAGGCGTCATTGGCTATACTGTTCATTATTAGTCGTTACGCACCGGGCACCTCACTTTTCGGCGCTATCGACTCATCGCCCATCAGCAGGACGCCAGCACAGTGCTAAAAATAATTATCCTTATCGCATCGTTGATTAGCCTATCAGCTCCCGGCATTGCCGCCATGCAGTGCGGACCCTTTTACCTTAAGCAGGATAAGAGTGGCTGGTTCTCAGTAAATGGTGAACGGGCAAAAACCCAGAAAGTGACGTTTGCCAGAGAGAAGGGTGACTACAGCAACGCAACGGTGAAAATCCGGGTTAAAAATAGCAAAGCGCCGGGAATGGTGGATATGGAGCAGACAAACCGTGATGGCAAAGGGTTGTTGAGGGCAGAAATTGTCCGCACCAGTCAGAGTCAGATCCGCATTCGGGGTGACTATGATTGCGAGCCGGCTAAGTAAGTTGAGTTATTACTGCAAATGCCTGTGATTATCGCAACCCTGAAGTAGTGATAGCCGGTGCTTTTGAATCATAGTAAAACGTCGCACTGATTTGATGATGACTTAACTTTGCCCTTTCAACCCAGGCTACTGTTTCATTATCCTGCACCATGTTAAACCGCTTTTAACCAGTAAGCAGCGGATCATCCTGCTCCAGATTGAATCTCCGGTCTTGTGCCATTCCGGTAAGGCAAGACCGTCAAAATAAGCGGTTTTATATAAAGGTGCAGCCCAACCCGTTCACTATCCATGACCGCCAGCAGGGGCAGGCTCAGGGCAATAATGATCTTCTTCATCTGTTAAATCATAAGCATTATTTTGTCGACAAATAACATCGGGAACTCACTTGTCCCGCTGATTTTCAATCAAAAATTTGCGCTTAATATTGCTAGCGTCGCTGAGTAAATGTAACATCCGACGGATAAATAAAGCATCGAATATCTTTTAGCCGCAACAATTTTTTATTCCACTGTTACATTGTTAGCCAGCTTACTATAAACACGGAAAGTTTAACGCAGTTAAATACCGCATCTATCAGACGCATATAAATCAGCCTTATAAAAAGGTATGCAGACGTTTGTTAAGTGCCATTAACACCATTGTCCTGATGAAAATTTTCTACTTAAGTGCCTCTGATGACTATGATTTATGACTGTTTTTTATACTACGATGAAGATGTTTTGCTTGAAATGCGTCTGAACACGCTTGAGCATGTTGTTGACCGGTTTGTCATTGTTGAATCGCTTTATACCTTTACGGGTAAACGCCGATGCAAGCTTAATTTTGACATTGAGAAATTCGACCGTTTTCGCGATAAAATTATTTATGTCGTCAACGATATTGCGCCAGTATTTTATCAGCACGCCTTTCAGTCGAATAGCTCTCTGGTTAAGGCGGGCGAGACCGATCCCTGGGAGAATGAATCCACTGCAAGGAATAAGATTATGCAAGGTCTGGCTGGCGCGCAGGATGATGATATTATTATTGTGTCAGACGTCGATGAAATTCCCCGACCTGAAGCGATTAAAGCCTTTAGCCATCGTCACCTCTGTACAACATTGCACCAGCAATATTTCAATTTTAAATATAATGTACGTGTATTGAACAATGACGGTACACCGCGTTGTGCCACACTGGCAAAAATGGTGACGTTTAAAACATTACGAACCTTTTTCATGGGACAACCGGAATTACTGCGCAACGTTAAGCGCCGTGGAACACCCATACGCGACAGCTGGTGGTGCTGGAAATGGCTCGGCTGGCGAACGAAAGTCATTAAGGATGGAGGATGGCATTTTTCATGGGTGATGAGCGATGAACGCATAAGTGAAAAAATGGCGTCGATTTCACATACCGAACATAACTGTCCTGAATTCAATAACCCGGATCATATCCGGCGCTGCGTTGAGAACAACATTGATATCTGGAATCGCCCAAGAAGAATGGAAATAGTGCCGATTACCGCTGAACATTTTCCTGAGTGGCTGGTTACACATCAGCATCAGCTGACAGATTATATTAAATCCTGATGCTGACCAGCGCGCCCACCGGGCGCGCCTCTTACCCTTCAGGTTGCTTTATAGGGATCTTTCTTATCATCCTGACTGTCATCATTTTTCCGCGGCACTTCACCATGGTCTTTTGGTGCATCGGTGGCGGGATGATCATCTTCCTCATACGCATTACCCGCGTTAGGTGCTGCTTCGGGCAGGCCTTTACTGACATCACCTTCTTTCTTACGTTCTTCATTCGTATTGTGCTTAAACATAATTCACTCCTGTTGTCCCAGTCATTTAAGTCTAGACCAGCCCTGAGATCCCGCATTAGCATGGAATTAAAGGCAAAAAAAAGCCCGCCAGAAGCGGGCTAATCGGAGTTTCTCTGATACTGAACATGTTATCTTTCGAAGTTTTGGTGTACAGCAGCTCCATGCTAACGGGAAATTCCTGATGCAGAAATGGACAAACTTGCCATATCGCTTGCGACAGGTCACATTCCAGGTCGATTAAAACATCGATAAATAAATTCGATTGAACTGATTAATGAAAAGCATATAGTGGCCTCCGTTACCAGGAGATAGAAAATATGTTACGAGACCATTTAAAGATTGAAGCAGAAGATCAGTTAATTGAACAAGGCTCGCTAAGCCTGAGAAATCGTGGTCAGGAAGAAGTGACCGAGTGGATTATTGTTAACCGTCAGGGCGTTAAAAAAGGCGGTGTCACACTGTTCGATAAACTCAGTACCCGCCGCTCATGGCCAGTGAACTACCGCATTATGCAGACCGATCTGCAGGGCAATGTGGTCGTGGATCAACTCACCGACGCCCTGTAGTTACCAGACCCGGACCCTGGCCACGGTTGTACGATAAAAAATTAACCCGCATTGGCGGGTTTTTTTATGACTGCCGGTAGCGGCGCAGTTCCACCACCGTACCAATTAGCTTCAGGTTCTCCCGACTGGAATGCAATTCAGGAAAGTTGATGTTAATGGGGGCCAGCTCAAACTGCGTAACGCCACCTTCACTACTACGTTGCCGCCAGGTACGGATCAGAGCAATCTGCTGCTGTAATGCCAGCACGCTATCGCCAGGCCGGGGTGAAACTCGCGGATCGATGATCACCACATCATCCCGCCCAATCGCGGGCATCATTGCCTGTTCTTCAACGCGAAAGGCAAAGCTCTGCTGCGAAAGCGCCATATCGTTATGCATCAGCAATTCGTGTCGCACTGAACTGTCATCCGAAAGCCATCGTGTCACATCACGCTGATTAAGCAGCGGAATCTGGTGAAGACCGCCATAAGCACTTTCGCTGAAAACAGGGCCATCCCCATCTATCAGAAAAGCCGGGGCACAACCCAGCGCTTCGGCGAGCCGTAGCAGATTCTCACCGCGCGGAAGCGTCTCCTCTTTTTCCCATTGCGAAATCGCTACATGGGACACTTTTACCTGTTGTGCCAATTGCTTCTGCGTTAATTGCAGTGATTTCCGTCGGAGGCGGATTCGGTCACCCAGCGTTTCGTTTTTCATAAGCTTGACATATTGGTTGAAAGTGATTTAAGTATACTTAAGCATGGTATTTAAGTAAACTTAAATTTCAAGCGGAGGACGTGGCTTTTCAGCACGCAATATGTTCCAGCGACCTAACCGGAAAAAGGGGTATGGCATGGAAAGTAGTCTGATTACCAGTATGGGAGCGTTAGTTCTGGGTGGAGGCGCAGCAGCACTGTTCTGGAAACCGTTATTGGCGGGTATCGCGTCAATCGTAACCAGTAACCGAGCGGGCGGCGAAATTATTACCAGCTACAAAGAGCAGGTGGTGTTGCTGAAAGAGAGCAACCTGCTGATACGGGAGGAAAACGATGAATTACGCGAACGGCACGACAGGAATTTGCGGCGAATCTCGACACTCGAAACCGATCTTCGGTTAATCAAGAATGCGGTAGGGATTTTGCTAGCAATGACCGAAACCGATCAAAACGACAAATTTCGTAATGAAGTTGATCGGCTTATCTCAACTCTGGAGGATCGCAGCAATGGCAATGATTGATAATACCAGGGCTCCAATATCATACAGGCGTAAAGTTATCCTCGGCTGCATTCTTCTCAGTTGTTCGATGATTTGCATCCTGATGACGATTATTTTTCTTTATGTCAGTAATACCGCAAACAAACGAGTCGAGGAGATTAGGGCGGATTACCGGGCAATAGCGGCACGACGTGATGAAAGGGTCGAGGTGCTGACGGATAAGGTCACAGCATTACAACATAAGCTTGATGTGATACCGGATCGTACCGCTGATAAAACACTGAGTAGAGTGAAAGAGGTCGTTTCTGAAGACAACCAGACGTCCGCAAAACCGGGCCAGACACCGTAACTTCCGATTATTCTTAGTGCGGCTTCGCTATTATCGACTAGTTTTAAATCTCCGGGCAACATTTTGTACCTGAATGCAGGCCCGATGATTGGCCGGTCGATGAACCGCTAAGCCTAACCACTTTGGATAACTGACCAGAAGGAAATTTAGCATGAGCGATTCAACAGAAACCAAGACCAAAACTGACTATCTGCGTGATGTGACGTCTCAGCTAAAAGAGATGCGCCACTATGCGCAGACCAACACCGAAACGCTGTCCAGCCATTGGTTAGCGTTTGACGCCGGTGAATACAAAGATAAGACGAACGCCGACCGAATCGATGCATTGCTGAATAAGCAGGGCAAGCTGTTGGAAGATTTGGATGCCGCCATTCAGGACATTGAGATTGAAATTAATCACAGCGAGCAGGAGAGCTAAGTCATCTCCCGCTAACTGATGCGGTGGCCGGTAAAGGATTAATCGGCCACCAGCCACATCTCCGCTTCGTCGAACATCTCTTCAACAATCCGCGCAACCGTCGCTTTATCGTTTTTACTCAAATCAGTATCAATCGCGTTACGTTCCATCGGCTTGACCTTAACTTCAATGTCAGGAAACACCCGATGCACCCGCTTTTCCAGCTCCTCACGAATCATCTCGCGGGCACCCGGTAAACCGGCAACGTTGCGCTTGTCATAAATCAACTCAACAAACATGATGGCAATCCATTCAGGGCAAAATCGCTGACATATAATACTGTAAATAAAAACAGTGGCAAGGCATGGCGCGTGATTTCGCGCAAATTTTTATGTCGTGTAAAACACGATCTTCAACTGGAAAAATGCGCACGCATCACGACATAATGACGGCTTACTTTTCAGGAGGTCCGCGATGCGACAACTGGTAATAGATATTCTGCTAAAACTGGCAAAGATGGATGTCGATGCAAAAGAGTTGACGGCGCAGCTTGAAGCGCAGTCCCTGCTGGTTGCAGCGCTGCTGGTGCAGGCGAAACAGGACAACTCGCTGACCATTTCAGAAACGGTGCAGGATGCCATCATTACCGCTTCGCAATCGTCGACCGGGTTTCTGCAATCGGATGTTGATCTGCTGCTGACGCACATTAATCGTCTGCTGGCTGTGGCAAGTTATGTTGAAGTGAAGGGTAAAGCGACGGAAGAGAGAGAGTAGGGCAGGAAAAATTCGCCTCTGGAGATGGATATTTATCAACATCTTCAGAGGCAGTGCAGGCGCAGGCGTCGTTCAGGGATGGTCATGATCCGAGTCCTGCGGAAAAGTGACTACTCTCTTAACCGGGTACACATTCTTCAGCTACTTTCATGCTGGCAGGCGTTGTGCTTTACCGGCCTCTTCTCTGCAGCGCGTATTAAAGTTCGTTTTTAATGCAAAACTCTTCCCAGCTCATACCCAATGATTCAGCGTGAGATTTGAGATAAGTCTCGATCGCTTCAGCCGCCACCGCTTTATCTGGCTCAGCGAGCTGAATGGAGAAGATCATTCCATCCAGATTCTTCTGGCGCAAAAAGGCCGCATAGATACGTTCGGCATGCCATTCGCGCAATTGGCGCAATGACAGGTTGGCGGCGCGGGCATCGCTTTCAGTTAATTCGTCAAGTGCGGATTGAAAGTCTGGATGCGCGGTAAAAAACATCTCGCGTGCCTGGGCATAGTAAGCTTCTGGCGTTTTCATATTCATATTCCTGAAAGTCTATTGCAGCGCGTCAGTGTAGCGGGTTGTCTCCTGCTTGTCAGGCGTGGCAAAGATAAGAGATGAACCTGCTTCGCCAACAATTTTCCGGTTAAAATGCTTTATGCAGACCTCACTACGGGTTTCGTTCTGCCGCAATCATCGTCTGTGTGGCGTCTTAACATCCAGATATCTTGCGTAACGCGGTGGAAAAATTATAACGTAGCCGCCATTGACGTGATCTTAGGGATTTAATATGAAAAAGTGGATGCTGATTGCCGCGCTGGCATTGAGTGGTTGTGCGCAAATCAACGATTATGAAAATGCGGTGCAGACACCGGCACCTGCTGATCTGCAGGGGACCTGGCAAACCGTCGGCCCACAGAGCAGCCTGATCAGCGACAAGGCGATAGCCAGTCTGATCATTAATGCCGATGGCAGCACGCTGGATTGCCGTCAGTGGATGCGGGTGATCGCGAAGCCGGGCAAACTGACCCGATTAAATGGCGATTATGTGAATGTAACACGTAAAATGCGGGTGATGCCGCTGGTGGTCGATAATGGCGAGCTGAGCTACGACAGGATGACCCTGCGCAAAGTGGCGCGTCCGACAGCAGAGTGCCAGCAGGCACTGGAAGAAGTGGCAAAGCAGCCAAAAGCCGCCGTGATTCAGAACATCGAACCGCAACTGCTGCGCACGGCGATTACCGAGAATAACGCGAATTCATAACAGTCGATCCATAGCAAAACCGCCCCAACAGGCAGAGTGCCGTTAACGCACTTGTCTGCCGGGGCGGTTTTCGTTTTTACTGCATCCCTTATTTTGCTGCTAACTTATTCTGCGATGACCCAGACGCTGACGCTGCCACCGTTACAGGCAAAGACCGCTGTGCCATGCTCGTCGGCGGTAATCGTCTCTTCACGGTTATCCAGATAATCCCGCCAGACCTTACCGGCAAAACCTTCACCCATCGGCACGCTTTTCTCGCCCGCATCGCCATTTGACATTATCACCACACAGCCCGGCTGCGTTTCGGTGCCACTGCGGCTGAATGCCACGCAGTTAGGATGATCAAAATAGTCGGTCTGTACGCCCCAGCCATATTGCTGACGCGCCCGGATTAACCCTTCCAGTTCAGGGATCACCGGCATCTCTATTTTGTGCTTTTCACCGTCGCCGCCTTCATCTTCGTAGGTTGCCCCGAACAGATCAGGATAAAAAATGGTGGGCACACCCTGTTCACGCAGCAGGATTAGCGCATAAGCCAGTGGCTTAAACCAGGATTCAACCGGCGCTTCCAGCGACTGCAGCGGCTGGGTGTCGTGGTTGGCGACGATCGTCACGGCATGCCAGGGATCAGCCACGACCAGCGAATTAGCAAAAATCTGGCTCATGTCATAGGCACTGCCCGCGGTGGAAGCCTGATGGAAGTTCATATGCAGTGGGGCATCAAACAGCATGGTTTTACCTTCCACCTGATGCACATACTCCTGCAGTTTCTCGGTTTCAAATGACCAGTATTCCGCGACGATAAACATCGGCTCTTCAGCAACCTCCTGAATATGCTCGATCCACTCTTTGTAGAACCAGGCCGGAATATGTTTGACCGCGTCCAGACGAAAGCCAGTGCAGGGGACCTGTTCCATCACCCAGCGCGCCCAATACTTCAGCTCTTCCCGGACCGCATTGTTACGGAAATCGATGTTGGCACCCATCAGATAGTCGAAGTTACCCAGTTCGTTATCGACCTGATCGTTCCAGCCTTCGGCGGTATAGTCATTGATGATTTTAAACACGCCGTTTTCGTCCGGATTCTCAATGTGGTCTACGCCGCTAAAGCACTTGTGATCCCAGACAAACTTAGAATATTCCCCGGCACGGGCCGGAAAGGTGAATTTCGTCCAGGCTTCGCACTCGACAACCTCTTCGTAGATTTCATCACGGTTATCCGGGTTGACGCGGTTAACACTGATCGCCTCTTTCTCATCAGCACCCATTTTGTGGTTCAGCACCACATCCAGCAGTACCCCAACGTTGTGGCTGCGCAGGGCTTCTGCTGCAGCCAGTAATTGCGTTTTGTCGCCATATTTGGTGGCAACACCGCCTTTTTGATCAAATTCCCCCAGGTCGAACAAATCGTAACTGTCGTAACCGACTGAATAGCCGCCTGAACCCCCTTTGTAGCAGGGCGGTAACCACACCATACTGATTCCAATTTCGCTGAGCCAGGCTGCACGATCGGCGACCTCAGGCCACAGTTTGCTGCCATCCGGGTAATACCAATGGAAAAACTGTAATAACGTTGGGTTTTGCATGTACCACACTCCAGGGGATGATGAGAATCAAGTATGGAGTAAGCGGCAGAAAAGAGACGCCGCGCAGAGAAATAAATCTGGCGGCGTAGCAGAGAAGGGGATCAGGAGAGCGTTTCGCGCGGCACCATAACTAAGCCGCCCTGACTACTGTAGGCAGACATTACCGATTTCTGACGTGTGTTCTGACCTACCAGCGAGGCCAGCTCATCCATCCGCGCCTGCAGCAGACGTTTCACTTCGCTTTCGTTATCCAGTATACGACGCAGCACCGGGCGTAACTGCTCCTGTGTCTGCGATGAAGGCGACACAGCTTCTGTCGATTGGGCTAAGTTCTGCACCGCACTGACATACTCCATCTCCCTGCTGATCAATTCATCCCATTCGCCTTGTTCTGCATGGCGCAGCATTCCATGGCTGAGATCGAGTAACTTGTGGTAAACGGTAATCAGATGCGGTGCAGTGGTCATTAAACGGCGTCCTGAATCAGGGGAGATTGAACTACTTCTTTCCACGCGTCCGCGATATTGCGCAGCAGGCCTTCGACCTCCTCAACTGCAGCAACATCATTGTGCAGGTTGGCATGCAGCAGGCGACGGGTCATGTAGTTGTAAAGATCCAGCAGATTATCTGCCAGTTCATCACCACGGTTTTCAGCCAGGCCCTCTTTCAGGCCTGCTTCGATAATATTGATTGCTTTGGAGATGGAGCTGCCTTTGCCTTCAATATTGCCATCCTGCATAAACAAGCGGGCGCGAATTAACGCGCTCAGTGCGCCGTCGAACAGCATTCCAACCAGCTGCTGCTGGGTGGCGCTCATGACGGCGCTTTCGACGCCAATTTTTGCATAGGCTTTGGTGCCTGTAGCGCTATACATGGACACTCCTGTTATTTTTTAGATGAATCGGACGTGTCAAACTGCTGCGTCAGATACGTGCTGGTCGAATTGAGTTTACTGATGGCCATATCCAGCTGAGTAAACTGTGTCTTGTAACGTGCGATATCCGCATCAATGCGATCGCTGGTGGTGTTATAGAGCGCAGTTAAGGTATTCAGTGTCTTGCTGACGCCATCGGTGGCAGCCTGAACAATGCCTTTAGATGCCAGCCAGTCAGTGAGTTTGCTGTCAATTTTAGCGGCGATGCCCGTTTTACCGTCACCCACGATCATCGCTTTTACGCCCGCAGCATCTTTATCCAGTGCGGTGCTCAGCTTAGTGGAGTCCAGTTTCAAAGACCCGGTGGTAGGATCGGTGTTAACACCAATCTGACTCAATGACTTAAAAGTAGATGTGCTCTGCGCATTGGTCAGCATGCTTTTCAGCTGCGTTTCAATCGTGCGCAACGTGCTGTCACCCAGCAGGGCACCATTGCTGGAGTCCTGTGCATCGCTATTGGTATCGACTTTGGTGAATTTGGTCAGGGTATTGAACTGATCCAGCAATGTGTTATACGCATCTACCCAGGCACTGACAGCGCCTGACGCTTTTGAGGTGTCTTTGGTAATGGTCAGCGTCTGATTACCGCCCGTCAGAGCATTCAGGTTTAAGGTAATGCCTTCCAGCGCATCACTAATCTGGTTGCTGCTGTTCTCAATGGCCACGTTGTTAACCGTGAGCTGGGCATTCTGCGCCGGTACGCTTTCTGTCATCACATTACTGCTGGCGCTGGCGTCAAAGCCTATAACCCCCTGCAGCGTGCTGTCGCCGGTGACGGCGATGGTTGCCACCGCATTGTCGCTGCCGGTTTTATTGGCACTCATGGAGAGGCGAAAGCTACCATCCGACACCTTAATGATGCTGGCGGTGATGCCTGCATTCGCACCATTAATCGCGTCACGCATGCCAGCCAGCGAAGTCTGATCGCTGGAAAGCGTCACGCTTTTGCTGGTGCCATCTTTTAAGGTAATTGCGATGCTGCGGCTGGCTACCGAGCTGTCGCCCAGTGCGGCAGTGTTGCTACTCTGTACTCCTGAGGTCAGAACCTGCGCCTGTGCCAGCTGTGTGACGTTAATGGCATATTTGCCGGCCACGGTGCTGCTGCCAGAGGTAGTGGCACTGAATGCCGTCGAACTGCTGGTTGCGGTCGTAGCAGTAAACAGGTCAGCACTGTTCAGCTTGGTGTTCGCGGTCTGAAAAGTTGTCAGTGAACTTTTCAGCGTGGCATAGGCACTGAGCTTGGACGTGTAAGCCGACTGCTGTTTTGAAATCGGTGTGAGCGACGCTTTTTCAGCGGTGGTCAAACTGTCAAGCATGGTACTGAGTGGCAGGCCGGAACCGACACCGAGATTGCTTATACTAGCCATGTTAATTCCTTTATAAGGTCGACAGAGAAATTGATACCTGGGTTATCGGCCTTGAATAAGGAAAGTTTAAGGTTATTTGCCTTAGGGTAATGAGGTAAATAGGCACTATAGAGAAGGGTAATTCAGCGGCTAGAAAATTAATGAATTAAGTCTAAAGAAGTTCGGACGGGTGGCGATAACTTAAAACGTGACAGGTTGAAGCAGAAAAATTCGCCTGGTACTAAAAAAATTCTAAAGGTTGTTAAACGGCAGACGATAACAACTTTGACGGCGCTGAAGCCGGCGGGTTGAAGCCCACACCTTAACCGAAAGACTTGATTAACAGGAAAATTCATCATGGCCCAAGTCATTAATACCAACAGCCTCTCGCTGATCACTCAGAACAACATCAACAAGAACCAGTCAGCTCTGTCTACTTCAATGGAGCGTCTGTCTTCTGGTTTACGTATCAACAGCGCGAAAGATGACGCTGCTGGTCAGGCAATTGCCAACCGTTTCACCTCTAACATCAAGGGCCTGACTCAGGCTGCTCGTAACGCCAACGACGGTATCTCTGCTGCGCAGACTACTGAAGGCGCGCTGTCAGAAATCAACAACAACTTACAGCGTATCCGTGAGTTGACTGTACAGGCTTCAAGCGGTACTAACTCTGATTCTGACAAATCTTCAATCCAGGACGAAATCAAATCACGTCTGGACGAGATTGACCGCGTTTCTGGTCAGACTCAGTTCAACGGCGTGAACGTGCTGGCTAAAGACGGCAAAATGAACATCCAGGTTGGCGCAAACGACGGCGAAACCATCACTATCGACCTGAAGAAAATCGACTCTAAAACTCTGGGTCTGGATAGCTTCAACGTGAACGGTCCTGCAGGCACCCCAACTGCAGCTGGCGCAACTGAATTCAAGGCAGCTTACGGTTCAACTACCAACGTAACTGGCGCGACTGTTGCTGAATCTGCTACTAATGCACTCTCTACCCGTCTGGGTGTGGCAGCTTCAGGTGTTGCTGTAGATACCGGCACCGTCTATAAAGATGACAATGGCAAAATGTTCGCTAAAGTCACTGTGACTTCAGGCAGCGATGCTGAAACTAACAACCTGAAAGCGAATGGCTTTGATATCGCCAGCGGCGCAGCCGGCGCGAAAAGCTTCTTCGTAGCGGTTGATCCACAGTCTGCTGATACAGCAACCACTGCTGGCACCGCAGCATTCAAACTGGACACCACTAACATGAGCCTGTCCAGCCTGACCACTGGCGCATCATCAAGCCCGCTGGCCAAACTGGATGACGCGATTGCAAGCGTTGACAAGTTCCGTTCTTCACTGGGTGCGATTCAGAACCGTCTGAACTCAGCCGTGACTAACCTGAGCAACACCACGACTAACCTGTCAGCTGCACAGTCTCGTATCCAGGATGCTGATTACGCAACTGAAGTTTCAAACATGTCTAAAGCGCAGATCGTACAGCAGGCTGGTAACTCAGTGTTGGCAAAAGCTAACCAGGTTCCACAGCAGGTTCTGTCTCTGCTGCAGGGCTAATCGATTCCCTCAGAATCAACGTGAAAACCCCGCTTCGGCGGGGTTTTTTTTAGGGGCTGAAAACCGGGTATGTCTTGCCATTCTGGCAGATTAACCCCTCTTTGCTGTTTTACTTCTCCGATTGAACCCAGCCACAAAGATTATGCTTAAGCAAAATGTGCGCTGCTCTCAGTCGATCATGACTAAGAGGAGTCAGTGAGAGAGAGTAAAATGCATCAACATGATCTTGTCAGCATCATCATTACCGCAGAGGCTTCAGCCTGGTTTACCGACGCACTCGACAGCGCGCTCAGCCAGGATTACCCGCATTTTGAAATCATTGTGGCTGATTACAGTGACGCTCCTTTTATTCATAAGAAGCTGGAGGGTTATCTTGGCAAATACGATCACCTTCTCCGCTATTTAAAAATCGATAACGGGACGATGCCGGTTTATCAGGCTGCCGTCAGCGCAGCGCGCGGAAAATATATCAAGTTCCTGTCAGATGCCGATCTTCTTAAACCTCTCTGCGTCTCCACGTTAGTCTCAGGCTTAACTGCACACCCGTCATGCCGTGTGGCGATCTCGCGTCGGGAACGGAAAGGTCCACAGGGTGAAGTGCTGCCCGAGCTTATCTCAACATCGGCCCTGAACAGTGAAAACAGTATTATCAATGGCCAGGATTTTCTGCGTAATCAGACCCTGAAAGCGTACAGTCTGCCGGGAGAGATGACCGCCGCGCTGTTTTACCGCGACGATCTCAACAACAGCTTTATCGATCACTCTTTGCTCACCACCGGAGAACCAGCATTGCAGGCGATTCCGGCGCTGGTGATTTTTCACCATCTTTTGAGCCACAGCCACCTGCTCTGGGTTGCCATGCCGCTGTGCAGCGTGCGCGCTTCAGACGTGGAGTTCCAGCCGCATCAGCGTGAAAGTAACGATATATTCAGGATTGGGCGCGAGACATTATATGAAAAGATCCGTAATGAAAGCTGGTTTATCGATGTTGACCATCCGCCCCATCTGGCGCGCGTAGCTTCACCTGAACAACCGGATCTGTTCAGCCTCAAAAATCTTTTTGAAGAACAGCAGAAGAACTTTACGCTAAGCACGCTCGCGACGTGGCGAAATTCACGCACCCTGAATCCGTTGCAGCAAACCCTAGTAATGGATCTCGCCGCGACGCACACACCTCCCGTCAGCGTGCTGGTCGTCGTTACGGTTACCGCAGAGACCGTCGCCGGTCTGGATACACTGTTGCATTCGATCAGTCAGACTGCGACAGCGGGTGTCCGGTTTGAACCGGTTATCGTTGCCATCGGCATTGTTCCCGAAACAAATGCTGAATGCTATGCCGCAACAGAGCAGAGCCGAATCAGTGTCATCAACCAAATCATTCATCAACGTGTTGAACATTGGGTCATGTTTGTTGAAGCGACAAGTGTTCTGCACGCCTCCGGTGTCATCGCATTGAGTAAAATGCTGCTTGTTCAAAACCCATATTTAGCGCTCTATGCGGATGAATTTTTTTACATTGATGATGTACCACTGGGTGCTGCGTTCCGCCCGGATTTTAATCTCGATCTCCTGCTCAGCTCACCCAAAACGATGGCGGAACACTGGTTGTTCCGCCGGGAACTGCTATTAGCGGCGGAAGGGCTGGATGCCGATTATCCCGCGTCGGCCGAGTTTGATCTGATTGTTAAGCTGATTGAATCACAGGGTTTTGACGGTATTGGTCACCTCGCTGAGCCATTATTAACTGGCCATCTGAAAAGCAGGGATATCCTGGAAGATGTGGCCATTATTGAGCGGCATTTGCATAACCGTGGCTACCCCGAGGGACGGGCGGCGCTTGATAAATTCTTTAATTACCGTTTACGTTACAATCACCACCAAAAGCCGCTTGTATCAATCGTTATTCTGGCTAACTGGCACCTCGCGTCGCTGATCAGCAGCGTAACCACTGTGCTGGAAAAAACCACTTATCACAATTATGAACTGATCATCATCTGCGATAACCAGGGAACGCCTGAGCGGGACGAATGGTTATCGGCTATCAGTAACGTCGACCCCGCACGTATAAAAACGGCGAGCTTTAACGGCAAATTCAGTCACAGCCTCATGTCTAATCTCGCTGCAGAAAAGGCTACAGGTGACTATCTGCTTTTCATGCACTCTGAAATGGCGGTCACTGACGGTGAATGGCTCGACAATCTTCTGAATCATGGGCTGCGACCCGAAGTATTTGCCGTGGGTGGCAAGCATCTCTCATCTGACAACAAGATCAGGCATGCGGGCTATGTCCTGGGCGTAAATGGTGCTGTGGGTGAAGTCTTCAGGGGCAATGACGACAACGATGCCAACTATCTTGGGCGCATGAATGTCGATCAGAATTATAGTGCTGTTTCGGGTGATCTGATGCTGATGCGGAAATCGGTATTCGATGAGCTGGGAGGATTCGATCAGGATAAGCGCTTATATGCTGACGTTGATCTATGTCTGAGGGCACGGGAACAGGGCTATCTGACCGTCTGGACACCTTATGCCCGACTGCATCGTCCTGCGTCACGCACCAGTCCGTTCCCGGATGAAACTGTGCAAACTTCCAGTAAATTAAAACAACTGGAAGAAGATAAAATGTATGCTGACTGGATGCCGGTTATCGCCTGCGATCCTGCATATAACCCCAACCTGTCACTGAGAAGTCGCCACTTCGAATTGAGAAATGACGATATTAACTGGCTGCCGGTCAGAGCAGAAAATCTGCCCACCTTCCTGGCGCATAATGCCGACATTTACGGTTGCGGACACTACCGTATTACACAACCGCTTGAGGCGATGATAGCGGAAGGCGTTGCTCAGGGAACAAGCGGCATGACGCTGCTGACATTGAGTGAAATGGGGCAGTTCAGACCCGACAGTCTGATTATCCAGCGCCGGTATGCACCGGCATTTCATAACTGGATGGAGCGGGTCAGTAAACTTCATAACGTCTTTAAAGTGTTTGAGCTGGACGATTACATCATCAATTTGCCCATGAAACATCATGGCCGTCACGCTTATAAGCAGGAAACGGCAAAATTAATACGTAAAAGCCTGAGCTTCTTTGATCGCTTTGTGGTTTCTACCGCGCCACTGGCCGATGCAATGCGGGATATGCATCCGGATATCGTAGTAGTGAAAAATCGTCTTCCCTCAGCGGCGTGGGGCCAGCTTCACTCACTGCGTCAGCAGGGTAAAAAACCCCGAGTGGGTTGGGCTGGTGGTGTGAGCCATCGTGGTGATCTTGAAATGATTTTCGACATTGTCCGGGAATTTTCGCAAGAAGTAGAATGGGTCTTTATGGGGATGTGTCCGGATAAACTCCGCCCCTACGTACATGAAATACACAGTGGCGTTGATCTTGCGCTTTATCCTGCAGCGCTCGCGTCTCTGAATCTCGATCTGGCACTGGCACCGGTCGAAGACAACATCTTCAACGCCTGTAAAAGTAATCTGAGACTACTGGAATATGGTGCCTGCGGCGTGCCGGTGATTTGCAGCAACGTGGCCTGCTATCGGGACGATAACCTGTCGGTTACCCGCGTCAATAACCGGTTTATTGACTGGCGCGATGCTATCCGGATGCACCTGGCAGATCCCGATGCGAGCGCAAAAATGGGGATAGAACTGCAGGCTGAGATCCGACGCAACTGGATGCTGACCGGGGACAATCTGCGCATGTGGGCAAAGGCATGGCAACCCTGATGCATTCCGGCACCGTATAACTTTTCGGGCTCGCTGATCACTTTTTTCAGATGGTCTGAAAAAGCGCAGAACGCAGATCGGTTAATTGAATTCTTAAATGTGGCAGACCGGAGTGGCAATGTCTGAATGTAAACATCCCTATTATATATTTTCACCTGACTATCGTGAGTCATCCGGCGGGATTCAGGCGTTGCACAAACTTTGCCATCAAATCAATCTGCATGGCGGTCAGGCGTGGATGGTTAACTGCGATATCATCAATCCGGCCTGGCAAACGCCAAAGCTGAACGGTGAAGTGTATGACCAGCATAAAAAAGCGGAGCTAATCCCCGTCGCGGTTTATCCTGAAATCTATTCGGGTAATCCGATGAATGCGGAAGTCTGTGTGCGCTACATGTTAAATCATGAAGCGCTGCTCAATGGTAACCGTCTTAATGAAACAGAAGAGGATCTCTTTTTCTGGTACAGCTCACAGCTGATTGTAAAAGAACCTGATGTTGATTTTTTAACAATGGTAGGCCCCGATTTAGAAATATTTTCGGATGACGGCAGAGTAAAAACGACAAAACTTCTTTATCTGAATCGGGTACCCGAAGAGAAAGTTAATTTTACAAGGTTACCTGACGATATCACGATTATATCGGTTAAAAATCCTCGTCCTCTGGCGGAGCTGGCAGAGATTTTAAAGTCGGCCACGGTGATGTACACCTATGAATGGTCAGGAACCTGTAACCTCGCTGCGCTGTGCGGGGTGCCGGTAGTTTCTCTGGTCGCCCCAGGTTATGAAAAGCTCGCCATCTCTGACGCATCGATTCGCGATATGGGCGGGGCGGGCGTGTGCTTTAGTGACGATCCCGCAGAACTTGAGGATACGCGTGCCGGGCTTTATAAGGTTCGCGAGCATATGCGAAAGTTTGAAGCCAATTTCTCTGCGCAGCTAAGGCACTTTTTCAGTAAAACGCAGACGGCGGCACAACAGAAAAGTGAAGAAAAGTTTGTCTCAATGGAAAAATGGCTTGCCCATTATTCCGTGCCTGAAAAATCGCGCGCTGAAGTGGAGGCCGGTCTGTCCCTAAGCGTAGTGGTTCTGGATGACCAGCAATCGCCGCAGTCACTCAATGCAACACTTACCTCACTTCAACCACTCTGCGTGGATGTGAAAATCTGCGCGACTGCGGGTATGAGCAAGGGGGATCTTAAACCGGATCATTTCAGCCGCAGATTAAGCGATCTGCTGGCTGAAGATCAGACTGAATGGGTAATGTTCCTTCGCGCCGGTGACAGAATTTACCCGACACTTTTCGACAACCTCTCTCTTTTCAGCGAGAAAATGGCGACCTCACTGGTATGTTATACCGACCGCATCTGGCGAGATGCGGATGGGGAAACGTTATCACTGTTACTGCCCGATTTTGATTCCGATTACTTTTTAGCGACGCCAGACTACTTCGCCAGGGGGGCTTTCTTCAGGCGTGAAGTGTGTCTGGAGATAGCAAAATCGCGCGACATTTCACCTCAGACGGTTGAAATGGATTTTTTATTTCCGCTGATTAATGCGGACCTGATAGCTGATATTCAGCATATCCCGCTACCTCTGTTAGAAGTATTTTCAGCCGCAAATCATAGTGACGTGTTAACGCAGGCTTTGCTGGCAGAGCATCTGGCCCTTAGAGGGTATAGCCATGTCTCGATTGAAAAAGATAAGAATGCTTTTTCGATACATTACAACAGTGCAGCCATTAAAAAGCTGACCGTTATTGTTGTGATAGAGGATGAAATTGATCACGTTAAACGGTTGCTGTCGACGTTCGTGGATACCGTCACTGATAAAGATTATGAAATTATTTTCATTGATAATCAGTCAGACGATGAAAGCGTCAGAGCATGGCTTTCTTCACTGTCAGCGATTAATGAAGATATCTTCAGAGTCTTTTTTGTCGATAAGAAAATCAGCAGCGTCAGCGCACTGAATTATGCTCTCTCAATAGCGCGGGGCGAATTTACACTTTATCTTTCCAGTGGGATCTATTTTAACAATAAGTCGTGGCTGGAGGCCTTGCTTAATCATTGTGGACGTGTTGACCTCCTGGCCTGCGCGCCATTTTTAACCGATAAACGCAGCCATCACTATTCTCCAGGCGTGATTGAGGGTGCGGTACGCTGCTATTACGACCCGTCATATTTAGCACCGTTAACGAACGGGTTAACACCCCCTGAGCTGATCGTTCCACGACAATATTTACTGCTTAGCAGTGAATGTATCATGCTAAGAACCGCCTCCTGCCATCAAGCCGGCGGGCTGGATGAACAATTCCTGACGATAAATGAGGCGATAGGGGATCTGCTGCTGAGGGCATCTGACCAGGAAACGGTAGTATTAGCTGTGCCTCAGTCACGGGTATGCTGCGATGACATCCTGTATGACACAGAGCACCTATCTGGCGATGCTCTCTTTCTGGAGAAATGGATCGACCGTTTAGCGCGTGATGCGGTTGTTAATCCTAACCTCTCATGGAAGGAGGGGCAGTTAGTTCGTGAAAATAATCATTCGCTGATAGCAGCCCGGCTGGGTTTAAAATCCGATGTGTTATTTTTGTTTAATGCCAGTGACCCTGCGGAAGTGCAGCATGTGAAAGAACGTGCTCTTTCAGTTTCGCATTCCGGCAATGGCTTACATACCGTAATGTGTCAGCATTTATCTGCTGCTGAACTTTACAGGATAATGCCTACGTGTATTGTTCTGAGCGATGTCATGGCCTACAAAAACTTGCGGCTCTTCAGGAACAGACATCTTTTCCACGACACTCGTTTTATTGTTGAGGCGACCCGGGCGTCGTTCAGCACGAACACTCCTCTGTATGGCCGTGATGAGATCCTGCGGAATACCGATCTAGTTGTAGTGAGAAATACCGCTGCGTTGAAACTGGTCAGCCACAAAAACGTCGTCCTTCAGGCTGACAAACTCGGGACAGACTGGCAGCATCTCAACCGGGCTCGTCACGTTCTACCTCAAAATAACGATAAGCCAAGAGTGGGGATCGTGCTGTCGGATCTGCAACCGGAAGACTGGCGACATATTGAGGTACTTCTCAAAGAGATGAGCGAAGATGTCTGCTGGATTGTCTACGGTGCCTGTCCTGACGCGTGGAAAACAGCTATTCACGAATATCATCGTAAAGTGCCGCAAAACAGATTGCCGGAGATCTTTCAGTCGCTCAGGTTAAATCTTGCGCTTGCACCCCTTTCAGATTCTCTACTGAATCAGGCGGAAGGGCATCGGGTTATTGCGCAGTTAGGGGCTTGTGGTTATCCGGTGCTTGCCAGCGATCATGATGCGTATAAAGAGATAATGAGCGTTAAGCGCATTAAAAATAAAACGTCCCAGTGGCGATTTATGATTAAAAAAATGATCAGTAATCCAATTTTGTTACGCAGCCTGGGTGAAGATATCTATCGTGAAGTCAATGCAAAATGGATTTATCAGCCGGGGGAACTGCCTGCATGGCTAACCCGTAAAGATCATTAAAAGTGGGGGGATGGGTGCGTAAGCGTATTCGTCCTGCTCATAAGTTTTCGCAGCCCATGGCTTATTTTAGCCAGACAATGATGATCACCCAACCCCGTTACAGTTCCCCCCACGCCTGCCGATAACCCTCTACAGAACAACATCAATTTTGATTTTCACTTTGTGGAGTGTCTATGCGCTTCAATTACGACCTGTTACCGGGCGAGCGGCTGACCTTCGACGAGATCGCCCGGCGTTATGCTTTGCAATACCCTGATGAGAAAGAGCTGACAGCCCGCGCGTTGCTCAGTCCCTCAACGGGCCTGCGTACGCTAAAAATTCGTGCGGTGTTTGCACAGGAGGAGAGTAACAGTCCGCTGGAGGACCTGCTGTTCATCTCCCATGACAACGAGCGAAAAAATTACCTGCGTCGCTTTGAGCACTACCTGAAGCAGAATCTCTCTTTCCTCTATTTCCGTCGCAGCGAGAACGAGAAGCGCGAAAACCTGTGGAAAGTGATGGGCAGCAGCCAGGTTTTCGCGATGATCGATCCGCAATCCGCTACGGCGCAGAACCTGATTAACAGTCGCGGCTACAAACTGGTGCTGATGCATCAGGATGATGATGACGCTTACTGGCAGCTCTTCAGTCCGCAGGCCGATCCCTGTTTTCCGCAGTCGCAGCGCATTCAGTTCATCGTGGTGCTGAGTACGCCGCAGCACAAAGTCCCTGCGGCGGTCATGCCCGGAACGGAAGTCGGACGTCGGGTTAAAGCGCGGGTGCTGCAGCGCGCCAGTCAGGCGGAATTCAGTGCCGGGGTAAAAGCCCGCTACGGCGCCTGTGTCATGACCGGAACCGAGCTGACCGAACGCCATAACTGGCCGTGGGTGGAAGCCTGCCATATCGATACGCAGGAAGGCGATGACGGCGTTCTGGCCGATAACAGCATCGACAATGGCCTGTTTTTACGCAGCGATTTACAGCGATTATTTATTAACCGACTGATTAGCATAAATGGTGAGTCGGGAGAGATTCAGGTGCACCCTGGCGAGGAGGCGCGGCAGCATATCGCGCCCTGGTATCAGGAGCTGGATGGTCGCGTCTGTAGCCTGTGGGCTGCCGTACCACCCGCCACGCGGCAACGGCTTCGCGCCCGTCGTTAATTTCTATTGATGGGTGCAGAACGATCTGCACCCTGACTTAACAAAAATGAAATAGCCTCGTTTTACCCCGCCTATTCAGTCAATCGAAAACGCTACAGAATTGCATAATCATGCCGATAACTTCATTAACGCAGGGTAGTCAACGTGAACGATTTCTATACCGCCG
Organism: Pantoea sp. ANP04; assembly: GCF_041982285.1. Classification (NCBI taxonomy): domain Bacteria; kingdom Pseudomonadati; phylum Pseudomonadota; class Gammaproteobacteria; order Enterobacterales; family Erwiniaceae; genus Pantoea; species Pantoea sp. ANP04. The sequence goes on along the minus strand of NZ_JAUTYS010000001.1, from coordinate 25,734 downwards.
AAGGCGTGATGGACAAGCATTCGCTCTGGCAGCGCTACGTGCCGCTGGTGCGTCATGAAGCGTTGCGTCTGCAGGTTCGCCTGCCGGCAAGTGTTGAGCTTGACGACTTGCTGCAGGCAGGTGGGATAGGGCTGTTAAATGCCGTAGAGCGCTACGACGCGCTTCAGGGTACAGCCTTTACCACCTACGCCGTGCAGCGTATTCGTGGCGCAATGCTCGATGAGCTTCGCAGTCGGGACTGGGCACCACGCAGCGTGCGTCGTAACGCACGTGAGGTGGCTGGCGCAATGCACAGAGTTGAACAGTCACTGGGGCGTTCTGCTTCCGAGCAGGAAGTCGCGCAGCAGCTGAACGTTTCAATGGAGGAGTACCGGCAGATCCTGCTGGACACCAACAACAGTCAACTTTTCTCCTACGACGAGTATCGGGAAGAGCACGGCGACAGCGCGGAGCTGGTGACGGAAGGCCATGAAGAAGCCAATCCACTTCACCAGTTGCTTGAAGGGAGTCTGCGTGAGCGCGTCATTGAAGCGATCGAAGCGTTACCCGATCGTGAAAAGATGGTGCTGACACTGTACTACCAGGAAGAACTGAACCTGAAAGAGATTGGTGCGGTGCTTGATGTGGGTGAATCCCGTGTCAGCCAGCTGCACAGTCAGGCGATTAAACGCCTGCGGGCCCGACTTGCGGGAGCGCGCTAGCAGTATCAGTTCCTGGCGATTCAAAATTATAAGAAACCGGGGACTCAGTAATGGGAGCCAAGACCAAAGCCAGACCGTTAAGTCGTTATCTTAAAGACTATAAACACAGCCAGAGCAATTGTTCACACTGTGGCAAGGTATTAGATCGAATGGCGCTCGTTTTTCGTGGCCAGATCATCAATAAAGAGGCCATCGCTCGGATGGACCAGATGATTGATGAACAGCTGTGGCTGAAACTTCAGCCCGAGTTGACCGCGCTTTGTCGTTTTTGTAGTGATATTTTTTGCAATACCCATCCTAATTACTTCGACATTATGGCGTTTAAACAGTATCTGTTTGAACAGACAGAGATGAGCCCGAGCACGATTCGTGAGTATGTGGTGCGTCTCCGTCGACTGGATGAGATGCTGAAAGCCAAAAATTTCCCGGCCGAAAAGCTTAAAGGAAATAGCTGGCATCAGTGTCTGGAAAGCGATTTGCCCGATGCCGGTAATAACAATTACCGCATTGCGCTGCGCAAGTACGATCAGTTCTTAGGCTGGCAGCAGGCGTAAGCCTGATCTGCACCGATTGTTCCCCCGCGTGCCTGTGGCACAATCCTCTTTTCCCGCCAGCCGGGAAAAAGGGGCGGGGGAGCACGGCGCTTCTTCCTCCTGGTTTTTTCCCTGCACTTCCGTCACACCGCATCTGCTGACACCTGAATCAGGGTGATCCTTTTCGCATCTTCTGCAACACTGTAAGGATAATTCCCGTGCCCAAACGGAGGCCGCATTGTCTTTGCATTTGTTACACCAATTTCCTCGTCTTGAACTGCTGGGCGCACCGACGCCGTTAGAACATCTGCCACGGCTTTCTGATTATCTGGGGCGCGATATTTTCATCAAACGCGATGACTTCACGCCTGTCGCGATGGGTGGCAACAAGCTGCGCAAGCTGGAATTTCTGGCGGCCGATGCCCTGCGTGAAGGTGCCGATGTGTTACTGACTGCGGGCGCTATTCAGTCCAACCATGTGCGTCAGACGGCGGCAGTCGCTGCCCGGCTTGGCCTGAAGTGCGTAGCGCTGCTGGAAAACCCGATCGGTACACACGCTGAAAACTACCTGAGCAACGGCAACCGTCTGTTACTGGATCTGATGGATGCTGAAGTGATCATGGTGGATGCGCTGCACAATCCCACCGAACAGCTGGCTGAAGAGGCAACCCGGCTGGAAGCGCAGGGCTTTCGTCCTTACATCGTGCCGGTCGGCGGCTCAAATGCGCTGGGTGCACTAGGCTATGTGGAGTGTGCACAGGAGATCGCGCATCAGAGCGAAGGCGTGGTTGATTTCGCCGCCGTGATCGTTGCTTCCGGTAGTGCTGGCACCCATGCCGGACTGGCGGTAGGACTGGAGCATCTGCTGCCGGAAACCGAGCTGGTGGGCGTCACCGTTTCACGTCAGGTTGACGCGCAGCTGCCGCTGGTTGAGCGGCTGCGTCAGTCGCTGGCAGAGAAGCTGGAAGTACAGGTTAAGGCATCTATCACCCTGTGGGATGACTATTTTGCGCCACGCTACGGCGAGCCGAATGATGAAGGTATGGCGGCGGTAAAACTGCTGGCGCAGCTGGAAGGGATCCTGCTGGATCCGGTTTACACCGGCAAGGCGATGGCCGGACTGCTGGATGGCATCAGCCAGAATCGTTTCCGTCGTGAAGGTCCGTTGCTGTTTATTCATACGGGCGGGGCACCGGCGTTATTTGCTTATCATCCTTCAGTCTGAGACAAGCGAATAAAACAGTTTATACTCCGTGCGTTATCATTTTGAACAGGCAGCGATACGCGGTGCTGCCCTTATAAGAACACACACACAATACTGTCAATAATGGGGTGAATATGTCCTTTTCTCGTGCAGGTCGTCAGATGGTGATGGGCGTTATGGCTGTGGCGCTGATTGCAGGCGTCAACGTTAAAACCTTTGCAGCGGAAAACCTGCTGAACAAAATTAAAGAGCGCGGCACGCTGCTGGTGGGGCTGGAAGGCACTTATCCGCCATTCAGCTTTCAGGATGAAAAGGGCAAGCTGACCGGTTTTGAAGTGGAATTCGCGGAACAGCTGGCGCAGCACATGGGCGTCAAAGCGAGCCTTAAACCCACCAAGTGGGATGGCATGCTGGCGTCACTCGACGCGAAGCGCATAGATGTGGTGATCAACCAAGTCACTATCTCTGATGAGCGCAAGAAGAAGTATGACTTCTCTACGCCATACACAGTCTCCGGTATTCAGGCACTGACCATGAAAGCCAACGCCAGCACCATCACCAAACCGGCTGATCTGGCCGGTAAGAAAGTGGGCGTGGGTCTGGGCACTAACTACGAGCAGTGGCTGCGCGAGAATGTGAAGGGCGTAGACATCCGTACCTATGATGATGACCCGACCAAATATCAGGATCTGCGTTCTGGCCGTCTGAATGCGATTCTGGTTGACCGTCTGGCCGCGCTGGATCTGGTGAAGAAAACCGGTGACACCATGGCCGTCGCGGGCGATGCGTTCTCTCGTCAGGAATCGGGCGTGGCGATGCGTAAAGGTAACGACGATCTGCTGAAAGCGGTCAACCAGGCTATTGCTGATATGCAGAAAGATGGCTCGCTGAGCAAGCTGTCTCAGAAATGGTTTGGCGCGGATGTGACGAAATAATGCAGGAAAGTCTTCAACTGGTGCTGGATTCAGCACCTTTTTTATTAAAGGGCGCGCTGTTTACGCTGCAGCTCAGCATCGGCGGGATGTTCTTTGGTCTGCTGCTGGGCTTTATTCTGGCGCTGATGCGTCTGTCACGCTTCTGGCCGGTTCGCTGGCTGGCGCGGATCTATGTCTCGATTTTCCGTGGCACGCCGTTAATCGCCCAGCTTTTTATGATCTATTACGGCCTGCCGCAGTTTGGCATTGAACTGGATCCGATCCCCTCTGCGATGATTGGTCTTTCCCTGAATACCGCCGCTTACGCCTCAGAGTCACTGCGCGGCGCGATTTCATCGATTGAACGCGGTCAGTGGGAAGCGGCGGCCAGTATCGGCATGACGCGCTGGCAAACGCTGCGCCGGGTCATTCTGCCGCAGGCAGCGCGCACCGCGTTGCCACCGCTGGGCAACAGCTTTATCAGTCTGGTGAAAGATACCTCGCTGGCAGCGACCATTCAGGTGCCGGAACTGTTCCGTCAGGCGCAGTTGATCACCTCACGCACGCTGGAAGTCTTCACCATGTATCTGGCGGCCTCGCTAATCTACTGGGTGATGGCAACGGTGTTGTCTGCGTTGCAGAACCGGCTGGAACAGCATGTTAATCGTCAGGATTCGGAGTCGAAATGAGCGCCATTGAAGTCAGAAAGCTGGTGAAATCGTTTAACGGCCAGACGGTGCTCCACGACATCGACCTTGATGTTGCCGCTGGTGAAGTGGTGGCGATTATCGGCCCCAGCGGCTCAGGTAAAACCACGCTGCTGCGCAGTATTAATCTGCTGGAAGTGCCGGATAGCGGCACCATCCGCGTCGGGGAGATTACTGTCGATGCCGCGCTGGCGCAGAGCAAGCAGAAAGAGCAGGTGCGTCATTTGCGTCAGCAGGTCGGCTTTGTCTTCCAGAACTTCAATCTGTTTCCGCACCGTTCGGTGATGGAGAACATTATTGAAGGGCCGGTCATTGTTAAAGGCGAGCCGAAAGCGGATGCAATAGCCCGTGCCCGCACTCTGCTGGAGAAGGTCGGGCTGAATGGTAAGGAGGAGAGCTATCCGCGCCGTCTGTCAGGAGGACAGCAGCAGCGCGTGGCAATTGCGCGTGCACTGGCGATGCGGCCGGAAGTCATTCTGTTCGACGAGCCGACCTCTGCGCTGGACCCGGAGCTGGTAGGCGAAGTGCTCAGCACCATTCGTGCCCTGGCCGAGGAGAAACGTACCATGGTTATCGTCACGCATGAGATGAGTTTTGCCCGCGACGTTGCGGACCGCGCCATTTTTATGGACCAGGGACGTATTGTCGAGCAGGGCGACGCGAAAGCGTTGTTCAGTAACCCTCAGCAGCCGCGAACCCGTCAGTTCCTCGATAAATTCCTTAATCAGTAATTCCACTGCCTTCTCCGGAAGGCAGTTTTATCCCTCCCGTACGCCTGTTTTAACGCAGCAATGGACTGCTTTTTCCTGAGTGTGCGGCGCAATATCATAACTATTTATTTAGCCGTTAAACCTTTTGGCACATCTGACAAATCTTTTCTTTTCATCGGATATTAAATGGCTTTTACTGATGCCACTTTCTCTTATTTGTATTTTAGCGATCATCAGGGAATATTATCGTTTTCTTTGAGTGAGGTGGCGGTAATAAGCGTATCGCTTCATCAATTAATAAGTGTAAGGAAACGTTCGGTCAGGTAAATAACTGTAGCAGCAGGGCCACTCCACGGCTTTTAAGAGTTTCGCTACATTCAACTTCGGCTCAATGGCGAATAATCGCTGGATAACCATAAAAGCAAAACTGCTTTCCTCGCTTTTACATTCCAGCATTCTGACCTACACAGCAGGAGTCATTGAATGAGCCAGACTAAGTCAGACCAGATATTATGGGTAGATACCCTTAAGGGCGCCTGCATATTGCTGGTGGTCCTGTACCACACGGTTTTACCCGGCTTTGAAGGAACCATGAAATATCTCACTGCCGGATGGATTCCTGCCGAAATATGGATACAGTTTAATACGGTATTGTCGCCGCTGCGTATGCCTGCCTTTTTCTTTGTTTCAGGATTGCTGGCGACGAATGGCATTATTAACCGGCCCTGGAAACAGGTGTTTACCAGTCGTATTACCAATCTCTTTTATCTCTATATTCTATGGGGCTTTATTCAGTGGTGGTCCATCATAGGCATCTCTACTGAAATTACCGGCCAGCGCATTTCCCAGAATCTCAATGCCGCCTATGCGGGTTCACTATTCGAGTTCCTGAAACTGACCTTTATGGCCATGAGTACGTCATGGTATTTGTATGGGCTGGGGCTCTATTTCCTCTGTGCCAAAGTTTTTCGTCAATATAAGCTGGCCCTGGTATTGGTGGCGATCCTGCTGAATTACCTCGCGGTGGAAAAAGTGATTCCGTTCTGGGGTCCCCAGAGTCTGGCCCAATATTTCCTGTTCTTCCTGTTAGGTGCGTTCTGGAGTCAGACCATGCTGCGCCTGAGTGAGTGGCGGCGCGAGAATCTGATGCCCTGGGCGCTACTGGCAGCGGTCGCGGGGATTCATGTGATTTTCGGTCTGGATAAGAGTCTGTTCCTGTGCGTACTGGCTGTGTTGTTCAGTATTGCCGCGTGCCGCTGGCTGAATCAGCATTTCAGCATGCGCTATCTCAACTGGGTTGGCCGCAATACGCTGCAGATTTACGTTATCCATCGTATTTTTATCGAGTTCTTTGGTATGTCTGCGATTCTGTTCGCGCAGCGTCATCATCTGTTTGAGCAGGCGTGGTTTTCGTTTCTCTGGGCTTGCTTCTATCCGGTGGCGATAGTCGGTCTGTGTTCGCTCTGCTCAGTGGCTATCTGGTCGCTGACCAATCGCGGCGTGGGTCAGTCGCTGTTTGTATTTCCGACACTGGTTAAGCGGGCGCATGGCAGGGGGTGAGGTTTGCGCCTTGCAGCGGGCTGCGCGGTAGCTTCCACCCGGAAGCGGGCAGGGTACGCTTTGCAGCGGGCTGACACTGAGCGGGTTACGCCCGCCAGGCGGTGGGGAGTTTCAGGTTGCCCGTGCAGGCGGACGCGTTAAGGGGCGTACGCCCGCCCCTTAACAATCCCGGCGTCCGGCAGCCTGCGCGCCCCGCGTTGCGGGGTACCTTCGTCACGCCCTGCGGCCCGCGGACCGTCCGGACGCGCCTTCCCTGGCGCGTTCCGTCCTTTCGCCGACGTCCTGTCGGCTCCTCCTTGCCTCCGGTTATTCCTCAGCGCTTCGGATGCCTCTGGTAAACCCCTGCCGGTGGGATTTTTGCCCGGTGGGGGAGGTTCAGGCCGCTGAAAGCGGGGGAAGGGCATGGCGGGTTTCGCTTTGCAGCGGGCTGACATTGAGCGGGTTACGCCCGCCAGGCGGTGGGGAGTTTCAGTTTGTCCGTGCAGGCGGACGCGTCAAGGGGCGAACGCCCGCCCCTTAACAATCCCGGCGTCCGGCAGCCTGCGCGCCCCGCCTTGCGGGGTCCCTTCGTCACGCCCTGCGGCCCGCGGACCGTCCGGACGCGCCTTCCCTGGCGCGTTCCGTCCTTTCGCCGACGTCCTGTCGGCTCATCCTTGCCTCCGGTTGTTCCTCAGCGCTTCGGATGCCTCAGGTAAACCCCCGCCTTTAATATCCTGGTTTTTATCGGACGTAGCGTTGTCTGGTAATTTGAAAGCCAAAGCTAATTTTGAAAGCTATCAGCGGCAATGCATCAACATTAAAAAGAAGAGCCAACAGAGGATGGTGTGAAAGGCCACTCTTCCTGCCCGGCAGAGAGCCGCAGATAACCCTCCGGACTTACAGGGACGACGTACCCAACACAAAAAGAAGAGATAAAAAGTAGATAGGGTGGAAGGCCATTCTTCCTGCCCGGCAGAGAGACACAGATAATCCTCCGGACTTACAGCGACGACGTACCCAACACAAAAAGAAGAGATAAAAGCGGGGAAGGGAGGCCGTCAGAGCCGCTGAGCGGATGAGGGATTTCAGGACGAGCGGCAGGGATGCCGCGAAGAGGCGGGTTCGCGCCAGGGAGGGCGCGTCCCGCCGGTCCGTAAGAAATCCGGAAGAAGCGAAGGAACCGCGAAGCGGCGGTGAAGCAGGCCGGAGCCCGGGGTCAAGGGGGCGCGGCGACTGGCGCCCCCTTGTTGGTCGCCTGCAGAGGCGTAACTGAAACTGGCCAGCTCACCAGGCGAACGAAACCTTCTCATAGCCCGTTCGCGCAGCGAACCCCCCAGCACCTGTGTGCACCCAAGCCCCTTCGCGCAGCGAACCCCCCCTTAAGCTTCAGCGCTACCCAATCGTCATCAGACTCGCATTACCGCCCGCCGCGGCAGTATTCACACTCAGTGAACGCTCAATTAACAGACGTTCCAGCAGCAGATTGGTCTCGCCGCGGGCGAAGCCCTGCACCGACACAATCGCGCCGTCACGCGCCGCAATTTGTTCGCACAGGGTGCGCAGCTGATCGGCATCGCCGTGATAGATCACCGCATCAAACTCCGAGGCTAATGGGTCACGCGCCAGCGTGATACGCGCTTTCACGGCGTCAGGCAGTGCCGCCCGCAGGGTGCGATGCAGCTCATCATCTGCCCACAGCGCTTTACTGCCCACGCTGGTGACCGCAGCCAGCTGGACTAACGCATCCTGCTCGTTGTCAGCCAGACAGAGCACCTGGTCACGCGGCAACAGTGAGAAAGTGTTACGTTCGCCGGTTGGGCCAGGCAACAGGCGGACCACGCCCGCCTGGGCCAGCTCGCCATAGTGCTGGCAGAGTTCAGCCAGCTCAGGCTTATCTTTAGCCCAGTTGCTGAGTGCCTGATGCGGTGCCAGTAAAGAGTGACGGAGCGTGCTGTCGGCCGGGCGCTCGGCATCCTGACGATCAAAGGTCAGACGCAGTGCGCTATCCGGGCGATGGGCCAGCAAGCGATAAAGATAGAGTGGGCCACCCGCTTTCGGACCGGTTCCGGATAAGCCTTCACCACCAAACGGCTGAACGCCGACCACGGCGCCGACCATGTTGCGGTTAACGTAAAGGTTGCCGACCCGGGCGTTCGCCGTCACCTGCGCGATGGTTTCGTCGATGCGCGTATGCACGCCCAGCGTCAGGCCATAGCCGGAGGCGTTGATCTGATTAACCAGCTGCGGCAGGTTGTTGCGGGTGAAGCGCACGACGTGAAGCACTGGCCCAAAAATCTCTTTATCCAGATCGCTAACCTGATTCAGCTCAATCAGCGTCGGTTTCACAAAGGTGCCGCTATTCCACTCTTTGCTGTCCTGCGGGTTATCCTGCACCGCCTGATACACCGTGAAGCCCTTGTTACGCATCGCCTGAATATGACGGTCGATATTGGCTTTGGCTTCGGCATCAATCACCGGGCCGATATCGGTTGAGAAGCGTTCCGGATTGCCCATGCGGCACTCCGCCATCGCGCCACGCAGCATCTTCAGCGTATGGTCGGCGACATCTTCCTGAATACAGAGCAGACGCAGCGCAGAGCAGCGCTGTCCCGCGCTGTCGAAGGCCGAGGCAACGATATCGATCACCACCTGCTCAGTCAGCGCGGAAGAGTCGACGATCATCGCGTTCATCCCGCCGGTTTCCGCAATCAGCGGCACCGGACGACCATGTTGATCAAGGCGACCGGCAAGATTGCGCTGCAACAGGGTTGCAACGGCAGTCGAGCCGGTAAACATCACGCCGCGAATCCGATCGTCTCCGGTCAGCTGTGCACCGACCGTTTCGCCCTGGCCTGGCAGCAGTTGCAGCACGCCTGGCGGCACACCCGCATCCAGCAGGATCTGAACCGCCTGCGCGGCAATCAGTGGGGTTTGCTCAGCCGGTTTTGCCAGCACGCTATTGCCAGCTGCCAGTGCAGCCGCAACCTGACCCGTGAAAATCGCCAGCGGGAAGTTCCACGGACTGATACAGACCACCGGGCCAAGTGGACGGTGCGTTTCGTTGTCGAAATCGTCCCGCACCATACCGGCGTAGTAATAGAGGAAATCAACGGCTTCACGGACTTCCGCGATAGCGTTGTTATAAGTCTTGCCCGCTTCACGCACCAGGATACCAATCAGCTGTTGCATCTGGCCTTCCATCTGCTGTGCAGCGCGTTCCAGGATCGCAGCACGCTCCTGCGGCGGCGTGGCAAACCAGATCGGTCCGCTGTTCACGGCGGCATCCAGTGCCACAGAGACCTCCTGCTCAGTAGCTTCGCGAACCTGACCGACACGGTCGCCCGGTGCGGCCGGGTTAAGGATATCGCGCAGCTCGCCTGCACCCGCTTCACCCTCTATAATCGGCTCGGCCAGACAGGGCTGTGCGGCGCTGCTCAGCAGGGCGCTGGACAGTGAGGCAAGACGATGTTCGTTGGCCATATCCAGACCCGAAGAGTTAACGCGGTTATCGCCATACAGTTCGCGCGGCAGAGGGATCTTCGGATGCGGCAGGCCAATGGCGCCTTCGCTGGCACCCAGTTTCTCGACGGCAGTCACCGGATCGGCTACCAGCTCATCGATCGGCAGCGAGGTATCAGCAATACGGTTAACAAAGGAGGTGTTGGCCCCGTTTTCTAACAGGCGACGAACCAGATAGGCCAGCAGGGTTTCATGGGTGCCCACCGGCGCATAGATACGGCAGGGACGATTAAGCTTGCCGTCCGCCACTTTGCCGACCACCTGCTCATACAGTGGTTCGCCCATGCCGTGCAGGCACTGGAACTCATACTGGCCCGGATAGTAGTTATTGCCCGCCAGTTGATAAATTGCCGCCAGAGTGTGCGCGTTGTGCGTCGCGAACTGCGGATAGATCAGGCTTGGCACCGCCAGCAGTTTGCGGGCACAGGCCAGGTAAGAGATATCGGTGTAAACCTTGCGGGTATAAACCGGGTAGCCCTCAAGGCCTTCCATCTGGGCGCGCTTGATTTCGCTGTCCCAGTACGCGCCTTTCACAAGACGGATCATCAGGCGACGGCGGCTGCGCTGTGCCAGATCAATCAGCTCATCAATGACAAACGGACAGCGTTTCATGTAGGCCTGAATCACAAACCCGATGCCGTTCCAGCCTTCCAGCTCTGGCTCGAAACAGAGTTTTTCCAGCATATCGAGTGACAGTTCCAGCCGATCGGCTTCTTCTGCGTCGATATTGATGCCGATGTCATAAGAGCGGGCCAGCAGCGTCAGTGATTTCAGAATAGGGTAGAGCTCTTCCATCACACGCTCATACTGCGCGCGGCTGTAGCGGGGATGCAGTGCGGAGAGCTTGATGGAGATGCCGGGTCCTTCATAAATGCCACGTCCATTCGACGCTTTACCAATGGCATGGATCGCCTGCTGATAAGAGAGCAGATAGGCTTTGGCATCGCCTGCAGTAAGTGCCGCTTCGCCCAGCATATCGTAAGAGTAGCGGAAACCTTTCTCTTCCAGCTTGCGGGCGTTAGCCAGCGCTTCGGCAATGGTTTCACCGGTAACGAACTGCTCACCCATCAGACGCATCGCCATATCCACGCCTTTGCGGATCAGTGGCTCGCCACCCTTACCAATAATGCGGTTAAGCGAGCTGGAGAGGTTCGACTCATTGTGGGTCGAAACCAGGCGGCCGGTAAACAGCAGGCCCCAGGTCGCTGCATTGACAAACATTGAGGAGCTGCGTCCCAGATGTGACTGCCAGTTGCCATTGCTGATTTTGTCGCGAATCAGCGCATCGCGCGTGGGCTTGTCAGGAATACGCAGCAGCGCTTCAGCCAGGCACATCAGCGCTACGCCTTCATGTGAGGAGAGAGAGAACTCCTGCAGCAGACTTTGCACCATGCCAGCGCGTCCGGTTGCCCCTTTCTGGTGCCGCAGCTTGTCGGCGAGCTGATAAGCCAACTGATGGGTTTTCTCTGCCAGCGCTGCCGGCAAGCGGGCCTGCTCCAGCATCATGGGTACTGCATCAGTCTCCGGACGACGCCAGGCGGCGGTCACCGCTGAACGGGTCACTGACTGAGGTAAAATCTGCTCTGCGAAGTCAAGGAACGGCTGGTGCGACTCCTCTGGCTGGGTGTCATCGGACTCCGCGACCGCCAGGGCAGAAAGCGGGATCTCCGGCACGGCGTCGCCGCTTTCAAGCTGGCCCAGGTAGTTAAAGATCGCCTGTTTAATCAGCCAGTGTGGCGTGCGATCAATCCGCTGTGCAGCCAGTTTGATGCGCTCACGTGTTGCGTCATCCAGTTTTACACCCATGGTGGTTGTAGCCATGACTCCAGAGCTCCTTGTAGTGGTTCGGTACGGCGTTGGCTGCACTATCACTTAAGTTGCAACTTTGTGCAACCGTGTTAAATGTGAGCCAGTTAACACCCTTTAAATGAGGCCGATTGTTAAATTTCTCAAAGCGGCATGGATATTGCTGCAAGATCCTGGCCAGGTTGGCAACCCTGATAAAAAGCGGTTTTATGGCGGGTAATTCCGTGGTGCAACCGGATAACTGTGAGCGAGTGCAACCTATCAGCACGTTTTCACAAACGGTTAGTGAAATCACTGTAACGCCTGTGTTAAATCCATTGTGCGCGCCACGCCTTTCCGGCAGGATACCGCGCCGCTGGGAAATGACTGACGCCCTGACGAAAAAATCGGCCCGCTTTGCCCCGTTCCGGCTGGCGGGTAGCTGGCGATTTCTCTGGGATATCAAATAATAAGTGGAGAGACAGATGAGTGTAAGTACACCAATGCTGGTGACCTTTGTGATTTATATTCTTGGGATGGTGTTGATTGGTTTTATAGCCTGGCGCTCAACCAAAAACTTCGATGATTACATCCTCGGTGGCCGCAGCCTGGGTAGCGTGGTCACGGCACTCTCTGCCGGTGCCTCCGATATGAGCGGCTGGCTGCTGATGGGATTACCCGGTGCCATTTTCATCTCCGGTATCTCTGAAAGCTGGATCGCAATTGGCCTGACCATCGGTGCCTGGCTGAACTGGAAAATCGTGGCGGGTCGCCTGCGGGTCCAGACCGAGCATCATGACAACGCGCTGACGTTGCCGGACTTCTTCACCAGCCGCTTTGAAGACCACAGTAAAATCCTGCGTGTCATTTCTGCTCTTGTGATCCTGGTGTTCTTCACTATCTATTGCGCCTCGGGCGTGGTGGCCGGTGCGCGTCTGTTTGAAAGCACCTTTGGTATGAGCTATGAAACTGCCCTGTGGGCGGGTGCAGCGGCGACTATCCTCTATACGCTGGTGGGTGGGTTCCTGGCGGTAAGCTGGACCGATACCGTTCAGGCGAGCCTGATGATTTTTGCGCTCATCCTGACGCCGGTGTTTGTGATTATCGCGGTCGGCGGCTGGTCTGATTCCATGGCAGTGATTCAAGCGAAAAGCCTGGAAAACCTCGACATGCTCAAGGGGCTGAACTTCGTGGCGGTCATCTCGCTGCTTGGATGGGGTCTGGGTTACTTCGGGCAGCCGCATATCCTGGCGCGTTTTATGGCGGCAGATTCACATCGCTCAATCCGTACCGCACGTCGCATCGGTATGACGTGGATGGTGCTCTGTCTGGCGGGCGCTGTGGCGGTGGGCTTCTTTGGTATCGCCTACTTCCAGAACAACCCGACGCTGGCAACGGGCGTTAATGATAATGCTGAGCGCGTCTTTATTGAGCTGGCGCGTATTCTGTTCAACCCATGGATTGCGGGAATTCTGCTGTCAGCGATTCTGGCCGCCGTGATGTCAACGCTGAGCTGTCAGCTGCTGGTCTGCTCCAGTGCCCTGACTGAAGATCTCTACAAAGGTTTTCTGCGTAAAAATGCCAGCCAGAAAGAGCTGGTGTGGGTAGGGCGTCTGATGGTGCTGCTGGTGGCACTGATTGCCATTGCCCTGGCGTCTAATCCGGAAAACCGCGTGCTGGGCCTGGTGAGCTACGCCTGGGCGGGCTTCGGTGCTGCGTTTGGTCCGGTCGTGCTGTTTGGCGTCTGCTGGAAGCGCATGAACCGCAACGGTGCGCTGGCGGGCATGATTATCGGTGCGCTGACCGTGCTGCTGTGGAAACAGTATGGCTGGCTGGGACTGTATGAAATCATCCCAGGCTTCATCTTTGCCAGCATCGCGATCGTGGTCTTCAGCCTCATGGGACGTGAACCTTCAGCAGAAGCGCAACAGCGCTTTGTCGCTGCAGAAGCAGAGTTCCAGACCAAATAAGCGAAGCGTTAATCCTCAAGGCCTGTCCCGGAAGGGGCGGGCCTTTTTGTTACAAAGATAAATCACCCAAAGATGAAATTATCTCCACCAGTAACTTGTTTTTTTCGCAGCGATAATGATAATCGGTATCGTTTACACTTTACCTGATTTTACTATTTATTGACGCTGCTTAACATTCAAGAGGTTGGCGATGTTTGTTCCTTTTCTCATCATGCTGCGTGAAGGGCTTGAAGCCGCGCTGATAGTCAGCCTAATAGCCAGCTATCTCAAACGCACCCAGCGCACCCAATGGTTCCCGGCGATGTGGGCGGGCGTGTTTATCGCCGCTGCACTCTGTCTGGGCCTGGGTCTGTTCATCAATGCCACCACCGGTGAATTCCCGCAAAAAGAGCAGGAGCTGTTTGAAGGTATTGTGGCGCTGATTGCGGTCGTCATCCTCACCTCAATGGTGTTCTGGATGCGCAAAGTGGCACGCAATATCCGGGTCGAGCTTGAGCAGGCGGTCGATCAGGCGCTGCACCGCTCCGGCCGTGGCGGTCTGGCGCTGGTGCTGATGGTATTTCTGGCCGTGGCACGTGAAGGGCTGGAGTCTGTCTTCTTCCTGCTGGCCGCCTTTACTCAGGATGTCGGTTATGCGCCGCCGATTGGCGCGGTGCTGGGGCTGGCAACGGCGGTGGTGCTGGGCATGCTGCTCTACTGGGGCGGTATCCGCCTGAATATGGCGCACTTTTTCCGCTGGACCAGCGTGTTCATTTTATTTGTTGCGGCGGGCCTGGCGGCGGGGGCAATTCGTGCGTTCCACGAAGCAGGCCTCTGGAATCGCTTTCAGGATGTGGCGTTCGACCTCAGTAGTACTTTATCGACCCATTCGCTGTTCGGCACCCTGCTGGAAGGGATTCTGGGATATCAGGAGGCCCCAAGCGTGAGTGAAGTGACCGTTTACTTCGTCTACCTGATCCCCGCGCTAATTTTGTTCTTTATGCCTGCGCGTCCTGCTGCGTCGGCCACGGTGTAATCAGACATTTAACAGGCGCGCCCGCCGCGCCGGCAACTTAACAGGGAATATCGAGATGACAATGCGTTTCCGCCGCAAGGCACTGCTGCTTCCTCTGCTGGCGATCTCCGCTTCGGCCGCGGCAGCGGTTCCTCAGGTTACCGTTAGCGTCAACGACAAGCAGTGTGAGCCGATGAGCTTAACGGTCAAGGCCGGCAAGACTCAGTTCCTGATCAAAAACAACAGCCAGAAAGCGCTGGAGTGGGAAATCCTCAAAGGCGTGCTGGTGGTTGAAGAGCGTGAGAACATCGCGCCAGGCTTCAGTCAGAAGCTGACCGCCAATCTGGAAGCAGGCGAATATGAGATGACCTGTGGTCTGCTGAGCAATCCTAAAGGCAAGCTGATTGTTGAGGCGGGCGAGGGCACGGCGAAAAGCACCACGTCCGCGCGTATGCAGTTAGAAGGCCCGATCACCGCCTATAAAGCGTATGTGACGGATCAGGTGAATCAGCTGGTCAGTAACACCCAGGCGTTTACTGACGCTGTTAAAGCGGGTGATGTGGAAAAAGCCAAAACGCTGTTTGCGCCGACCCGTCAGTATTATGAGCGCATTGAGCCGATTGCTGAGCTTTTCTCCGATCTCGACGGCAGCATTGATGCCCGTGAAGATGACTACGAGAAGAAGGCAGCCGATCCTAAGTTCACCGGTTTCCACCGTCTGGAAAAAGCCCTGTTTGCGGATAACAGCACCAAAGGCATGGCGGACTACGCGGATAAGCTGAATAAAGATGTGAAAGATTTGCAGGTGCGCATCAGTGAACTGGCTTTCCCGCCAGCTAAAGTGGTTGGCGGCGCGGCCGGTCTGATTGAAGAAGTGGCCTCCAGCAAAATCTCCGGTGAGGAAGATCGCTACAGTCGTACCGACCTGTGGGACTTCCAGGCCAACATTGATGGCGCGCAGAAAATTGTTGAGCTGCTACGCCCGATGGTGAGCAAAGCGAACCCGCAGTTGCAGGCTAAGGTTGACGCTAACTTCAAAAAAGTCGATGCAATCCTGAGCAAGTACCGCACCAAAACCGGTTTCGAATCCTATGAGAAACTGACCAGCGCCGACCGTAACGCGCTGAAAGGACCGATCACCGCGCTGGCGGAAGATCTTTCGTTACTTCGTGGCACTTTGGGTCTGGATTAATCATGAGTCGTAAGGAAGATGACGCGCAGCCTGCGCGTCGTCGTTTACTGAAAGGTTTGGGTCTGCTGGGCGGCGCGGCGGCGATCGGCGGCGGTTGTCCGTTCCACGCCGCTGCTGCGGACAGCTTTTCGCCGGGTACGGTAACGCCGCAGGCGCGACAGCAGACGCAGCCGTTTTACGGTCCACATCAGGCGGGCATCACGACGCCCCAGCAGGCATCGATGATGCTGGTGGCATTTGATCTGCTCAGTAGTGATAAAGCGGAGCTGAAGCGTCTGTTCCAGCTACTGACCCAGCGTATCGCCTTTCTCACCACGGGAGGGCCGGCACCTGCGGTGACTAATCCGCAACTGCCGCCAATGGATTCCGGCATTCTTGGGGCGACTATCGCGCCTGATAATCTGACAATTACTGTGTCGGTCGGCCATTCGCTGTTTGATGAACGCTTCGGTTTAGCGCCTCACAAGCCGAAAAAATTGCAGCCGATGACGCGCTTCCCCAATGATTCGCTTGATGCCAGTCAGTGTCATGGCGATCTGCTGCTGCAGATTTGTGCTAACACGCAGGATACGGTGATTCATGCTCTGCGTGACATCATCAAGCATACGCCTGACCTGCTGGGTGTACGCTGGCGACGCGAAGGTTTTATCTCCGACCACGCGGCACGCAGTCAGGGGCAGGAGACGCCGATCAATCTGCTGGGTTTTAAAGATGGCACCGCCAACCCGGATACGCACAATCCTGCTCTTATGAACCAGTTGCTGTGGGTGACCGCCGATCAGGATGAGCCTGTCTGGGCGCGCAATGGCAGCTATCAGGCAGTACGACTCATCCGCTTTCACGTTGAAATGTGGGACCGCACCCCACTGGGTGAGCAGCAGACTATCTTTGGTCGCGAGAAGCTGAGCGGCGCGCCACTGGGCATGCAGCATGAACATGACGTGCCGGATTACGCGCGTGATCCGGATGGTGAGGTCATTGCACTGGATGCGCACATTCGTCTTGCGAACCCCCGCACACCTGAGACCGCCAGTAGCCTGATGCTGCGACGTGGCTACAGCTACTCTGCGGGTATCTCTGCATCCGGGCAGCTTGAGATGGGATTATTGTTCGTCTGCTACCAGCACGATCTGGAGCGTGGTTTTCTCACAGTGCAGCAGCGTCTCAACGGTGAAGCGCTGGAAGAATATATCCGTCCTTTTGGCGGTGGTTACTTTTTCGCTTTACCCGGAGTTGCCGACGCCAGCCATTATTTAGGGCAGTCGCTACTGGAGGCTTGATTGATTTTTGAACACTGCGGGCGGGCCTGTCTCATGCCGCCCGCGGTTTACCCCTTTTACATATTATTGGCTAAGCTTTAACTGAGATTTATCGGGTGCCGGGTGTATATAAAATATGGTAATTAACTGAAATATAGTGATTTTACATTTTGCCTTAAAAGAAATACTTACCCGCGATTAGCAATTCCTTTGCCAGCAGGTAAAATTACTGTTGCAAAGGCCCAACAAAATGGTGCAATTTATTAATCAGGCGTAATCGTATGTGTTGATGTATCACACTGGAGTTCGCGAATGGGTCGAGTCTTTAATGGAAAGTCACTGTCACTAAATAAATTGCGCCTGACCGCGAGGGCAATTCTGCCTCGTTATTTCTCCCTTCCTTCAACCATTTCTTTTGTCTTATCGCATCCTGTTTTATCCGGTGTTCAGCCACGTCAGTGTGTTGCTGCATACCCATTATCCTGTCCTGTCATGGCTCTAAAGGAAGCCAACTGAAACCTCTAAAGCGTTCACGTAATCGCAACGGGTCAACGACCTCGCGCGGGAAATGAAACCAACTGAAAGGTGCCACTATGGGAAGACAGAAAGCAGTGATCAAAGCGCGTCGTGAAGCAAGAAGAGTGCTTCGCAGTGACTCTCGAAGTCATCGTCAGCGCGAAGAAGAGTCGGTCACTTCGCTGGTGCATATGAGCGGACTGGATGCAATTGGCATGGCGCGTGATACGCGTGACCGGTTACCGATTGAGGCCCGTAATGAAGCTCAGGCGCACTATCTTAATGCCATAGGAACGAAACAGCTGATCTTCGCAACCGGTGAAGCCGGATGCGGTAAAACCTGGATCAGTGCTGCGAAAGCAGCTGAGGCCCTGATTAATAAGGATATCGACAGGATTATCGTTACGCGCCCGGTACTACAGGCAGATGAGGATCTGGGTTTCCTGCCCGGTGATATTTCTGAGAAATTCGCCCCTTATTTCCGCCCGGTTTATGACATTCTGGTTAAACGTCTTGGCGCATCATTTATGCAATATTGTCTGCGTCCGGAAATTGCCAAGGTAGAGATTGCGCCTTTCGCCTACATGCGAGGCCGCACTTTTGAAAATGCTGTGGTGATTCTGGATGAGGCGCAGAACGTGACCGCCGCGCAGATGAAAATGTTCCTGACCCGACTGGGCGAAAACGTCACAGTCATTGTTAACGGCGATATTACCCAGTGCGACTTGCCCGCTGGGGTGCCTTCCGGTCTCGCGGACGCGCTGGCGCGTTTTGAAGAGGACGAGATGGTTGGCATTGTGCGCTTTGGCAAAGAGGATTGTGTGCGTTCTGCGCTGTGTCAGCGCACCCTGCACGCGTATAGCTAGCGTTTGATTGAGTAGAAGTGTAGCGCCCAAACCCGGCTTCGGCCGGGTTTTCTTTTCAGGCAATCCCTCAACAGAATTCATTCTCATCTAATAAGTGATTTCACTCTCATTTTCCCATGAAACCGGTTGCATGAAATATCTCGCAGGATACCGTGAAACCGGTTGCATGGCAGGTTTCCAGATTGCCATGTAAATATTTTCACTTTTTCAGACGGTGTAGTCAGTGACAATGAAAGGGAAAAAATATGACAGGCATCAGGGATTACAATAAGTTAGCAAGCGATATTCTTCATGAAGTTGGTGGGCAAGAGAATATCCAAAGTTTTACCCGCTGCGCCACGCGTTTAAGGCTGGTGCTTGTTAAAACGCCCGCTGAGGCGAAGCGTAACGTGCAACGTCTGTCAGGTGTCATTGCCGTAGTTGAGAGTGGCGGGCAGTTTCAGGTTGTGATCGGTACCCATGTCGCCGATGTGTTTAATGCAATGTCCGGCCTGGTTAAAGAGACAGGAACACCGAAACAGCTGGGAAAAACACGCAAACTGGATGCGGTCATTGCCACGATGTCGGCGGTATTTGCGCCTATTGTTTATATTCTTGCAGCGGCAGGTATCCTTCAGGGACTGCTGATTGTTCTGGGTTTGATTAATGTTGATATTAAAACAACCGGTACATTTGCTGTACTCAACTTCATGTCCTGGACGCCGTTTGCTTTTTTGCCCGTATTTATCGCGATTACGGCCGCACGGCATTTTAAATGTAACCCGTTTATTGCTGTCCTGTGTTGTTGTGCGTTAATTAGTCCGGACTGGACTTCGCTGGCAGCGCGCATTGCCGGGGGAGAAAGCATCAATTTCCTTTTCTTCCCGCTTTCTGAAACAGTTTATACCTCTTCAGTTTTACCTCCCTTGTTTCTGGTTTGGGCACTCTCCTGGCTTGAACATCGTGTAGTCAGGTGGTTACCAGAGGTCATCAGTCCGCTTTTTACCCCATTAATCTGCTTTGTGGTGATTGTGCCGCTGACTCTGATCGTTATTGGTCCGATTACCACATGGGCGGCTTTGGCGGTAGCAAATGGCTATAACGCATTGTTCCATGCTGCGCCCATGCTGGCCGCCGCGGTAATTGGAGGCATCTGGCAGATAATCGTTATTTTTGGCGTTCATTGGGGTATTACGCCCGTCATTATGGCGAACTTCGATACGCAGGGTCATGACTCCTTCCAGGCTTATCAGACTATCGCGGTTATCGGTCAGATGGCGGCAGTGTTAGGTGTCTTTCTGAAAACCCGCAACGCGCAGTTAAAAGCAACTTCGCTCTCTGCCGGCGTCACCGCCATTTTTGGCATCACTGAGCCGGCGATTTATGGCGTGACATTGCGCTTTAAAAAACCCTTTATCTGTGGCTGTATTGGCGGGGCAATTGGTGCCGTTGTTGCCAGCCTGTTCGGTAGCCTTTACTACGCGTATGCTGCACTGCCGGGTCTGTTTACGCTGGTTAATGCCATCAGTCCTGATGCGCCGATGTCGTTTATTGGTGAGCTTGCAGGTGCGGGTACGACAATAGTGCTGACTATTTTGATGGTGCAGTTTGTAGGCTTCGACGATCCCATCGATGAAGAAGAGTCTGCGCCTCTGGCATCCACCCCGCAGGCAACATCCACAGCGGCGAGTGGTCAGGCGATTGATATTCTTAGCCCGTTAAAAGGAGATGTCCTCGCGCTGGAAAGTGTTACTGATGAGGTCTTTGCCGGTAAGGTGATGGGTGACGGTATCGCCATTAAGCCGGCCGCGGGAAAAGTGGTGGCACCCTGTAATGCGAGGGTGGAATCTCTGATCGCTTCCCATCATGCCATCGGGTTATTGTGTGATAATGGCGCCGAATTGCTGATCCATGTTGGATTAAATACGGTCGAGTTGCAGGGGCAATATTTCCGACCGTTGGTAAAAGAGGGGGATGTGGTTAAAGCAGGTACGCCACTTCTTGAATTCGACAAAGACTGCATTGAACGTGAAGGCTATGACCTGACAACACCCGTCCTGGTGGTGAATAGCGAAGACTTTATTTTAACAGAATATCAGTCTCAGGGTCCCATCGGGCCAGGGATGCCGCTGATGTCTATGACACAAAGAGAGGGGGCTGGGCGCGCACAGGTTAAATGACCCAGGTTTTAGTCGATACGATTAATGTGTATCTCACTTTACAGCCTGGTTCAGCCTGGGTGGTTTAAGCCATCCAATGATTGAGGTTCCTTAATGGTCACAATACAGGACATCGCCAGGGTGGCTGGTGTATCAAAAGCCACCGTATCGCGTGCGTTAAGTGGCAAGGTTTTTGTGCGGGAAGAGGTGAAAGCCAGAATTATGCAGGCTGTAGCTGATACGGGATATCGACCCAATCTGCTGGCACGAAATCTTTCTACTAACAAAACGCATTCGATTGGGCTGGTTATCACTAACGGATTGTACAACGGGCCGTTTTTTTCAAGCCTGGTTTATCAGGCGGCAACGCTCAGCGAGAAACAAAACCGTCAGCTGGTGCTCGCGGACGGTAAACACAGTGCTCAGGACGAGCGCAATGCGATTGACTTACTTATTGAGCTCCGTTGCGAAGCGATTATGCTCTACCCCAAGTATCTTTCAGTCAGTGAGATGGATGATATTGTCGATAAAATTCAGACGCCGATAGTGGTCATTAATCGTGAACTCATCAGAAATCGACGCCACTGTGTGTTCACCGACCATCAGCGCAGTAGTGAAGAGATGATGGCGCATCTGTTGGCGCATGGGCATACCCGGATTGCGTTTATATCGGGATGCAATGATTCACCGACAGGTGAGCGTCGTTTACAGGGCTATCGTAATGCACTACTGAACGCGGGGATCGACCCGGATCCGCAATTAGTGGTGCAGGGTAGCTGGAGCACAGAGAGTGGATACGACGCCGGACTCCAGCTATTAGCGCGCAATATTCCGTTCACCTGCGTGCTGGCGGCCAATGACGACATGGCCATTGGTGTGGCAAAAGCGTTTCAGGACGCGGGCAAAACTATACCTGGCGATATTTCACTTGCCGGGTTTGATGACTCAGTGATTGGAAAGTATTACACACCCTCTCTAACGACTGTTCGTGTGCCTATTGATGAAATGATACAGGATGCGATTAAGATTTTATTGCATCCCGATGAGAGCGTCCCGTCTTCTCATCAGGGAACGCTGGTAAGCCGGGATTCAGTGACGCCGCAGGCTGTGGCGGTGTGATGCTGGTGGCAGGCGCCAGGACTTGTGTCTGCCATGCGTTAATTTAAGGCTGTGACTTTGCATTTAAAGGTGTGCGGCTCTCACAATAACCGTCATTCAGGCTCTTCTTCAGAATGTGGCGGTGAGAGGGGGATTCGAACCCATGAACAGATAGCTTCAAAAAATTGTAATAACTAGTAATTTTTACGCCCTCATTTTCCACTTGATGATGCAACGGATTCTGGAAAAACAACTTTTTGCCCGAGAAATATCGACTATTACTTAACCAAACTGCTGTGACAAAAGCGCCGAACATTGCATGGTCTGATATCCCAAATCTGTAATTAAATGCGGCTACATGTTTCTTTTTTACATGCGAAGTGTTTATGTAGCCGCTTCGGAGAATTTATTTTAGCGGTATCTTATGGTTATACACAAAGATCGTCATATCCTGAAAAGTGAGTTTTTCATCAGGTTCTCCTAGTTGCTTTTTGATTGCTTCTAAGCGAATTTTCCCAGAGTCGTCTGATTCTAAGCCTGGTATAGCGACAAATTGTCGATTGGGTGATGCTTTTATATATTTTTCTGTCAGCCATGACTTCATTGTCTGAACACGAATGCTGTCAAATTTAATATGATAGTCAGTCTCGTCAAAAATCACGGGGGAGATGTGAAGAGAACCTGACGATAACCAATTAACGCTATTTGAGTATTTCCAATAGTCGCCATATCCGAAATAGAGGTTGTTTTTATTCAGGAAGGCAATAAAATTTTTAGTATTTCCCTCTTGGTCATATAGTGGCGTCTTATTTACACTGTATGAGTAGGTTGAAGAAGCTATATATATAATGAAAATCAATAAAACTAGTGGGTTTCGTGAGAATGAATACCCCAATGTTACCGGGACTACTACGAAGCATATGACATTGACAAAGAACCTTGCGCTAATGTCTGCTGGTAGGTCATAGCTGATGATGAAGGATGAGATTATTCCGGCTACGCTCAGGAAGCTGAATATAGAAACGAAAGTAGCGGGACTGCTCTTTGAGATGCATATACGTAGAGAGTACAGCCAAACCAGCAGCCAGATAATAACTGAAGCTAAAATAGTGAATGTGTTGTTCACGAAAAACAGATTCAAACTTTTACCAAGTACCTCAATAGCCCACCCAGCGTTATCCCTCCATTGATCAAAGTGAACAATTTTGAATCTTTGAATCGGCAACTTAAATAAGCGTTGAACCATATGGGACATGCTTATATAAAAACCAATGGCTAAAATTAAGGTGATTTTGAATGAGATTTCTTTTTTAAAGCTAAAATAAGCATGGGTCAGCAACAATGGTAAGAAATATGTAGCTAAAAACCAAGGATCAGAAACGGAAGAGAAAATCGAAATAACACTGTAGGTTAACGTTAAAATTAGCGATTTTCGCTTCAGGTTAATAAAGGCGAGGGAAAAAGCAACTACCCCAAAGAAGTTTGTTGAGTAATGAGAAAAAGGATGAGCTGCAAAACCAAAAGTGTAAACGTAGGAAGGCAATAGTACCAAGCTAAGCAATGTCAAGAGTGATGATCTACTCTTGCTGATTGCGTAGGCTATATAAGTCAGATATATTGCTGTCAGGCCAATAAATGATGATGTTGAAAGAATAAGTGGGAGTTTTCCATCATGATTCAATAAAAAGAAAAATAAAAAATTAAACGGATAAGTTGTGAAATACCAGTTATCCGGGGTTGGCTGCCAGTTTTTAAAGGCTGAAAACCCTTCAGTAACAAAAGCTCTCCAAACAAGTGAGCTATTAGCCGCGTCAGGTTCTATGGGGAAATATCGCGACGTCAGAATGTATGAAATTAATAATGAAAATATAATTAGCGAGAGGTAAATTGAATTTTTTTTAAAGTTTATCTTAAACATTATTGTCCCTTTTTACTATATAGCGTGGTCTTTTTTTGGTCTCAGTGTAAATCCTGCCGATATACTCACCCAGCACTCCAATGCCAATAAGCTGAACGCCACCAAGAAACAGTACGGAAACCAGAATAGAGGGGTAGCCAGGCACCGGATTACCGAACAGCAATTTGTCCACGATCATCCATAGTCCATACAGAAAGGCCAACGAGGCCACCAGAAAACCCAGATATGACCAAATGCGTAGCGGAAAGGTAGAGAATGAGGTCAGTCCTTCCAGCGCAAGATTCCATAACTTCCATCCGTTAAACTTCGTGGTCCCGGCAACGCGTTCCGCACGGGCATATTCAACGATTTCCGTTTTGCCACCAACCCATGACAGAATTCCTTTCATAAACAGATTACGCTCAGGCAGAAGTTTGATGCTCTCAACCACGCCACGGGACATCAGCCTGAAGTCGCCTACGTTTTCCTCAATCTTTGGCGAACTGATTTTGTTATGTAGTTGGTAAAACCACTCTGCAGTCTTACGCTTCATGTGGCCGTCAGTACTTCTGTCAGTACGTTTAGCCAGTACCATATCCGCACCTGACTGCCATCGCTCAATCAGTAGTGGAATAATTTCAAGCGGGTCCTGCAAATCGACATCAATAGGGATAATCGCATCACCAGTGGCACATTCGATCCCCGCGAAAAGTGCGGCTTCTTTACCAAAATTTCGCGTAAAGAATACATTCCGCACTAAGGGATCGCCTTCCTGCATATCTTTCATCAGTTGTGCCGTGAAATCTGAGCTTCCGTCATCTATGAAGACAATCTCAATTTCATATGGCTTCAAAAAGTCTTTGCTTCTTACCGCACTGTAAAAAAACTTTATTGCATCTTCTTCATTGAAGACGGGAACGACTAGCGATATCTTCATTTTTTCTCTTTAAAAATAAAATATTTAGAATAGAGGAATCCGCATACAAGGCTCACTGCAGAGAATACGACAAGGGTAGCTACAGGGTTGACATGCAGCCGGTCTGCAGATGCTCCAATGAGAGTTGCCACAGCCCCCATGAAGAACACATACATCATGTATCTGAACGTGGTCGCTTCGGCGTTAAAGGTCCACCTGGCATTGGCGAAGAAGGAAAAAGTTACCGCAGTACAGAAGGCAATGAAGTTGGAGACAGACTGGCTTTGGCCGTTCTTTATGCAAATGGCAAACACAACCCAGTGGATAAGCGTGTTAAGAACTCCAATCGTCACGTATCGGGCAAATAATTTAGCCATGGGAACACCTGAAAAAAAGATACCGGATTTTGTCATCGTGCCAGGCGATGATCAAGGAATCGATCTTTTAATGTCGAGCACATAAAAAAACTTGGCGACTGGGCAATGACGTAGCTAGAGGCAAAAGCGGCAGAGTTCTGGAACGCGTCTTACAGTATTACATCATCCTCTTTGTTAACTGAAAATTTAGCCTACCATAGCCTCAATATCACATTAGGAGACACTATGAAAAAAGGATTTGAGGGACAGTCTTAGGAAGCGGCTTGCGTGGTAATGAGTCAGACTGACTGGCAGTTGTTGGCCAGCGGTGAAACGATAACACAGGGGAACATTTCCAGAATGATTCCAAGGCTGTCAAAAATGCAACCGATTCTGGCGGATCACATCGCGCTGTCCGTGCTGCGGCAGAACTGAAAAAGCACTAATCTGGGGAAGAATTTTAACTTTTTTAATTAGACACAAACAGAAAATCTCTTTGGTTAACGCCAAAGGTTTTTCTGTTTGTGTGTATAATTCGCATGCTTTTTTTTGCTGCTTTCGTAGTTCCATTGTCTCAATGTAGTTGTTGATTCAGTCTACATAGGGCTTTGTCCCTGCAACGCCCAACATTATGTGGCGGTGAGAGGGGGATTGATTCGCTGCGCTCACCCTTCGGGCAGCGTCGCAGGCTCCGCTGTCCAGCGGGCATGGCCCGTTGTCGAACCCCGGCGGGGGTTCTCATACCCCTCTCTCAGTGCAATATGCAAAAAAAAGCCTGAACAAACGTTCAGGCTCTTCTTCAGAATGTGGCGGTGAGAGGGGGATTGATTCGCTGCGCTCACACTTCGGGCAGCGTCGCAGGCTCCGCTGTCCAGCGGGCATGGCCCGTTGTCGAACCCCGGCGGGGGTTCTCATACCCC